>DXFG01000260.1 GCA_019114545.1 Candidatus Blautia pullistercoris | reverse complement strand
TTCCTCCCGTACTGGAAATAACCTCTCCGCTTTCTGTGGTGACCACAGTGCTGATGGGACTCAGGGGCGGGACGATAAATAATACGATCAGCATGACGATGGACTGCCCGATATTGATTCCAAAGAAAGATACTACGGCCCCTAAGGCTTTATGGGTTTTAAATAGGCTGCCCAGACAGATAGAAAATAAAATCAGGGCAGTAATGTAGAAGAAGTATTCTATGATCAGGGCTAAGACCACGGTGATAGTTTCCACCATAGCATGAAAGCCGTCAAACCCAAAAAGACTTGTAAAGAACATCTGGAATCCGTCTATGATGTCCGGCATAGTCTCCGGATAGCTGAACAATATGAAAATTGATAGAGCCACACATAAGAAATCAATGGCTGACCAGGTCCAGAATATGAGAATCTTAGACCAGAGAAGTTTATCCGGGGTTACCGGCAGGGTATTGGTCAGGTAGCCTTCATCAGAAAACAAGCTTTTCTGCATCCGAGCTGCCAGATAAAAGATCGTAGCCAGAATGATACCTATGATGAAGATCACATAGATCGTGACGTATGCCACTGCTCCCATGCCGAAAATGGTAGTGGAAAGGGATACGTGGGTATCAAAGCTGCTTCCGCTTCTTGCTGCGAAATTTCCGGCAATGACAATAGCCAGTCTTCCGATCACACTGTAGGCCAGCAATACCCCATGAAGGATCAGAAGGAGCATGGATACAGATTTCCAGTCGTATTTATATAATTTCTTTAACATTTAAACACCTCCCGAAACAGGGCGTCTACAGATTTTCCCTGATTGAAACGGATGTTTTCCACGCTGTCAACCATACGGATATGCCCGTTCTGAATAAAAACTACATCATCTAAGATATTTTCCACATCAGAAATCAGATGAGTGGATATAATAATCGTAGCATTTTCATCATAATTTTGAATAATGGTAGAGAGGATATAATCTCTGGCAGCAGGATCTACCCCGGCAATCGGTTCGTCCAGGCAGTAAAGCCTTGCACGGCGGCTCATGACCAGGATCAGCTGGACCTTCTCTTTGGTGCCCTTAGACATGGTCCGGAGCCGGTCGGAAGGATTGATGTTCAGCCGCTTCAGCATATCGTAAGCCCTGGCTTTGTCAAAGTCTTCATAGAAATCCTGGAAAAAATCGATAATGTCACAGACTTTCATCCAGGAATTCAGGTAAGTGCGCTCAGGAAGGTAGGAAACAAATTTTTTCGTTTCTACACCTGGCGCAAGGCCGTCTATGAAGATATGGCCCTCTGTGGGAACCAGCAGTCCGTTTAAAAGCTTGATCAGTGTGGTTTTTCCGCTGCCGTTTGGCCCCAGGAGACCAATGATCTTCCCAGGCATGAGAGAAAAGGAAATCTGATCCAGGGCAGTCTTGTTGCCATATCGCTTAGTAAGGTCTTTGCATTCTAAAATAGGGTTCATGACTGTTCCTCCTTTTCGATTTTTTCGATAAGCTGTATAGTAGCCTGTTTGGTAAAACCGATATATTCCATTTTCTTTAAAAATTCTTTTACCTGTTCTGAGGCAATGGCATTTTTTGTCTGTTCGATCATAGTTAAATCCTCCGTTATAAAGCGGCCGCTGGTCCGCTGACTGTAGAGAAGACCTGTTCGTTCAAGTTCGGACAAAGATTTCTGCATAGTGTTTGGATTTACTCCTGCCTCCTGAGCCAGTTCCCTTACAGAGGGAAGCTTGCTTCCGGGAAGATATGTGCCGGAAATAATATCCATAGTGATCCGTTCCATGATCTGAGGATAGATGGGACGGTTGGAGTCCAGATTCCAAGGCATATATGCAGCACCTCCTTTTCTTTTTTGGCTGCAAAGGATCTTCACAATATCATATCGTGTGAAGCATATAAGTTTATGGTTTCTTTGAGTAAATGTATTATTGTACTAATTGATTAATACAATAATACATAGGCGGATCGGATTTGTCAATAGAAACTTTATAAAAACTTTTCAGAGAATTAAAAATTCTCCGGGAAATAGCCGTTGCATTTCAAAAAATGTATGTTACAATATTGTTACACGGAGAATAATAAGGGTGATAATATGAATTTATATGAAGCGATTTTTCTCAGAAAATCTGTACGGAACTATGAAATGGAACCGGTGAGCGGGGAGATCCTCCAGGAGATGAGGGAGTTTTACGGAGAGATCGAAGGGCTGAATCCGGGGATCCATACAGAGATTTCTATTATAGATAATACCAGAGGAAAGAACAGGATGATGCATTTATTCGGAGTGAAAGCCCCTTATTATCTGGCTTTTTATTCCGAAGAGAAAGATCTGGCACAGATGAATGCCGGATATATTCTGGAACAGATTGCACTTTTTTTGTGTACCAAGGGATTAGGAACCTGCTTTCTCGGCGGGATAAAACCCAGAATGGGAAATATGCGCAGAGGCAATATGAAATTTGTGATTATGCTGGCGTTCGGAAAGAGTCGGGGGAGTTATACAAGGAAGGCGGTAGATGCCAAGCGCATGGATCTGAAGGACCTCTGTGTCTACAAAGAAGTGCCAAGACAGTGGATGAAACAGCTTCTGGAAGCGGCCAGACTGGCACCCTCCAGCATGAACAGCCAGCCCTGGCGGTTTGTGGTATATGATAACCGGATTCATGTGTTTGCAAAAAAACACAATATGAATCATCTGGGAAAATTTGAGGAGTTGAATTTCGGCATTATGTTTTCACATCTGATGGTAGTAGCGGAAGAGTTATGGCTGGATGTGGATCTGATACGTCTGGAAGACATTACCCATAAAAATTTTCCAAATAATCAATATATACTCAGTGCAATCCTGAGAACCTGAACAGAAAATTCAAATCCTGCAGAAAGCAAAGGGGCAGACCTGCTTTCTGTGGGTTTTTTTGTGCGATACGCCCGGCAAGCGACTGCCGTGCTTGCACGAGCAGACATTTGCAGGGCAACGGACAGCGAACGGCTCTGCCGTGAGCTGGCAGCGATACGCCCGGCAAGCGACTGCCGTGCCCGCACGGGCAGGTATTTGCCAGGCAACGGACAGCGACAGGCTATGCCTGGAGCTGCCTGCAGCATCGCATTGGATAGGAGAGACTTTTCCCTATCCGATTTACCGTTCAGCTTCTTCAAAAGCTTTTTTGGCCTCCGTAAGAAGCATTGGGTCTGTCAGAAGTTCCAGGACGCAGGATGCAAGGATTTTTCCGGCAGTGAACATTCCCCTGTGGGCAAGAGATGATTTTCCCTGAGCGGTCACTGTCCAATGATGGAGGGGAGAGCCGTTGGCATAACAGCAGACCATAAAGGCAGAGCAGGGGAGGAGCTGGCTGACATTTCCCACATCTGTAGAAATCCCGGTTTTTCTGGTCGGAGAAAGATCAGGAATTTCATCAATGGGTACAGCGGTATCAGAGAGATTTCCAAAAGGAAGGAAAGCTTTGGCATATTCTTTCTCTGCCTGGCTGAAAGAAGGGGCATATGTCCTTAGATATTTCAGAACAAGGCTGTCCAATACAGGGTTGGGCAGGATGCTGTCATAAACGCAGGCTGTCTCTATATCTACGGTGGTTCCGGTCATCAGGGCGGCGCCTCTGGCGATATTATCCACTCTTTCTCTCAACCGTCTGGCTTCCCGGCTTTTTGGCGCTCTTACTGCATAGAAGACCTGCGCTCTCGCCGGGATGATGTTTGGCGCAGTTCCTCCTGCGTCTGTGTAAGCATAGTGGATCCTGGCTTCATCAATTATATGCTCCCGGAGATAGTTGACCCCGATGTTCATCAGCTCACAGGCATCCAGAGCGCTTCTGCCCAGATGAGGGGACTGGGAAGCGTGGGCGCTTGTGCCGTGAAAGGTATAATAGACCCGGTGATTGGCCAGGGCCTGGTTGAAGATGCCGGACTTATAGTGAGGGTGCCAGGAAAACGCAGCATCTACATTTTCAAAAAAACCTTCGTCGATCATAGCTGCCTTTCCGGCAGCGTTTTCTTCAGCTGGACAGCCAAAATACAGGATCGTACCGGGGAGTTGTTCTCTCTCCATGATGTCTTTCAGAAAGAAGGCGCCGGCCATGACTCCGCAGCCCAGAAGGTTGTGGCCGCAGCCATGGCCGGCAGAGGTCTTAAGGGGCGTGGGGGCGGGGATATCCGCCGCCTGTCCCATGCCGGGGAGGGCGTCATATTCTCCTAAAAGGCCGATCACAGGTTTTCCTTTTCCCCACCGGGCTGTAAAAGCAGTGGGAAGAAGTGCAGAAGGAAAAGATACGTCAAAACCATGGGCTTTGAAAATGGATTTCAGCAGGTCACAGGAACGGTATTCCTGAAAAGCCGGTTCTGCATACTCCCATAGGGTATCGGCGGCTGTGATGATGATATCCTGATACTTTTCAATAAGAGAATCATAATTGATATTTGAGATATCCATAGACAAACAGTTTCTCCTTTCATTTCGCAGGTCAAATTTAGAAATAAAATCTATGGACTATGATAACACATCCTGGAGAGAATGATAATAGCTGGAGATGAAGTCAAAAAAATCGCAGGTCCATCTGTCAAGTGACAAAGACGCTGCGATTTTTGATAATAAAAAAAGCGCGAGACGGGACTCGAACCCGCGGCCTCGACCTTGGCAAGGTCGCGCTCCACCAACTGAGCCACTCGCGCATTTTACCTGTGCTTTCGTAAGCACAGGTAATACTATACTATATCCGAAAAGTTTTGTCAACACTTTTTTTCAAAAAGTGCAGGGCTGATGTTACAGTTCAGCCTTCCGGTTGAACTGTAACGGGCGGATCAGATTTCATGTTCAAATTTCCAGATATTATCCATTTTACCGATCACGACCAGGATATCATCTCTGCGGATCCGGTATTCCGGAGAAATTTCGGTCTCTGTATTACCGTTGCTTTCAATGGCGATAATATTTAAACCGTATTTTCTGCGGATATCCAGCCGTTCCACACTGATCCCTGCGATACGGTCTGTAACAGGGATCTGCTGGATCTCAACCTCGTTGCTCAGAGAGATAAAGTCCAGGAAATTGTTGTTGGCGATCAGACGTTTCCCCAGGCGGAGAGCCATATCCCGCTCAGGATATACCACTTCGGCGCCGATTTTTTCCAGTACGGTTCCATGGTCGCTGCTGATAGCCTTGGCGATCACATGAGGGACTCCAAGACTCACTACGTTAAGGGTAGTAAGGATACTGATGTCAATTTTTTCACCGATACATACAATAACCGTGTCACAGTTCTGGATACCGATTTCCTGGAGAGCTTCCTTTGAAAGGTTGTCGGTGACAAAGGCATATTCTGTATAGTGGCGGAGTTCCCGCACTTTTTCTTCATTGCAGTCCACAACGATTACATCTTTTCCTGCTTCGGCCAGACTCATAGCAAGAGCTGAGCCAAAGCGGCCCAGACCGATCACACCAAAAGTTGAAGGTTTTGCATTTCTCATAGTTTTGTATCTCCTTTAACCAATTGTAATAGATTCTTCTACATACCGGGCGGAAGGCGCCGGACGGTCTACCCACATGGAAAACAGGGTAAATGCCCCAAGTCTTCCGATAAACATAACAAGTATAATGATAAATTTACTTAATGGGATCAGATTGGGAGTGATCCCTGTTGAAAGACCTACGGTGCCGAAGGCCGATACCACCTCAAACAGAATCTGGACAAAATCCAGGTCCGGTTCCAGAATACACAGCAGGAAGGTGGCAATACACACTACCAGAATGGACAGAAGAGAGATTACATAAGCTTTGCTGATTCTGTCTGCCGGTATGGAACGGTGGAACGATTCGAAGTTTTTCTTTGTCACCAGACTCCGTACAGATTGTACAAGAACAAAAAAAGTGCTGGTCTTGATACCGCCTCCGGTAGAACCCGGGGAGGCGCCGATAAACATCAGTATAATCAGGACAAAAAGTCCGGCATTGGTAAAGTTTCCTATAGAATAGGTGGAAAAACCTGCCGTTCTTGCAGAAACACTGTGAAAAAAGGCACCCAGCCAGGAAATATCTTCTGTTGCTTTCAAAAGCAGAGTTCCCACTGCCAGAAGGATAACCGTGGTAGTGATCACGACTTTTGAATGAAGAGTAAGCTTTTTAAAGGAACGGTTTTTCAGTATATCCAGTATTACCAGAAAGCCCAGACCGCCGAAAATGATGAGAAAGCAGGTGGTAAGGTTCAGAAGGATGTCCGACTGGTAGGGAATCATATTCTGAAGACCGCCGAAAATATCAAATCCGGAGTTATTAAAAGCGGCAATGGAGTGGAAAATACTGGTTCCGATAGCCCTTGGCAGAGGATAATCCTGAATGAAAACAAGAAAGCTCAGCACTGCTCCGGTAAGTTCAAAACACAGGGTCATGAAAAGCACAGATTTTACCAGGCGTATGATTCCTTTTACTCCGGTTACATTCAGCCCCTCCTGGGCAAGAAGACGCCCTTTTATCCCAATGTGCTTTCCAACTGCCAGGATCAGGCCTACACCTACGGAAGTGACGCCCAGGCCTCCGATCTGGATGAGAAAAGCCACCACGCCCTGGCCAAAAGGCGTAAAATGATCCGCAGTGTCAATGGCGATCAGTCCTGTGACACATACGGCGCTGGTAGAAGTAAACAAGGCATCAATAAAGCTGACTTTCGCATCCGGCCTTACGGAGACCGGGAGCAGCAACAGGAATGTACCAAACAGGATTGCTGCGGCAAAGCCAAGGGTGATCAACCGTCCTGCAGGCTGCCTTTTAAAAAAATTAATAAAACGGTTCATGAGATTTCTGCCGTTTGTTGCGGCAAGTAACTCCTCCTCTCTGCTTTTGCAGTATTTGTATGCCTGAAAGGCTGTCTTTTTTCAGAATCTTTCAGGATAGGACGATTATAGCAAAAGATATAAAAAACTCAAGACATAATCAGGAAAATTAACAAAGACTTTACTTTTCATTTTTGATAGATTCTGAAAAGCTTCAGAGGCATTAAAAAGAGGTGAAAAGCTCTTCACTTCGATAAAGTCTTTGCTTTCAGAATAAACTGTGCTATAATGAATTACAATAAAAACGGGGGCGGATATCAGCGCCGGAACTGCCCTTTGAGAATTTTGAAGGAAAAGGCGGGGAAGCCCGTTGAAAAGGAGGTTGCTTGCTATGAAAATGATTTTTGCGATCGTACGGAAGGAAGACGAAGGATTCGTCATTGAACGTTTGAATAAAGAGAAGATCAGTGTGACAAAGCTTTCCAGTACAGGAGGATTCCTGCGGAAAGGAAATGCAACTCTGATGATCGGTACGGAAGACGACAAGGTAGAGTTTGTCATTAATGTGATCAAGGAGGAGTGTTCCAGAAGACAGGAAGTTATGATCAATCCTTCTTATTCTTCCGGGTCCAAGGGTCCGGTGCTGGGATATACAGCCCCACCTGTAAGCGTTGAAGTAGGAGGTGCCACAGTTTTTGTGGTAAATGTAGAGCAGTTTTTGAAACTATAAAAGAAATATTGCTTCAGGTATAGAGATTTGCGAAAAGTACCTTGTGAAAATCCTCCCGAGATGATAAAATTATCTGACGGAATAATCTGTGGGACTGTGCCCGGCACAAGTCTTAATACCAAGGAAAACGGAGGATTTGCTATGAAGAAACTGAAAGTAGTAAAGGGTGCGAAATGTATGGCCTGCCTGGAATGCGTAAGGGCCTGTTCAACAAGCTTTTACAAGGAGTTTGATCCGGATAAATCCTGCATTCAGATCATAGATAAAAACGGCGATGCAAAGCCTATGGTCTGTGTACAGTGTGGAAAATGTGCGAAAGCCTGTCCGGAAGAAGCCATCACCCAGAACGCAAAGGGCGTGTATATGGTCAATAAGAAGAAATGTACAGGCTGCGGCAAATGCGTAGAAGCCTGTCCATTCGGCGTTATGGTCAAGGCTGAGGATTCACCGGTAAGCAGCAAATGTATTGCCTGCGGTATCTGCGCAAAAGCCTGTCCAGCCGACGTCCTGGAAGTTGTAGAAGCATAATTTTCAGAAAATACATAGGAGCATGCCGCCATTATAAGGGAACGGCATGCTCCTGTTTTATATTATGAAAGCCCGGAAGGCCGGGCAGGTTCGCTGCAGCCGGACAGCCTGCATGCAGACAAGAAAGAGACAGAGGTGAAAAAGTAAAAGTATGGAAAAGCGTAAAGAATGGATCTGGTCCTGGTTTGATGGATTGAGGCTTTCCCTGCTGTATACGAAACCGGAAGGGGATATAAAAGGCGTTCTTCAGATCTCTCACGGAATGTGTGAGAATAAGGAACGATACCTGCCTTTTATGGAATATCTGGCAGAACGGGGATATGCCGCAGTGATCCACGACCACAGAGGGCATGGAAAAAGTGTAAAGAAAAAAGAAGACCTGGGATATTTTTACGGCGGCAGGGATAAGGGAATCGTGGAAGATCTTCATCAGGTAACCTGTTGGATCAAAGAGCAGTTCCCGGGAAAACCTGTTTATATGCTGGGACACAGTATGGGCTCTCTTGCGGCCAGGGTCTATCTGAAGGATTATGACAGAGAGCTGGAAAAGCTGATCCTCACAGGGCCGCCCAGCGCCAACCCGGCAGTGGATCTTGGCCTGTTTCTGACGGTGCTTCAGAAAAAGCTAAGAGGCGGACGGTTCCGGAGCAAGACGATCCAGGTTCTGGCCTTTGGCCCATATGCAGCCAGATTTCCCGGGGAGGGATCTGAGTCGGCCTGGATCTGTTCAGACAAAAAGGTGATCGAGGATTATGACCAGTCGGAGTACTGCGGCTTTGTTTTTACTGCCGATGCTTTTCAGGGGTTGTTTCGGCTTTTGAAGGACACATACAGTCCAAAAGGATGGAAGATGCAAAATTCCCGGCTTTCGGTACTGTTTCTGGGAGGAGAAGACGACCCCTGCATCGGAGGGGGAAGGAAGTTCGTAAAACAGCTTCAGTTTTTGAAAAGTGTGGGGTATCAGCATGTAACAGGAAAAATGTATCCGGGAATGCGCCATGAAATCCTGAATGAAGTGGAAAAAGAAAAGGTATATGCCAATATCCTGTCTTATCTGAATAAATGAGAATTCCAGAAAACAGGCTGTCCTATGAAACATATATCAGGGCGCTGCCCCATTCGTCATATTCTCGATTTTAATGAATGCCACAGCGCCTCGATGTTGATTAAGGGGCTGGTTCCGTAAAACTGTGGCAGAAAAGCTGAACCAGCACGATACCGATCAAGGCTCCCAGACTGTCGATCACCACGTCTGTTTTGGCAGGACTGCGGCCCGCTACAAAGGACTGATGGAATTCATCCGTGCAGGCAAAGGCCACGCAGAAAAGTCCGGCAAAGATAAAAAGCCAGAACCCTCTCAGACCATACACATACAGAGGGAAGGAGATGCATATGGCCAGGATACAGTATTCTGTCATATGGGCCAGCTTCCGCACCGGAAGCTCGATCTGACCGGCATAGTATTCTTTGTCTCCTTCTGAAAGATTCCTTTCCAGAACCTGGTCTGCCACAGAGACAATACCGTAGCTGATCTTATAGCTGAGGTTACCCGAATCCACGCCTGTCTGGCTGGAAAAAGTAAAGATCATATACATGACCAGCAGGGCAGGAAGAAAGGAAAAAGGCTTTAAAAGATAAATAATAAATTTCTTCATGATCTTCCTTTCTGATGCCGCACAGAAAGATTCTACAAAAAAACAGGTTCTTTTTGTGCAGTAATCAAAATGCAGATGAATAGATTTACTAAGAAAGAGTAACATTTTTTGTGAAAAATGTAAAGAATTCAAAAGAAGCCGGGAAAGAATTGACACAGGCTTCCCGGAGTCTTATACTGGGAGACAGAAAAAAGATAACGGCAGTGAAGAGAAGAGTACATTTACGGAAATGATACAGAGAGCTTCGGCAGGTGAAAGGAAGCACAGGGAAGTAAGTGGAAGATGGTCTCGGAGCCTCGCACCGACTGGAGCATATTCTCCACAGGCTGCGATGGGAGCGCCCATTACAGCGCCAGGGTATAAGGAAGATTCCCGTACCCGCAGAGGTCTTTGCTGTAAGGCAGAGATGAAATAAGGTGGTACCGCAAGGCTATGCCCTCGCCCTTATGTCTGAAAGTTTTCAGATATGAGGACGGGGGCTTTTTATTTAATAGGAAACTTCGTTCCCTATTAAATAAAAGCCCTCCGGGCAGGATGCACACGCCGCAATGAGGGATGTTACCGCTTTGCGGTATTGCGGCGGCGCACAAAGTGTTCAAGCCCCTGAAGATTGAGGGGAGGGGAATCTGAGGTGAGGTGGGCTTGCCCACTTTATTCTGGGATACGCCCGGCGGGGCTCTGCTGCCGAGAAGGAGGAAGAGAAATGGAGAAACAAGGAAAGAAAAAAACAGGAGAGGCCAAATGGTCCGGCAGTCTGGGATTTATTATGGCTGCGGCAGGATCTGCTGTAGGTATGGGAAATCTCTGGCGGTTTCCTATGCTGGTAGGAGAAAACGGAGGGGGAGCCTTCGTATTGATCTATCTGATCTGTATTGTTCTGGTGGGAATTCCCATGATCATCGCAGAAGTCACCATTGGCCGGGCAGGAGGAAAGGATGCCTTTGGAAGCTATAAGGCCCTGAATCCCAAATGGGGCGGCGTAGGTATCCTGGCAGTGATCACCAGCTTCATCGGCCTGTCTTATTATTCTGTTTTAGGGGGCTGGGTGATCCGTTATATCTTTTCATCAGCAACCAATGCTTCCAGAGACGGAGCGGCATTTTTCGCAGATTTTACTGCGGATACAGGCAGTCAGATCTTTTATTATGTGATCTTTATGATCCTGACCGTGTTTATTGTGGCAAGAGGAGTTCAGAAGGGAATTGAGAAGGCCTGCAAGGTAATGATGCCTCTTCTTCTGGTGTGTATTATTGCTGTGGCGATCCGTTCCTGTACGCTGCCTGGGGCAGGCGCGGGTATTGAATTTTTCCTGAAACCGGATTTTTCCAAGCTGACCCCGGGAGCCTTCCTGGGAGCCTTGGGACAGGTCTTCTTCTCCCTGTCTCTGGGTACGGGAGCCACCATTACTTACGGGGCTTATCTGGGAAAAGATCAGAAGATCACCAACAGCGCCTGCTGCATTGCCGGCTGCGATACCCTGGTGGCAATGCTGGCCGGTTTTGCCATACTGCCGGCAGTTTTTGCCTTCGGATTTGATCCGGAAAGCGGTCCCAGCCTTATGTTCCAGACGCTGCCTACAGTCTTTGGGGAGATGCCCGGAGGACAGCTTTTCGGTGTGATCTTCTTTATCCTGGTGCTGTTTGCAGCAGCCACCACCAGCATTGCTTTTCTGGAAGTGGTAGTATCCTTTGCAATGAATACCTTTAAGATTTCCAGGACAAAAGCTTCGGTGGTCTCCGGAATCCTGATCTCTATTGCAGGGATCCCCAGCGTTCTCAGCTTCGGATTGTGGAGCGACATCAAAATTGCGGGAAAAGGATTTTTTGATCTGGCGGATCATCTGGTTTCTAATGTGTCTCTGCCTATCGGCGCCATTCTGGCCTGTGTGTTTATCGGCTGGGTATGGAAGACTAAAAATGCAGTCAGAGAGATTACAAATGATGGAAAAAGTCCTTTTAAGCTGGCTCCTGTCTGGTCCGTACTGGTGAAATTTGTTCTTCCGGTGCTGATCGGTATTATATTTATTACCTCCAGCGGCATTCTGGATATCTTTGGATAAAAAGAAATGAAACCAAACCTGTTTTTCCCGGGATTTCTATGATATGATAGTAGGCAGAACGATCAAAACAGAAGACGAATACTGTTAGAGGAGGAGCAGACTATGAGTTTGGCAGACAAGCTTTTTATTGATATGTGCCGGGATATCCTGGAGAATGGCACGGATACAAAGGGAGAAAAGGTACGGCCTCACTGGGAGGATACCGGGGAAGCAGCCTACACCATTAAGCGGTTCGGGGTAGTGAACCGTTATGACCTGAGAAAGGAGTTCCCGGCGCTGACTCTGAGAAAGACCGGACTGAAAACCTGCATGGATGAGATCCTCTGGATCTATCAGAGAAAGTCCAACAATATCCATGACCTCAACGCCCATATCTGGGATGCCTGGGCAGATGAGAACGGATCTATCGGAACCTGTTACGGGGACGTGGTCAGAAGAAAATTCCTTTATAAAGGAGAAGAAGTAGATCAGATGGACTATGTACTCCAGCAGCTAAAAGAAAATCCTTACAGCAGACGGATCATGACGAATCTGTATCAGTTTGAGTATCTCCACGGCGGGGCTCTGGATCCCTGCTGTTACAGCATGACTTACAATGTGACAAAGGACCAAGACCAGGAGAGGCTGGTGCTTAACGCAGTGCTGAACCAGCGTTCCCAGGATGTGCTGGCAGCCAATAACTGGAATGTATGCCAGTACGCCATCCTGCTGATGATGGTAGCTCAGGTAAATGACATGATCCCGGGAGAACTGGTCCATGTGATCGCAGATGCGCATATTTACGACCGCCATGTGCCGGTGATTAAAGAGCTGATCAGCCGGGAAACTTATCCGGCACCGAAGGTTTCCCTGAATCCGGAGATTACAGACTTCTATGACTTTACCACAGATGATCTTATCGTAGAAAATTATCAGGCAGGGCCCCAGGTCAAAAATATACCTGTTGCTGTGTAAAAAGGTATTTTGAGGAAAAGGGCGGATATATCTATATCCGTATGTCAGATAAGCAGCATATTGGAAGAGAAAAGAGGAGAAATAAGATATGAATCTGATCGTAGCCGTAGATTCCAATTGGGGAATCGGAAAAGATAATAAACTGCTGGTAAGTATTCCTGCAGATATGAAATTTTTCAGGACTACAACTTCCGGTAAGGTAGTGATTATGGGAAGAAAGACTTTGGAGAGCTTTCCAAACGGCCTGCCCCTGAAAAACCGGATCAATATTGTCATAACGGGGAATAAGGATTATAAAGTGAAAGATGCAGTGGTAGTACACAGCATAGAGGAGGCCCTCCGGGAAGCAGGGAAATATCCTTCAGAGGATGTATATGTCATCGGAGGTGACAGCATTTACCGCCAGATGCTTCCCTACTGCACCAAGGCTCATGTGACCAAGATCGACTTTGCCTATCAGGCAGACACCTTCTTTCCCGATCTGGACCAGATGGAAGAGTGGAAAGTCACAGAAGAAAGCGAGGAGCAGACCTACTTTGACCTGGAGTATACTTTTGTGACTTATGAGAGAAAACCGGAATAATGATATAAAATATAGCAGAAGAATCCCCAGCAGGGAGCTGCCGCAAAACCAAATGCGGCAGCTCTTTTTTTGCGCGATACGCCCGGCAAGCGGCTGCCGTGCTTGCACGAGCAGACATTTGCAGGGCAACGGACAGCGAAGGGCTCTGCCGTGAGCTGGCAGCGATACGCCCGGCAAGCGACTGCCGTGCTTGCACGAGCAGGTCTTCGCTCCGCTGCGGTCCGTGCTAAACGCGTGCCACTGGCACGCAGCACCATTTGCCGGGCAACGGACAGCGACAGGCTTTGCCTGGAGCTGCCCGCAGTATCGCTGCGGATAGGGAAGGACTCTTTCCTATTAAGCAAAACCTTCCGCAGGATGCGCACTGGTGGAAAGTGGAATGGTATCGTTTATACAGTAATGACAGAGTGGAAAAATGTTGCGTATATTTCAGATTGAAAATGTTATTTTATACACAAGACACTTAAAAATCTGACGAGATGTTTCAGAAAGGAGGAAATTTGGAATGGAAGGTATCATTATGGCGAAGATGCTGGCCGAAACAGCAGGGGAAAAGGTGATAGAAGGGGCAAGAGGAGCCAGGCTGCTGGAAAGGGCCGCATCGGAAGGGGCTTCCATAGAAACTGCAGCTCCGGCAGCATTGCTTGGCGCAAGAGTTCTGGACAATCCCGGCCCGGAGGACTTTGACACAGAGAACCTTGAGGGGGAAGGGCCCAGACTGGAACAGCACCATATAGAGCCGGAATCGCCAAGGCGCTTTGAGGAGCGTGGATTATCAACAGAAAAAGACGTGAAAAAAGATATGGAAAGGGAAATCAGGTATTCCATGGAGGAGTTTCTGACCGAAAGCCGGGAGGCCTATCTCCAGGCGGAGAGAAATCCTTCCAAAATGCCGGCAGATGCAGCCAGACGTCTGGCGGAAAAAAGTGACAGGTACAATGAGGAAAGATGGGCGGCAGCAGGCGTGGAGGAGAGAGTGCAGATACTCAGGGAAATGTACCGGGATATGGCAGAGGAAGCCTGTATTCCCAGTGAAGTGATTGATAAGACGCAGATTACGCCGGAGAAACTGGGAAGCACGACAAATGCAGCCACTCCGCTGTTTATCGGATATGATGCAGGGACAGACCGCTTTTCTCATATCGCAGCGCCTAAAATAGGGTTTAATCTGGATAAGCTGAGCAGTTCTGGATATACGCTGGAGCAGGCGGCAGAAACGCTTTACCACGAGACCGTACATATTATGCAGATGCAGTGTCTGACAGAATCCGGGAATACATTCTCTTACATGGAACAGAAGCTGGAGTGGGCAGATGATATTAAAGAGAGGCTGTCGGGAATGAATCCGGAAGATTTTATGGCTTATCTTCAGGAGCCTATGGAGACTTACGCCCATCAGCAAGGGGCTGTTTTCAGCAAAATGTATACGGCGGCCAGAGCAGAGAAAGGGGAGATCCCGGGACTGCTCCGGGAGGAAGAGGCAATTGCCTACCAGGCCGGAGGGGCAGCTTTTGAAAGTTCCGACTATTACACCACCAGAGCCATACGGGAGTATGGGAAGGGCCGGAGCTATTCCGCAAAAAAGGAACTGGATAATGCCTACAAAAACGGAGAAAAGGTGCCCTCGAATATAGCAAAGATGATCTACTGAGTATGAAAAAACAGGTTATAGAAAGGAAATAAAAGATGAATTTGCATGATTATAAAGCTTCGGTGGAACAGGCGGACAGGGAGCTGAGA
>DXFG01000259.1 GCA_019114545.1 Candidatus Blautia pullistercoris | reverse complement strand
ATAATAAAGCGTGGTATAGAGACTTATAAAAAGGAATAAATCGAAAGAAGGTACAAATAAAATGATAAATGATAAAAGAAGTACAACAAGTCTGATAAAACGATATCTTTTTCTGTGTGCAGGACTTTGTATCATGGCGTTTGGAGTTGCCTTCTCTATAGAGGCAAGCTTAGGAACCTCTCCTATTTCCAGTCTTCCCTATGTCAGCAGTCTTTTAACACCTCTTTCCGTTGGAAATACTACGATCCTCATGCACTGTGTATTTATCCTGATCCAAATACTGATACTCAGAAAAAGGTATGACCCCATACAGTTGATCCAGCTTCCGGTAGCCTTTCTCTTTGGCTATCTCACAGATTTCGCCGTCTGGGCTCTGGATAAAGTTACATATAACACTTACTGGCAGCAATGGATACTGTGTATCCTGGGAATCCTTCTGGTAGCCATAGGAGTGAGCTTTGAAGTCGCCGCCAATGTGGTAACTCTTGCGGGAGAAGGGGTTGTCCTTGCAATATGCAAAGTATGCCCCATTAAGTTCGGTTATATGAAGGTAGCCTTTGATGTAACTCTTGTCCTCATCTCCTGTATCCTGTCGCTGATTTTTCTGGGCGGACTCCATGGTGTACGGGAGGGTACGATAGCTGCCGCAGTTTTTGTAGGGCTGATTGCCAAAGAAGTAAACCGTCCGCTGAAAAAATTTGAAGAAGCCTTTTTGTGCTGATCATCCTATCCTCCTGTCCCGGGTCTACAGCTGCCGGGGATAGGAAGTGCTGCCTCTTAAGATCAGACGGGGTTCATACTCAATATGATAGATCATCCCCTGGCTGCCCTTATCTTGTCTCTGTCTCCGCTCTTCTATCTTTTTTAACAGGATCTCACAGGCATTTTCTCCTTTCTTAGGAGTAAAATGCTCCACTGTAGTCAGATCAATCCCTCTAAGTCCGGAAAACAGCAGATTATCACATCCCAATACTGAAATATCCTCCGGTATACGGTAGTGTCTGTTCAGCAGTGCATCCCTTATACCCAGGGCAACCATGTCATTGGTTCCTGCCATCGCTGTAATATCCGGAAGCTCCATCACAAGGGAAGAGGCCAGTTCGTATCCTGTCTTATATTCCATATCTACCTCCTGAAACATAACATCCATTTCTTCAGGAAGGCTTCTCACATAAACGCTTTCCCCATATCCGGCTTCTTGGAATGCCTGGCAAAAACCCCGTATCCGTGCCCTTCTGGCTGATTGTCTCTGAGTCAGAGGGGTGGAGAGAAAAGCCACTTTCCGATGTCCTAACTGCAGAAGATGTTCCGCAAGGATCTGCCCCATCCTTTCACTGTTCAGTTCCACCATGTCCATTCCCCTTACCGCATCTTTCTCTCCAATCAGGATCACCGGAATCTTTCCGGAAATTTCCTGAACCAGTTCCGGAAAACTTGGAATAAAAGTAAAGATGATGCCTGATGGATTTAATTTTTCTATTTTTTTCAGATATTTTTCTTCTGTCCGGTAATCTCTTCCTGTATTACACAGAAATACATCATATCGGTTTTTCTTTGCCATCTTTTCAATTCCCTGGAGCAGGGAAAAATAGTAGGGATTTGTCAGGTTGGGACATAACACAAAAATGGTTCCCTGCATCTGGATTCTGGTTTTTCTCTGTTTTTTCTCCACAGAATATCCCAGTTCTCTGGCAGCCTCTTCTACCTTCATAACGGTTTCTCTGGAAAAAGAAACATTATATTTTTTATTCAGGATCATAGACACGGTAGACTGGGAAACGCCTGCTCTCCTGGCCACATCCGTAGAAGTAACATTTTTTCGGTTCATCGGACACATACCTCAACACGTTTTTCCAATATTTTAGCATTGAAAGCCATGTCCTACAAGAGGATGTTCCTGCATTTCCCCATATACCCCTGGGGCAGGTATGCGTTTCCATGTATGCGGCACTCATTTTCCGCCGCACTAGTGCCATCCCGGGTAAAGCGGGAATATTATACAGTCTTTATTTATATTCCGAAGAGTAATAGGGAATACACAAATAAGAACCTGCATATATGGTATCCTGATCCAGATGATTGATCTGGCGTACTTCCCGGATATATTCATCCAGATCCTCATACTCACTGGAAGCATATTCCCTGGCGATTTCCCACAGACTGCTGCCAGGCTCTACCTGTATACTGGTATAATATTTATAACGGCTGGACTCACTGGTTCCCGCTTCCGCTGTACTTGTCATAACAAAGCTTGTCCCAAGTGCTGCAAAAACTGCAAAACATACCAATACTGCCAGCGATAATCTTTTCTGTCTTCTTTTTCTTCTCATTATTCTTACCTCCTGCCATCTTATGCGAACATGTATTCACAAACATACGTTCTTTTTCTGTTGGATTTATGATAATACAAGAACACATGTTTGTCAAGGTTTTTCGAACAAACTTTCGGAATATTTGTTTGCATTTCCGGGGGCTTTATGGTATGATAATGAAAAGAAATCGGAGGTATCTGTTATGTCGTATGGTAAGATCAGTAAGAAACAATCTGAAATTTTAGAATATATAAAGAACGAAATTTTAAATCGGGGGTTTCCCCCTTCTGTCCGGGAAATCTGTGAAGCTGTTAATTTAAAGTCCACTTCTTCCGTGCATTCCCATCTGGAAACCCTGGAGAAAAACGGCTATATCCGCCGGGATCCCACAAAGCCCCGTGCCATAGAGATCGTGGACGATAATTTCAATCTGGTCCGCAGGGAAACGGTCAACGTGCCTATTATTGGAAAGGTAGCTGCCGGCCAGCCTCTTCTGGCAGTGGAAAATGTGGAAGGCTATTTTCCCATACCTTCCGAGTATATGCCAAATAACAAGACTTTTATGCTGGTAGTCCAGGGAGACAGCATGATCAATGCCGGTATTTTCAATGGGGATTATGTGGTAGTGGAACAGCAGCCCACTGCAGAAAACGGTCAGAAAGTTGTAGCTCTCATAGATGATTCCGCCACCGTAAAAACTTTTTACAAAGAAGATGGATATATCCGCCTGCAGCCGGAAAACGATTCTATGGAACCCATCATTGTAGAACCAGACCGTCCCTTCCAGATCCTTGGAAAAGTGATCGGTGTTTTCCGTTTTATGCGGTAGAAACTTCTTTTACAGATGAGATCCTTATGCTCCTTGTACACTGAGGGTAAGATAATTTTATAAAAAAAGTGCCGTCTGAACATCAGCAATAGATGATCAGGCGGCATTTCTATCTCTGCATTTAGTTAAAAGCTTCCCTGTTCACAAGGGTTCCGTCTCTCCAAATCCTCTCCAGGTCATAGAACAGACGATTTTCCTCGTCAAAAATATGAATCACCACATCTCTGTAGTCCATCAGGATCCAGTTAGCGGTCTGGTATCCTTCCATCTGCTTTGGTTCTACTCCGGCTCTGCCCAGTTTTTCGCTGACACTGTCCGCCATAGCCTGAACCTGGTTCCGGTTGGTTCCGCTGGCGATGATAAAGTAGTCTGCCAGAGTGGAAACTTTTTCAATATCAATGATCTTAATATCCTGTGCTTTTTTATCTTCCATAGCCTCACAGGCAAGACGCACCATTTCTTTACTTTCCATGTTTTTCCTTTCTCTGCTTTCTTTCCAGGTGAAGAGTTTCATAATATTCAAAGGCCTTCCGGGTCATGGGGTCCAGAACCTTACTGCTGTTGCCCAGATAAGAAAGGCTGTCTTTTAAAATGTAGTACATGCCTTCGTCCAAATCTTCAAAAGCCACTTTCCGGATCCATGCCAGTCTTGGGGCTTTATTTCTGCCAGGTTCGATATAATCCGCAATATAGACGATCTTTTCCAGTTCACTCATGGCTTCTTTGCCCGTAGTATGCCAGCGGATAGCAGAGAGGATCTCTTCGTCCTCGATCTGATATTTTTCCTTTGCAATATAGGCCCCAAGCTTTGCATGGAGAAGGAACGGATTGGACTTCTCCACAGATGAAATCCGTATATTCTGTTTTTTGCAGATCTTCAGTTTCTTTTTGTTTGGAATACATTTGGCACAGTCATGGAGCAGTCCTGCCATCTGGGCCTGTTCCATATCGTCATCGTGAGCCATAGCCAAAGCCGCTGCAGTATACATCACACCCAGAGTATGCCGGTATCTGTCTTTGTCCAGGTATTTTTTTAATTTTTTCTCGTATTCTGCAAAATTATACTTCATCTTCATCACAATCCTTATAAATATTATTTTTCTGAATATATTCGATCACCTGATCCGGCACATAATAAGCCAGGCTTCTTCCCTTCTCGATCCAGGAACGTATCATCTTGGAAGAAATATCAATGTTTAAGGACTCCAGCTTTTCAATCTGTCCATGATATTTTTCCTCCAGATGTTCAATGACCCTGTCCAGTTTTTCATCACTGGTATGGTTCCTGGTGCCTACCAGGATCGTACAGGCACCCAGGATCCTTGCCGGTTCTTTCCATTCGTCAAAGGTATAAAGGGAATCCGCCCCCAGGATAAAATAATATTCTGTGTCAGGATATCGTTTTTTCAGCCTTTCCAGCGTCCGATAGGTATAACTGTATCCTTCCCTGTGCATCTCTTCCATCGACAGAGTAAAATGGGGATTGGAAGCAATGGCCAGACGGACCATCTCCACCCGCTGAGAGTCTGTGGCTCTGTTCTCTCTGTCCTGCTTATGGGGAGGGTTCCCGGCGGGCATGAATAACACATTATCTAAGTGAAACTGATGGTATGCAGTCTCCCCCAGGATTAAATGTCCGATATGGATCGGATCAAAGGTACCTCCCATGATCCCTATCCGCTTCTTCTTTTCACTCATGGATGCTCCTCTTTCTTTCTATGCCCCGGCAGGCTCTCGAAAGCCTGTCCTGAAACTCCCTGAATTTCAGGGAAGAAGTATTTTTTTCTTATCCTCTTTTCCCTCTCTATAAAGGACAATCTTTTTCCCGATCACCTGGACCACCTGGGAACGGGTTCTTTCCGCCAGCATATCCGCCAGACTTCTGGGATCATCCATACAGTTCTGAAGCACGCTGATCTTGATCAGTTCTCTTGCAGCCAGCGCCTCTTCCACAGCCTTTGTCAGCTCCGGAGTCAGGCTGGATTTCCCGATCTGGATAATGGGTTCCATTTTCATAGCAAGACTTTTTAAATAAGCTCTCTGTTTGCTTGTCATACTTTACTCCTATTTGTAATAATCGAAATCAAAGCCGTACATCCGTACCGTATCCCCTTCCTGGATACCGGCCTTCTCCAGGTCTTCCAGGATTCCGGATTCTTTCAGGAACTTCTGGAAAAACAGGAATCCCTTTTCTGAATCCAGATTCGTATAGCCCAGCATCTTCTCGATCTTTGGTCCTTCTACGATAAAGATGTGTTCATCATCCTCTGATCGCTCTACTGTATAAGGCAGATTCTCCCGGATCATCATATCCTCTGGGAAGAATTCCTGTTCAAAAACAACAGGTTCTTTGTCAATAGAATCCAGAAGCTGCTTCACATAATAGAGCAGTTCCTTCAAACCTTTGCCGCTCACCGCAGAAACGCCAAACACCCGGATACCCTGAGGCTCGAACTCTTTACGAAGCCTCTCTACCGGATCTTCATCCCCGGGATAAACAGCATCGATCTTATTAGCCGCTATAACCTGAGGCTTTTTCATCATCTCAGGATCATAGGCCTCCAGTTCTTTATTGATCTTGTAAATATCCTCTACCGGATCCCGTCCTTCTGTAGAAGCCGCGTCTACCAGATGGATCAGCACCCTTGTCCGCTCAATATGACGCAGGAACTGATGGCCCAGCCCTACTCCCTGAGAAGCGCCCTCAATAAGCCCGGGAATATCTGCAATGACAAATCCCTGGCATCCTTCAAAATCTACCACTCCCAGATGGGGATTAATGGTGGTGAAATGATAATTGGCGATTTGGGGACGAGCATTGCTCACCCTGGAAAGAAGGGTGGATTTTCCAACATTTGGGAATCCCAGAAGGCCCACGTCTGCAATCACTTTCAGTTCTAACTGTATTTCCAGCTCCTGGGCAGCCTGTCCCGGCTGGGCATATTTCGGCGCCTGCATGGTGGCTGTAGCATAGTGCTGGTTGCCGTTTCCTCCTCTTCCCCCTTTTAATACTACCTGACGGGTATTCTCTCCGGACATATCGGCAATGACTTTCCCGCTGGCTGCGTCTTTGATCACCGTTCCTTCAGGAACTTTCAGGATAATATCTTTACCATCGGCCCCGTGGCATCTTCTCTTGCCCCCCGGCTCTCCGTCTCCTGCAGCATATTTTCTTTTATGACGATAATCGCTCAGGGCGTTTAATCCTTTATCCACCTCAAAAATAACATCGCCGCCTCTACCGCCGTCTCCGCCGTCAGGACCGCCGCTGGGGACAAAAAGCTCCCTTCTGAAGCTTACATGTCCGTCGCCGCCCTTGCCTGAGCGGATATAGATTTTCGCTCTGTCTGCAAACATAATTTCCTCCGTCTGATTTTCCATATGAAAAAAAGTGGCTCCAAACCAAAATGATTTGAAGCCGCCCTGTTATCGTGATTACTCAGCCGTAGTTACGGGAACTACAGAAACCTGTTTTTTGTCTCTGCCTTTTCTCTCAAAACGTACCACACCGTCTACTAATGCAAACAAAGTGTCGTCTCCGCCTCTGCCTACATTTACGCCTGGATGGATCTTTGTTCCACGCTGTCTGTAAAGGATGTTTCCAGCTTTTACAAACTGTCCGTCAGCTCTCTTGGCACCCAGTCTCTTGGACTCGGAATCACGGCCGTTCTTTGTAGAACCAACTCCCTTTTTATGAGCAAATAACTGAAGGTTCATCTTTAACATGTCTTACACCTCCTCGAATATGACATCTAGATAATCCATATATTCTTCTTCTATCCCCTGTAAACCGAGGATAAGGGAATCCAGAAGCAGTTTTGAT
>DXFG01000027.1 GCA_019114545.1 Candidatus Blautia pullistercoris | reverse complement strand
GCTGAAAAGTGGATAGGTCTGATGAAACAGTATGTCAATCCCACAGAATTGACGGCTGAACTTCTGAATACGCTGATTGAAAAAATCCTTATCCATGAAGCGGTCAAAAGTGAGGACGGAAGCCGGGAACGGGAGGTAGAAATCTTCTACCGCTTTATCGGCAAAATCGAATGACACATCTTGAGATACCCAACAATATCTTTAACTAAGGGAAACTGGACTCAGCTACCCGGATATTACGATCCTGCAGAATCTTTGTGCCGTTCTTCAGGTAACGGAACACGAACTTCTTACAGGAAGCGAGGACACCAGCCGGAAAGTTTCCGAGAAGCTGGCTCAGAAATACAAAAAACTGACACGGAATTATCGGATCGTTCAATATGTACTTTATGGAATGATCCTGGCAGGATGTGGCATTGGGAACCTGGTTTCTTCTCATACCCTGGACTGGTTTTTTATCGCAGCTGCCGGGGTGATGATGGCGGCTTCCCTGACTCTGGTACCGGCTCTTGCAGCCCTGGATCCCAGATTTGAAAATTATAAGCTGCCTCTGGCCTTTGGTTCTTTTACATGTTCTTTGGAGATTTTACTGCTGGTCTGCTGTCTTTACAGCGGCGGTACCTGGTTTTGGGTGGCAGGGACGGCGGTACTATTCGGTTTTGCCCTGGTATTTCTGCCTTTTTTACTGCCTTTTCTTCCATTACCTTCGTCTATGGCAGACAGAAAGACTTCCGTATATCTGCTGACGGTGACAGGACTTCTGATACTTCTGCTTCTGACCTCCTGTCTGTCAGCAGGAGAAACCTGGTTTCCTGTAGCAGCAGTAAGTGTGCTTTTTGGCCTGAGCCTCTTCATCCTGCCGGTTCTTTTATATCAGCTTCCTTTGTCAGAGTGGATGGAAGAGCGGAAGCTGTCCATGTATCTGCTGATAGAAACGGCGTTACTGCTTTTTCTTCTGTTAGTCTGTGATCTTAACGGCGGGGGGAACTGGTTCTTTCCTGCAGCCCTTGGAGTACTTCTTGGGCTTGGGCTGGTATTTCTGCCTATTATATTAAGGCAGACCCTTAGGGATCTGCCTCTGTACCGGCATAAGTCTCTCCTTTATCTCTCAGTAGAGACGGTATTTTTCCTGCTTCTTTTATTTATTGTGGCCCTTCAGGGAGAAAATCTCAGAGGTTTTTGGACTTTAAGCCTTCCCAATGCCTTGTTGTTCCTGGTCCTTCCCTGGGGCGTTATGGGGGCTCTGCGCTATCTCCCTGTAAACCGCTGGCTGAGAGCAGCGGCAGCTTTTGCATGGACAGGGCTGTGGATATGGCTGGCGCCTGCCGGTTTTGACCAGATCATGATCCCTGTATACGGACAGCCTGAGAAGCCTTATTCCCTTGCCATTCCCTTTGACTTTACAAAATGGGAGCTGCCATATAATGTCTGGAATGTCATTATGATCATTCTGCTGGCGCTGGGAGCCGCGGCACTGCTCTGTGTATATATGGGCCTGCGAGCTATGAGAAGCCGAAGAAATCCATAAGTTCTATACTTCACCCTGATAGCAGAACCAGTCAAAATCTGCATGGTTTCTGCTGGCTGTGTGGTTGGATGTGGCGTACATACCCAGATATACGCCGGTAAAACCATTATTGACCACGGAACTTAAGAGGGAAGCTTCCACATTTTCAATCAGGGGAAGCATTTCCTGATCATCAGATCCATAGTAAAAGGAATAACCGGTGGTATGGCCGTATACACTGAGATACAGACGTTTTGACGGAGAGATTCCCTTTTCAACCAGAAGGGATTTCTTTCCGTTTTCTGTTTTCCAGAAACGAAGGACCGGTTGTTCCTCTTTTTGTCCGAGAGTCATCAGATAATGAAAACGGTCGTCCTGTACCAGGGCGATGCCTGCCTCTTCCTGATCTGCAGCCGGAGCAAACTCCATGGCTGTCTTAGCCAGAAAGTTTTTATGCCGTTGTCTTCGCCCTATAAAGGAAGGGGTGCAGATCTCTTCCATAACTTCCGGACGGACCTGAAGCCGGAGATATCCGGGCCGGTCTGTCAGGCTGTAGAAGGGGTCCACAGGGGGATGGATAGTGTTCCACTGCAGCTGGAGGGTGGAACACTCAAAATTATCCCACTGGGGCATAGGGGGATAGAGGGTCCTGGGGAGATCTGGAAGCCGTTCTTCTTCATTTACCAGTCCGTTTTCATTGTCGATCATAGGCCAGCCATCTTCTGCCCATACAAAAGGAACCATAAAGGTTTCACGGCCAAGATTGTAATGGCCTCCTTCATAGGGACGGACAGCCAGCAGTACCATCCACCATTCTCCGTTCTGAGTTTCTACAATATCTGCATGGCCGGTAACAGAGATAGGATTCAGTACAGGCATATGCCGGTGTGTGAGAATAGGATTTCTGGGACAGATCTCATAATCACCGTTGATCGTCCGGCACCGGGCCATTTGAACACTGTGGTTGATAAAGGTTCCCCCCTCTGCCACCAGGAGATAATACCAGCCGTCCTTTTTATAGATATGAGGAGCCTCGATCCATTTGGAACGGGTTTTCTTGCCATCCCAGACAATATATCTGGGCCCCTTGAACTGGAAGGTTTCAGGATCCAGCTCGTTCAGATAGATGCCGTGATGGCCTTCATACAGACATTCCTGACTGATGAAATTGCCTACATACCACAGAGAACCGTCATCATCAAAGAAAAGGCTGGAATCAATGCCGTCAGCTCCTTCTACTACAATCGGGTCGCTCCATGGGCCTGCAGGATTTTGGGCAGTGATCACATAATTGTCTCTCTGAGCCTCCCGTCCTTCGGAAACGAAGGTATTGATGATATAAAAGGTTCCCTGGTGGTAACGGATACTGGGAGCCCATAGCCCTTCGGAGGTTTCACAGTTTTTATAGTCCAGCTGTGCTGGACGGTGGATACCATGACCGATCTGTTCCCAATGTACCAGATCCCGGCTGTGAAAGATTGGAAGACCGGGATAATAGACAAAGGAAGAAGTGACCATGTAATAGTCCTCCCCAACTCTGCAGATAGAAGGATCCGGATAAAAGCCGGAAAGTAATGGATTGTGAAAAGTTTGTTTTAACATATAGGTCCTCCTGTAAATTTAGTAACTTTATTATAAAAAACAGAGAAATCAGGGTAAATAGAAAAAAATGAT
This sequence comes from Candidatus Blautia pullistercoris, assembly GCA_019114545.1. Taxonomy (GTDB): domain Bacteria; phylum Bacillota; class Clostridia; order Lachnospirales; family Lachnospiraceae; genus Blautia; species Blautia pullistercoris. The sequence continues at coordinate 5,178 of DXFG01000027.1, read as the reverse complement.
TTTATACCTGTATTTCTTGACTTTTTAAAAAGAATGTGATATTTTAGACAAAATTAAAATCCTGTGAGGGAGTAGGAAGCGTATCAAACAGATACGTGGCAAGTCAACATACTGGCGATCTGCCTGGCTTGCCTTAAATTGCGAGACTCATATACCTGTATTGCCATAGGCGGAGTCTCGGTATCATAGAACATTAGAAGGCCCTGCCGTGCCTTCTATTTTTTTTGCAATATGCCCGGCAAGCGACTGCCGTGCTTGCACGAGCAGGTCTTCGCTCGGCTACGGTCCGTGCTGGACATGTGCCACTGGCACGCAGTACCATTTGCCGGGTAACGGACAGGGAAGGACTCTTTCCTGTCCGCGCGATACGCCGGTCGGGTTCTGGCTCCTATAGGTGGCAGCAGATACAGGAAGGAGAAAGAGAGGAGATAAGAGATGGATATTATTACTTTATTTTCCCTGGCAGTGGGGCTGGCTATGGATGCTTTTGCTGTTTCTATCTGCAAAGGTCTGGCTCAGGAAAAACTGTCGGTAAAGCATATGGTGACCGCCGGACTCTGGTTTGGCGGATTTCAGGCACTGATGCCTACTTTGGGATATTTTCTGGGAAGCCAGTTCAGGGATAAGATCACAGCAGTGGATCACTGGATCGCCTTTATCCTTCTGGGATTTATCGGTGTGAATATGATCCGGGAGTCTCTGGATAAAGAAGAAGTCTGTCCAGAGGGGAGCATGGGGGTCAAAGCCATGTTTCCCCTGGCAGTCGCTACAAGTATCGACGCACTGGCTGTGGGGGTTACTTTTGCCTTCCTGCAGGTTAATATTGTGCTGGCGGCAGGACTGATCGGTGTGATCACTTTTGCTATGTCTGCTATCGGCGTAAAGGTAGGAAATATCTTTGGCGCCAGATATAAGTCCAGAGCAGAGCTGGTGGGAGGTATTATCCTGGTACTTCTGGGAGTAAGGATACTTCTGGAGCACCTGGGAATCCTGTAGTTCTTTTGAAAAGGAAAAGTTTTCATGGCTGTTCTTTCTCTGTATGACAGACAGAAAAAAATGTAGAAAAACCTCAGAATTTCTCTATACAAAGCCGGATCGATTGGTTATAATGGGGAGTACAGAAGAGTAGTTGCAGTTATATCCCCGAAAAAGCCGGGGAGCTGGAGAGTATAGAGGTATATATGAGCAGGAATACAGGAACTGGGAGAAGAAGAGAACCCAGGGAAGAAAGACTTCCGGAAATACATACAGATGAAGAATATGAGGAAAGGCTTCTTCGAATGCTGGAGAGAAGGAAGGCAGAGAAGCAGCGGCAGATGAAGAGAAGGAAAATGATCCGCCGTCTGCCATTTGCGGTCCTGATCATCCTGGCTTTGGTACTGGCGGGAACAGGAGCCTATATGCTGGCAGACAGGATACAGACCAGCAGATTTCAGGAAGAAGTCCAGGAGAGCACCAAGGAGAGTACTCAGGAAGGGGAGATCCAGGCCCAGAAACAGCCGGTCATGTCAGGCGCCGATATAGAAAAGATGGCCGCCAGCACTGCTGTAACAGGATGGCAGACAGACGCCCAGGGAAAATGGTACCGCAATCAGGACGGGACTATTTATCAGAACGGCTGGCAGGAGATTGACGGGTCAGAGTATTATTTTGATGAGAATGGATATGTGATCACCGGCTGGGAAGAAATTGACGGCAAGGACTGTTATTTTGATGAAAACGGTGTTTATGACAGCACGAAAGAGCCGCCTCTGGTGGCGTTGACTTTTGACGACGGGCCGGGGCAGTATACGGATAAACTTCTGGACTGCCTGGAAGAGAACGGAGCGAAAGCGACTTTCTATATGCTGGGCCAGAATGTAGAGCAGTATCCGGACATTGTCAAGCGTATGAATGACCTGGGAATGGAACTTTCCAATCATACATACGATCATAAAGATCTGACAAAGCTTACACAGAGTCAGATCACAGATGAGATCGAAAAGACCAGCAGTCTGATCCAGAATGCTGCGGGAGTCCTTCCCGACACTCTCAGACCCCCTGGCGGAAGCTATAATGATTCAGTTCAGAATCTGGCAGGACTGCCTATCGTAAAATGGAGCATTGACACAAAAGACTGGAAGACTAAAAGCGAGGACCAGACTTATCAGTGTGTGATGGATAATGTGGAGGACGGTTCCATCGTCCTTATGCATGACATCCATGAATGGTCCGTGGATGCTGCTATCAGACTGATCCCGGATCTGATGGAAGAGGGATATAAACTGGTAACTGTACAGGAACTGGCCCAGGCGAAAGGCATTACCCTGGAAAATGGAAAAGTATATGAATTCTTAGGCGAAGGAACACAGATGGTAGAATAATTCTACCATCTGTTTTACTTTGAAAGCTTCCTATGTTTTCCGAAGGAATATCTGTACCACAGGAGGAACAGAAGAAAACCTCCTCCGCAGAAAAAAGCTCCTGCGGTGAATGCCAGACTGAGGCTTTGTTGAGCCAGAGATCCGAATACCGGTTCTAACGCGGCACTGGTCAGCTCCAGAAACATAGCCTGAAGGCTCAGGACCGCGGCCCGGTGAGGGGTGGAGATTTCCCGGTTCTGCAGTTCCGACTGGAGAGGCAGAAAAAGAGAAACAGATCCCTGGATACCCAGAATACATACAGCAGAACACAAAGGGCTGCGGGTATGCGCCAATACTAAACACAGGAGGGCCGGGCATAAGAAACAGCAGGCAGAAAATAAGGGAATGCCCAGTTTCCTTGTAAGAAAGTCAGACCAGGGTCCTGTCATACCTGCGATCTGGGTCAGGACATATAGCAGGGCAATAGTTCCGGCTGACAGACCGCAGGCAATATACTGGGGCTGATTTAAAAATACAGTGATATATTGTCGGGTCTCTCCCAGAAGCCCTGCTCCGAAGAGAAACAGAAAGAAAGAGGGACTGACCGTAAATAAAAAACTCGGGGAAAGCTTCAGAGCTTTTTTCTCAGTTTTTGTAAGAGAAACTTTTGATCTTTCTGGCTTTGCCTCCCCAAGAAACAGGGCAAGAACAAAGGCAAGGCCGTAAGCGGCGGCAGTGAGCAGAGCTGCCCTGCGCCAACTGTTTTTTAAGAAAAGAGAGAAGCAGACCGAAGCAGTCAGAAGTCCACCGGTCCCCAGGCCTTCATATATGCCAAAGACTTTCTGGGATTTTCCTTCAGGGGCATAAAGATACAGGAGAGTAATATCTACTCCGGATAGTCCGGAGACTGCAATACTCAGAAAAATCCGCTCTAAAAGGAAATCCTGAAAGCTCCAGGCCTTCCAGAAAATAATTTTGGAAATAAAGTAAAAGAAACAGCACAGGCCCATGGTAAGCCGGTAGCCGATCCTGTCCGCCAGGATCCCCCAGGGGATTTCCAGAGCAAAACATAAGAAAAGGGATATACTCTCTATAACAGAAATCTGGAAAATGTCCAGCCCCGCCGCCTGACGGTACAAAACCGAGGCAGGGCTGTAAAATACCATTCCCTGTAAGAAAGCAATCCCGTATAAAAGACAGAGATTCTTCTTCATGATATTCTATTATCCTTTCCATATACAATTTGATGTCAACAAAACAAGAGCCTGACAAAATCCACGGCGTTTGTCCGTGGTCTGATAAGACTCTGGAAAATGACATCAAATGGGTTTGGAAAAGATAAAAAGATACATAATAAGATCTCCTTGTGACATTAGAATAAAACAAGTATAGCTCCTGTCATGTGGAAAGTCAATAAGCAAAGAGTCCTGGAAGAGGAGAAAGGATGAGCTGCTTTTCCAGCAAGATTTACACAGGATTTACAGTTTCTCTGCCTCAGATTTTATATAGCCCTTATATAATAAAAATATAGCTTCGCTCCTGCAGGAAGCCTTATTTTTCTTATCCGGCTACGGGCAGGCAGAAAAAATCCCTTAGCCGGACTGTCTGGAAAGAGAGCCTGACTAAGGGATCTGTTTTTATATGCCGGGGCCATAGGGCATTTGCTCACAGGCCCCGGCTTTTATAGGGAAGGGAGGAGCTATCACCCTTCATGATAAGCCTTTAAGTACATTTCTTTCATTTCGCTCATCAGCGGATATCTTGGGTTGGCGCCGGTACACTGGTCGTTGAAGGCGTTCTCAACCATCTCATCTAATGTTGCCATGAAATCTTCCTCAGTGATTCCATATTCTTTGATGGTTCTCTTGATGCCTACTTTTGCTTTCAGATCAGCGATGGCTTTGATGAAGTTTTCAAATACTTCATCGTCATCTTTACCCTGGATACCTACGAAACGTGCCATTTCACAGTATCTTTCCTTAGCGTGTGGATATGGATACTGGGAGAAGGTTCCCATCTTTGTAGGAGCCGGATCTGCGTTGTAGCGCATTACATGCTCGATCAGCAGGGCATTTGCGATACCGTGTGGCAGGTGATGATATGCTCCCAGTTTGTGAGCCATGGAGTGGCAGATTCCCAGGAAAGCGTTGGAGAACGCCATACCGGCAAGGGTAGAAGCATTTGCCATTTTCTCTCTGGCGATAGGATCCGCTGCGCCTTTTTCGTAAGCAGAAGGCAGGTAGTCAAAAATCAATTTGGCAGCCTTTAATGCCATACCGTCTGTGAAGTCTGTAGCCATAATAGAAGCGTAGGCCTCTAACGCATGGGTCAGAGCATCAATACCGGAAGCGCTGGTCAGTCCCTTTGGCTGGGTCATCATAAAGTCTGTATCAACGATGGCCATGTTAGGCATTAATTCATAGTCTGCGATAGGCCATTTTGTTCCGGTGGTTGCATCGGTGATAATGGCAAAAGGTGTTACCTCAGAACCTGTACCGGAAGATGTAGGAATGGCAACCATCATAGCTTTTACGCCCATTTTCGGGAATACATAGACTCTCTTGCGGATATCCATGAAATCCATAGCCAGATCTTCAAACTTGCATTCCGGATGTTCATACATCAGCCACATGATCTTGGCTGCGTCCATTGCGGAACCGCCGCCCAGAGCAATGATAGTATCTGGTCCGAAGTCTTTTAACTGTTCCAGACCTTTCTGTGCGCACTGAAGAGTGGGGTCCGGAGCTACATCAAAGAAGCAGTCATACTGGATTCCCATTTCGTCCAGCTTGTCAGTGATTGGTTTTGTATAACCGCTCTGATATAAGAATGTATC
>DXFG01000258.1 GCA_019114545.1 Candidatus Blautia pullistercoris | reverse complement strand
GCTGGAAACCTATATAAAAGAGCAGGAGGAGCAATGGCAGCTTTTTCAGGAAAGAGAAAAACGTATCGGACAGGAACTGGCCTCAGGCCAGGCTCTGGCAACAGAAGGGGAAAAAGAAGTCCGGAAGCGGGAGGCAGCCCTGAAGGAGAGCATGGCAGAGGAAGAAGTAGAGAGTATTTCCTGGATACAGGCCCAGCGGATGGAAAAGGAGGAGCTGGAAGCTCTCCGGGAAAAACTGGAAGCTTTTCAGAATAAAGTTCTGTCTGTGAAATCCCGGATGGATTCTGTGAAAGCCCGGTCAAAGGGAGAAAAGATATCCGAGGAACAGATGGAGGAGCGGGAAAAGACGGTACAGGATCTGGAAAACCATCAGGGCGAGACCAACCGGATCCTTGGAGGCCTCCGGAAGGAAAGGGAGCAGACAGAGAAAGCCTGGAAAGAAAAAGAAGTCCTGGAAGAAAAGATGGGACAGATCCGTCACAAGCTGGATCTTTTACAGGAGCTGGAAGGACTTTTCCGGGGAAAGAAATTTGTAGAATATGTAGCCCGGTATTATATGGAGTATGTATCCAGAGAGGCAGATGAGAAGTTGAAAGAAATGACCGGAAACAGTCTGGGACTGGAGACAGACCAAAGCGGTATGTTTATTATCCGGGATTATAAAAACGGCGGCGCCACCCGTCCGGCTTCCACTTTATCAGGTGGGGAGACTTTTATGGCTTCTCTGGCCCTGGCTCTGGCCCTTTCTTCCCAGATCCAGATGAAAGGAGCAGCTCCTATGGAACTGTTTTTCCTGGATGAAGGCTTTGGAACCCTGGATGAGAAGTATCTGGAGATCGTTATGGAAGCCCTGGAGAAGATCCGGGACCGGAAGCGGAGCGTAGGGGTGATCAGCCATGTGGAAGAGATCAAAGCCCGGATTCCGGTAAGGCTTATCGTAGAGCCCTCAAGGGCAGGAGAAGGCGGAAGTAAAATACACATAGAAAGGGAGTAAATCTTGTGAGAAAAATGCGGCTTGCAAAAAGAGAGATACAGGAGAAAAAACGGCTTATGGAAATCCTGGAGCAGGCAAAAGTGCTGCGGATCGGCACCATGGACCAGGAGGGAATCTATATTGTCCCGGTAAATTACGGATATTCGTGGGAAGAAGGAGAACCTTTGAGATTTTATATCCATTCGGCAAAAGAAGGGAGAAAAGTCCAGGCCTTTGCCGCCAGGGAAGACGTGGGGTTTGAACTGGATCTGGAGCAGGGCGTGATCCGGGGAACTTACACCTGCAGTTATTCTTATGCTTATCAGAGTATTACAGGGACAGGAAAGATCCGGCTTTTAGAAAATAGGGAAGAGAAAGAACATGGACTTTCCAGGATCATGGAGCATATGGCCCCGGAGGCAGAACTTTCCTTTTCCCCGGATATGCTTCAGGCGGTAAATGTATATTGTCTGGAAACGGTTTCTTTTAGAGGAAAGGAGCGGAAACCGAAAAAAACTGAAGAGGAGGAAAAGACAGATGATCAGTCATGAACAGATCGAAGAATTTATCTGCCAGTACCCGGTGTATCAGTACGCTTTTTTTTCACCCGGGGATATTGAATTTTCCCATCGGGTAAGGTGGATCTGCCAGCATGAGTGTGAGCGTTACAACACTACCTGGGCCTGTCCGCCAGGGGTGGGGACTGTGGAGGAGTGCCAGGAAAAATGCCTGTCCTATAAAGAATGTTTTCTTTTCTCTACCATTGCCTTGGTATCTGATGTGGTAAACATGGAGGAGACCCTGGCCACCCGGGGAGAACATGAGGAGGTCACTGCCTCTATCGAAAAATTTATCCGAAGCCAGGAAACAGACTGTATGGCCCTTTCCACGGAATCCTGTGATATCTGTGAACATTGTGCCTATCCGGTGGCTCCCTGCAGATTTCCAGAGAGGATGCACCCCTGTCTGGAAAGCCATGGGATCATTGTAAGCGAGCTGGCAGAAAAATTTTCTATGGATTTTGCCTTAAGTCCTACGGAAATCCTCTGGTTCAGTCTGATCTTTCTGAAGTAATTTTTAGCGGGGATCTGTCATATGCTGTGATAAGGACCATAAGAGGGAGACAGATAGATTGAAAAGAAAGCTGGGAGATTTTACAGGAAAGATCGGGGATTCTCTGGATATTCCCAGGGATTTGTCTTACCGGGAATCTGTGCTGACCCTTACCGGTTCCAGAGAGGTATTTATTGAGAACTATAAATGTATACGGAGATATCAGGATACCTGTATCCTGCTTCTGTCTAAAGAAAACAAGATTCAGATCGAAGGCACAAAACTGGTGATTGTATATTATACAGATGTGGAAATGAAGATCACGGGAAATATCTGTAAGATCCTATTTTTGTAAAGGAGGCTGGATCTTGGGAAAATGGGAATTTTACCGGAAAGGATATGTCCGCCTCCGGTTTTGGGGAGAAGATCCGGAACGTTTTCTGAATCTCTGCGCCTATCATAAAGTTCCGGTATGGAATCTGGTCAGCAGGGAAAAAATGTATGAAATGAACACTTCAGTGGAAGGCTTCCGGCGTCTGAAAGGAATCTGCCGGAAGTCCCGGGTAAAAATAAAGATCATTGGAAAGCATGGACTGCCCTTCTTTTTTTACAGGAATAAAAAGAGAAAGGCATTTTTTCTGGGCTTTTTTCTGGGACTTGGGATTTTATTCCTTTTATCCAGACATATCTGGAATATCCATGTGGAAGGAAATGTTTACAACAGCACCCAGACCATCCTGAACTATCTGGAAGAACTGGATGTCCGCCACGGTGTTTTAAAAAAGGATCTGGACTGTTCTTACATAGCCGCCCAAATGCGGGAGAAATTTCCCGATATTACCTGGGTGTCTGCTAAGATCTCAGGGAGCAGGCTGATCCTGGAAATAAAGGAAAACGGCGCTTTGGAGGAATCAAAAGAGGCTGAAAATACTGTGCCTGTGGATCTGACAGCCCAGACTTCAGGAACCATCGTGTCTATGGTTACCCGTCAGGGCACGCCTTTGAAAAGACAGGGAGACACCTGCGCTGCAGGGGAGGTCCTTGTCAGCGGGCGGCTGGATATCAAAAATGACAGCGGAGAGATCATCGGATATGAATATACCCAGGCAGACGGGGATATTTATATCCAGCATGATCTGGAATATTATCAGGAATTTTCCATGGATTATGAGAAACCGGTGTATACAGGAGAGAAAAAGAAAGGACTGCTTCTGCAGCTGGGAGACTATTATCTTCGCCTGGAGGGAAAAAGTCCCTGGGAGGACTATGACCGGGTGACCAGTCTCCATCAGATAAAAGTAACTGAGAATTTTAAACTGCCCGTGTATTACGGCAGTGTCACAGACTATGCTTACGAAAAAAGAACTTTTACCTATTCTGAATCAGAAGCCAGGCAGAAGGCAGAGGAGAACCTGAACCGGCTATTGGAAAGTTTAGAGGAAAAGGGGGTTCAAATATCGGGGAATCATGTTAAAATAGAAATACAGGGCAAAACCTGCACCGCCAGAGGAACCCTGACGGTGATCGAAAAAAATGAACAGAAAACCCTGACAGAAATTTTAGAACAGCCTACGGAAAGGAACATGCAGGAAAATGAGTAACATTTGCGAGGAGAGAATGGAACTGCCCGCAGAACATGAAAGAAATGTTTTCGGGCAGTTTGACGAATATGTAAAAAAGATGGAGCGAACGCTGGGAGTGACCGTAATCTCCCGGGACGGGCAGCTGAAGATCCTGGGCCCTGGGCAGGCCTGCCAGCAGGCGGTAAAGATCTTTACCCAGCTTCTGGAATTATCCAGGAGAGGAAATACCATTACAGAACAGAATATAAATTATGCCTTGTCCCTGGCAGCAGAGGAGCGGACTTCCGCCATTACGGAAATTGACAAGGATTATATCTGCCATACTTTGAATGGAAGGCCTATTAAACCAAAGACACTGGGACAGAAAGCTTATGTAGACGAGATACGGAAGAAAATGATCACCTTTGGTCTGGGGCCGGCAGGTACAGGGAAGACTTATCTGGCAATGGCAATGGCCATCACTGCTTTTAAAAATGACGAAGTAGGACGGATCATCCTCACCCGTCCGGCTATTGAAGCCGGAGAGAAGCTGGGATTTCTTCCGGGAGACCTGCAGAGCAAGGTGGATCCTTATCTCCGTCCCCTTTATGACGCACTTTATGAGATTATGGGAGCGGACAGTTTTTCAAAGAACATGGAAAAGGGTCTTATAGAGGTAGCACCTCTGGCTTATATGAGAGGCCGGACCCTGGATAATGCCTTTATTATCCTGGATGAAGCTCAGAATACCACTCCGGCCCAGATGAAGATGTTTCTTACCAGGATCGGCTTCGGCTCTAAGGTGGTGATTACTGGGGACCAGTCTCAGAAGGACCTTCCCAGAGACGCAAAATCAGGACTGGATGTGGCGATCCAGGTACTGAGAAAAGTGGAGGACATTGCCTTCTGCCAGCTGACCAGCAAAGATGTGGTAAGGCATCCCCTGGTACAGAAGATTGTACAGGCTTATGATGATTATGAGAAGAAACAGAAACC
>DXFG01000257.1 GCA_019114545.1 Candidatus Blautia pullistercoris | reverse complement strand
AAAGAGCAAGATCCACCCCGTAATACAAAAACAGAATTTCTGTCTTTTGCATTCTCCGTGGTCTTGCTCTTGATGGGGATTCCGCTCCCCATACTCTCGGTGTTTCCTTTATGTTTTCAGATACTGCGATCATTCAAACAAGGAAAACATTTTGGCTCCCGGCAGCAGTCGGTCGCAGCAGATACATTCAGACAGAAGGCTTATCCCGACTCAATGTACAGCCAGTTCCGCATTGTTCCCGTCTTACAATTATGGATTATTTTAAAAGGCATTTGCATTTCATATCAGGTTAAATTTTCAGCAGAGCAAGATCCACCCCGGTAATACCAAAACAGAAAATCTGTTAATTGCATTTCACGCGGCAGCACTCTTGCTGGGAACTCTGCCTTCCCATGCCTGCATATATCCGGCTTGTGATTGAAATCCCCGCAATGATCTAAACGGCTGATCAGATCATCCAACTGGACCCTGAGTTCATTGAGATAATATTTCTATCGCTTGTCTGCCTTGAACCTCAAAAAAGCCCATCGCGATGACACAAAATGAAGGCTGTGAGCGATATTTTTATTCTACTCCCATCTCATATTTCTTGATCTTCCTCATCAATCCTCTGTACAACTGAATGATCTCTGCCGCATTCTGGATTGTGATATTCAGGAGATTTGCAGATACATCCCGAGCGATACAGACCAGTCATTATAAAATTTATTTTACCAGTGAAAAAGCCCTGGCAGTTTTTCTGTTAACTGTCAGGGCTTTCTATTCTTAAAATATTTAACTCATGCTTTTCCGGTCTTTGTACCAGCAATTCGATTATATGGTTTCAGGTTCCTGTCCATGTACTACACCATTTTTATTTTTGTATCCTAGCACTACACCATTTACTACACCATTTTTCTAAAAAACTACACCATTTTGCGATAAGTTATGATACTTTCCCGATCATCCCCTGTCGCTCCGATCCCTTGCAGATCAAGGCTTTCCGGGCGTTCCTGCCCCTTACTTCTCCTCACACACCTGGAAGATATAAAACTTCAAATAGTAAGAATCCCCCGCTCCCCACAATATGGGATGATCTGCCGCCTGGGTCCTGAACTCTACCTGGCGCAGACGCTTATGGGCATTTCTGGCTGCCTGGCCGATGGTCTGGGTAAACAGCTCATAGTCCATAAAATGGGAACAGGAACAGGTGGCCAGGAATCCTCTGTCTTTCACCAGTTTCATAGCCCGCAGATTAATTTCCCGGTAGCCTCTCACCGCATTCTTAATAGAATTTCTGGACTTGGTAAAAGCCGGAGGATCCAGGATCACCACATCATATTTTTCTCCCTTTTTCTCCAGCTCGGGAAGAAGCTCAAACACATCTTCACAGATAAATTTCACCCGGTCTTCCAATCCATTGAGCTTTGCATTTTCTCCTGCCTGATGAACTGCCAGTTCAGAGGCGTCTACTCCTGTGACTTCCGCAGCTCCGGCAATTCCCGCATTCAGGGCGAAGGAACCTGTATGAGTAAAGCAGTCCAGGACTCTGGCGCCTTTGCAGAGCTTCTGAATTGCCAGACGGTTATATTTCTGGTCCAGGAAAAATCCGGTTTTCTGTCCATCTTTAACATCCACCTGATATTTTACTCCGTTTTCCACAATCTCCACCAGGGTATCGAAAGGCTCCCCGATAAATCTCTTTACACGTTCCATACCTTCCTGGGCCCTGACCTTGGCATCGCTTCGCTCGTAAACGCCTTGGATCTGTATTCCGTCTTCTGCCAGTATTTCTTTTAAGACTTCTACAATAGTCTCCTTCATCCGGTCAATGCCAAGTGCAAGGGACTGGACCACCAGTACCTGAGAAAACTTGTCCACCACAAGGCCGGGAAGAAAATCTGCCTCTCCAAAAATAATCCTGCAGCTGCTGGTATCCACAGTCTTTTTTCTATACTCCCAGGCATCTTTCACCCGTGTTTTCAGAAACTCTCTGTCAATCTCCACATCTGTTCTTCTTGTCATCATCCGGATGCGGATTTTGGAATTCATGTTAATAAATCCTTTTCCCATAGGAAAACCATCAAAGTCATGTACCAGGACAATATCCCCGTTCTCAAAACTTCCCATAATGCTTTCAATCTCATTGTCATAAATCCAGGGGCCTCCTGCTTTCAGTGCTCTTCCCTCACCCTTTTTCAATGTCACAATTGCATTACTCATTCTCTCATCTCCTGTCTTTCTATCTTCCATTTAGCTCTTTTCTTACTCTTTTCCAATCGGGGAAAAAACGGTCCATATATGCCCAGAATTCCTTTCCATGTCCCGGCACCAGCAGATGAACCAGTTCATGAGTCACTACATACTCCAGGCATTCCCGGGGATACGCCGCCAGCTGAATATTCAGCCAGATCCTCTTTTTCTGGATATTGCAGCTTCCCCAGCGGGTCTTCATATCCCGGAGTTTCCATTCCAGGGCATGAAGTCCTGTGGCACTCTCACATTTTTGGATCACCTGAGGCAGCACTTCCGAAAGTTTCCTTTTATACGCCTCTTTTTGTGCTTTCCTTTCATCTTCCGTAAGCTGCTGACCCACGTCCTTTTCCCTTCTGACTCTATCCAGGTGTCCTCTGGTAGTCAGGATCCAGTCCCATTTTTCGATAACAAAATCTTCTATGGATTTCATTGGCATTCTCTCCGGAGCAGAAATCCGTATTGTGCCATCCGCAGGAGAAATGCGAAGATACAGGTTCTTGATCTTCTTCCTTTCCACCTGGATGTTTTCTCCCTTTATTTGTATCCATATCTGCTTTTTCACATCTTTTTTCACGATAAAAACTCCTGACCATAACCTTCTGAATCTGTTCCCGTATTCTGGACTCCCCAGTTCTTCAGTTTCTCACCCCAGCTGTTTGCCGGGGCCTGGATTACAACTTTTTCTCCGGTAAAAGGCTGAAGAAATACCGCCTTTGCACAGTGCAGGGCAAGCCCCGGGAAATAAGGATTTTTTCCTGTGCCGTAAATTCTGTCTCCCAGAAGAGGATGGCCCAACCAGGCCATATGCACCCGGATCTGATGGGTCCTTCCTGTAAAAATCTCCCATCTGGTCAAAGTTGCATTCTCCAGGAACTTCATCACCTGATAACTGGTATCTGCAGATTTTCCCTCTGGTGTTACCTGCATTTTCAGTTTTTCTCCGGGAATTTTTCCTATTGGTTCCCGGATCCTTCCTTCTGTATCATTCAGTCGACCTTGAACCAGTCCCATATATTCTTTCCAAAAAATCCCTTTTGTTTTCTGCTCTCCCAGCCGGGCTCCTGCTGCCTGGTTTTTTGCCAGAATCACCACTCCAGAGGTATCCTTATCCAGCCGTCCGATGATCCTGATAGGACAAGGTTCTCCTCTTTTTTCAAAGAGACCGGCCGCCAGATTTCCCAGGGAATCCTGATAATGTCCCCGTCCGGGATGACAGGGCATACCTGCCGGTTTGTTCACTGCCAGGATATCCGGATCTTCATAGAGAATTTCCAATTTTCCCTCCGTGGGAAAGACTTTTCCCGTATTTTCTGAACTTTCCTCCAGACAAACCGTAAGAATTTCTCCCGGCATTCCCACATAGGAAACCCGCTGCTTTTTTCCGTTTATGCAGATACCATTTTCCCGGAATTTTGCCTGGCTGATCTGTTTTTTCGAAAGGCCTAGAGAATTTCTAAGCACCTTTTCCAATGACTGAAAAGCAGTTTCTTGATCTAAAATCAATTCCAGTTTTTTCATATTTAGTAGGCAAGAACTTCATAGCCATCTTCCGTTACCAGGACCATGATCTCCCACTGGGCGGAAGGTTTTCCATCTTCCGTATATACCGTCCAGCCATCGCTGTCATCTACAAAAATTTCATGACTTCCCATGTTGATCATAGGCTCAATGGTGAAGATCATGCCCGGTGCCAAAAGCATGCCGGTTCCTGCCTTTCCAATATAGCCTACCCATGGATCTTCATGAAACTCCAGACCTACCCCATGGCCGCCGATCTCCCGGACTACTGAATAGCCGTTGGCATGAGCATGATCATAAACCGCCTGACTCATATCTCCCAGAAATCCCCATGGTTTCACCTGGGCAAGACCTTTTTCCACACATTCCCTGGTCACATCTACCAGCCGCTGCTTTTCCGGTCCTACATCCCCGATGCAGAACATTCTGGAAGAATCGGAAAAATATCCGTCCAGAATCGTAGACACGTCTACATTAATAATGTCTCCTTCTTTCAGCACAATTTCCTCTGAAGGGATTCCATGGCAGACCTGGTCGTTTATAGAAGTACACACGCTCTTGGGATATCCTTCATAGTCCAGAGGCGCCGGGATAGCCCCCGCTTCTGTGGTAATCTTATAAACCCAGTCATCAATTTCCTGGGTGGTGATCCCTGCCTGTATATGTTCCGCCACATAGTCCAAAACCGCTATATTGATCTTTGCGCTTTCTTTTATCTTCTCAATCTGTGCCGGCGTCTTGATAATGTCATGAGACGGAATCAAAACCCCCTTATTTTCGTACATCTTCAGTTTCTCATCAAAAGCCTCATGACATTTTTTATATTTCTTTCCGCTTCCGCACCAGCAGGGTGCGTTTCTCTCCAGCAATTCCATTTTCTCTACCTCCTATATTACCCTCAGTGTACAAGGGGCCAAAGGGTCAGAACGGCTGAATTTACAGTTCTGCTCATTTCCTCCCCATACCCCTGATAAAACCATACGTACACTATGAATGTATACAGCTTTTCACCTTATGTTTCATCATCTATCTATAAAGCAAACTTCCCTTGTATTATCGGTTACTCCGTAATACTGATTTCACAGCTTGCGTCTGCGGCTAGTATATCACGAATTAACCGTTCAGGCAATCATCTGCCAGGCAAGGATCTGCCGCCTCTCCCTCTTGTTTTCTCCAGCAAAACATAGTATGATAGCAGGGTCAAAAATTTTATGAACAGAAAGGATTTTCAACTTATGCAGTCATCTCAACAAAAACGAAAGACCGTCAATCCGCTTTCCGCTTTTTTGCTTATCTTTCAGGGGGCTCTGGTGGGTGTAGGCGCTGTTCTTCCGGGAATTTCCGGAGGTGTTTTAAGTGTTATTTTCGGGATCTACAAACCACTTATGGAATTTTTGTCAAATCCCGGGAAAACATTTAAAATCCACTTTCCAAGATTGTTTCCCTTCTTCTGCGGGTACATTCTGGGTTTTTTAGGCATAGCCAATGTCCTTTCCTTTTTTCTTGAAAAATATCCAGATCCTTCCGTCTGTGTTTTTATAGGACTCATCACGGGAATGCTCCCGTCTCTTTTCCGGGAAGCAGGGGAACAAGGGCGCAGCAAAGGCTCCTATATATCCATGATTCTATGTATGTGTGTAATTTTCGCTCTCCTTATAGGACTCCATATGACATCCATAGAAGTGTCCCCTAATTTCTTCTGGTATCTGTTTTGCGGATTTTGTCTGGCGCTGAGCCTGATCGCACCGGGTATGAGCTTTTCTACCCTTCTCATGCCTCTGGGGTTGTACACCCCTTTTGTAGACGGCATTGGACATTTTAATCTGAACATCCTGGTACCTGGTGCTGTCGGAGCAGTTATTACAGTCATCTGTCTGGCAAAGACAGTCAATGTCCTGTTTCACAAATACTATTCCTTTGCCTTTCATGGCATCATCGGAATTGTCATTGCCGCAACGGTTATGATCGTGCCTGTCCGCAGCTTTTCCGCTCCTGGTTCAGCTGTTCTGAATGCTTTCTGTATCCTTGCAGGCATTGGGGCCGCACTTGCCCTGGACAAATTCAATTCACAAGTCAAGGCAAAACAATAAATATCCTTCTCTAAAACCAACTGAAATTTTGAAAGAGTTAGAACATTCAGTTGGTTTTTATTTTTCTATAATTTTCTGACTTTTCAATATTTTTATACTATTAAAACTGTTTATAATAAGTTTCTTTTAAAATTTTCAAATTATATATTGACAAATCCAACATTCGCTGCTATAATTTAACCATAAAATAAATCAGATGAAAAAAAACAGAAAGGACTGATACCACCAAAATATTAAAACACTACTCATAATTTAGAAGAAAGGACGGTACGGACCACCAGAAATTTAAAAAATAAAAACATCTGACAAAAAAATACGAAAAGAGGTATCCTCCAATGGATAACGAAATACGTTAAAAGGCAACATTCAGAATTTAAATTCGGAATGTTGCCTTTTACATTGTCTTTTTTAAAAATGACTCTAAAACAAAGCCCTAAATGCTCCAAAAACTCCCGCACTGGCAGTAGCCATAATAATTCCTGCAAGAACTACTCCCAACATAACTGCAATCACGCTGGACTTAAAATCCATATCCAGGATACTGGCTGCCAGGGTACCTGTCCAGGCTCCTGTTCCCGGAAGGGGAATCCCCACAAAAATCATCAAAGCCACGAAAAGTCCTCTGCCTGCTTTTTCCTGAAGCTTCTTTCCTCCCCGCTCTCCTTTTTCCAAACACCAGGAAAAAAATTTTCCGATCACCGGCTTATCAGCTCCCCAGATCAGCACTTTTCTCGCAAAAAAATAAATAATAGGCACCGGGAGCATATTGCCTATAATAGCTATAATATAATACTGGACAAAGGGAAGGTTCATTGCCTCTGCTATGGGAATCGCACCTCTAAGCTCAATCAGCGGAACCATGGCTACAAAAAAAACAATCAGATATTGTGTTAACATATATTTCTCCTTCTTCTTCGTTTCATGTCCTGTTTTTCAGACAGGATATAATATAAAAGGCTGCTGCTGTAAATCTTTTTTACAGCGACAGCCCAAATATATCATTCTTTCCACAGGGAAGCAAGCATTTCCGGCTTTATTCCCGGTTTTTTTACAAAAATTTTACAGAAACCTCTATTCTGTTCTCTCATCTCCCCAAAAGAACAACGCCACGGTTCCCGGTCCCGTATGAGTACCGATCACGGTTCCGATACTGTTGATCATAACCTTGCCGTTCAGCTTTGGAAATTTCTCCTCAACCATATCTGCCACTTTTCTTGCATCTTCCAGGCAGGCTGAATTGGAAATAAAGCACTTACCGCTATAATCCAGACCGTCCTTGGCATGTTCTTCCATTCTCTTTACCATTTCCCGGATCACTTGTTTCTTCCCTCTGTACTTATTTCTTGGAATCAGTTTTCCTTCGCTGTTTACATTCATCAGCGGGCAGATATTCAAAGCCTGTCCAAAAAATCCCGAAACTTTGGAGATCCTTCCGCCCCGGATAAAACTGGTAAGATCTGTAGAGAAAAACCAATGATGCAGTTTATTTTTGTTTTCCTCGATCCACTTGGCATTTTCTTCAAGATTCATGCCTTTTTCCTGATTTTCCAGAGCCTTGTCTAACAGAAGACCGAAACCTGAAGAAGCGGCCAGAGAATCAATGACCACTACTTTCCGATCGGGATACTTCTCTTCCATCTGCACTTTAGCCATATTGGCAGAATTAATGGTTCCGGAAATACCGCTTGACAGCGCAAGATGAAGCACATCTTTCCCATTCTGCAGGATAGGTTCAAACAGATTCATATACTGTTCTGTGTTTACCTGTGCAGTAGTAGGCTGGGCACCGTCAGCGATCATTTTGTAAAAATCCGCAAAAGAAATGGTTTTCCCCAGATCATCCGGATACTCTTTCCCATCAAGAAGAAAATGAAAGCAGGCGTAAGGAACCTTTTTTTCCTCGAAATAAGAGGCAGGCATATCTGCAGTAGAACAGCACGTAATCACATATTCACTCATGAAACTCTCCTCCCTAAATCCAGTTTATACAAACTCGTATATATTTATTTTACCATGAGCCTGAAAATTTGAAAAGCTGCTCAATCCAGTTTCAGTATCATTTCCAGGATCCTTTTTGCGCAGATCTTGATTTCTTCCCGGGTAATCAGGCCTTTTTCCAGCGCCATAAGCAGTCTGTCCGGATAGCCGCATCCCATCTTTATGTCGTTTCCCGCCTTGGCCTCTTTATAATGCTCTCCTCTTGTCCACCAGTCTGTAGTCACGATGCCTTTAAAGCCCCATTCGTCTCTCAGGATTCCGGTAAGCAGATCTTTATTCTCTGAAGCCCTGTGTCCGTTAATCAGATTATAAGAGGACATGATGGTCCAAGGATCCGACTCTTTTACTACGATTTCAAATCCTTTCAGATAAATTTCCCTCAATGCCCTTTCGGAAACTCTGGAATCACTGTCCTTCCGGTTGGATTCCTTGTTATTGCAGGCAAAATGTTTTACCGAAGCAGCCACATGCTGGGATTGGATGCCTCTTACCATTGCTGCTCCCATTTTTCCTGCTACCAGAGGATCTTCGGAATAATACTCAAAGTTTCTTCCACAGAGAGGACTTCTATGAATATTCATCGCCGGTGTCAGCCAGATTCCGATGTTATTCTCTTTTACTTCACTGGCCCCGGCAGCCCCTATCTCTTCCACTAACCGGGTATTCCAGGTACAGGCCAGCATTGTGGCACAGGGCCAGGCAGTTGTATACACATGGCACTGAGGCTTGATCCTGAGACCGGCAGGGCCGTCTGCAGTCATAACATTGGGAACTCCATACTCTCTCAGATTTCCCATTCCATAAGTATTTGCCACCCCGGTATTAGGCTGTCCTCCCAGCAGTTCTGCCAGATCTCTGTCGGAAAGCTGCTCCATAAATTCCTCCAGAGAAAGCTTTCCTTCAGCAACTTCTCTCAGCAGATGTTTCTCTGAGGCTTTCATTTCTCTCCGAATCCTCTGTCCGTATCCTCTGTCCGCCGGCTCCATGCCTTCCAACAGATCCATATCCTGCTCAGGAAGTCCCAGAGGTTCCGGCTCCAGCTTTCTTTCCGGAAGCATTTCATAAGAGCCGTCCCCTGTGAGACGTTTTGGAAGATGATAAGGCGCTGCCTTACTGGTAAGCTGACAAATGATGCGATCCTCTCCCAAATTCCAGGGTTCTCCCCATTTTTCCAGATTTTCCGCAGAGTTACCCACATAAAAACTGTAATTCCCTGCTTCCAGTACATAGGCAGATCTGCTGATCTTTCCCATATCATCAAAAGACCCCATGGAAGATACCGGGAATTCCAGAAGCATTGTCTGGCTCTCCCCCGGTGCCAGCAGGCGGGACTTTTCAAAAGCACCCAACTCCAGAGCCGGTTTGCCCAGTTTTCCCTGAGGTGCGCTGTAATATACCTGGACCACTTCTTTTCCTGCTCTTTTTCCCAGGTTGGTAACCTCTGCTTTTACGCTAACTTTGTCCTTCTCCACTTTCAGATCTTTTACGGAGATTTCAAAGGTCGTATAGGAGAGTCCATATCCAAAAGGATAGATTACTTTTTCTTTTGCCTGAGGGAAGGATTCAAAATACCGATATCCTACATACACATCTTCCTCATAATTCACATAATCCAAAGACTCATGGAAGCTTTCGGAAGAAGGATAGTCCTCCAGTGTTCCGGCAAAGGTGTCTGTCAGCTTGCCTGATGGATTTACATCTCCGCACAAAATATCTGCCGCAGCCAGACCGCCTTCGATTCCCCCCTGCCAGGCCAGGAGCACTGCGGATATCTTCTCATCTTCTTTAAACCAGGAAGTATCCAGCATGCCGCCTACGTTCAGAACAACCGCCACATGAGGAAAAGCAGTTTTTACCTTTTCCACCATTTTCTTTTCTGCCTCAGTCAGGCAGAAGTCTCCATTCTCAAAGATCTTTGCAGAAAGCTGTGCCAGAGACTGGTCTCCTCCCGCAAAAGCCTTATCCGCAATACTCTTTCTGTCCCATCCTTCTCCGGAATACCGGCAGATGGTTATAATGGCCGTATCTGTAAAAGCTTTTGCCTGGGTCAGCAGTTCCTCGGGCACCTCTGGCTCCACTGTCATTCCCGGGCAATATCCCTGAGCATACTGATCCCGGATCTCCTTTTCATAATACCTGGCTGCAGGCCAGAACACTTCTACCTTTCCTTCCTGCTCTTTGATCTTCAGGCCTTCCATGAGATTCCTGGTATAGGCAACTGTCACATCGCCGCTTCCGCCGCCGCCTTTTACATAATCTACACAGGCTTTGCCGAATACAGCCAGCTTCTGTCCTGTGTGAAAGGGCAGCAGATCGCCCTGATTTTTCAACAGCACCATCCCTTCTGAAGCAGCTCTTCTGGACAGTTCAATATGCTCCCGGCTTCCTGTTACTCTTCTCCCCTCTTTTCCCAGAGGCAGACAAGGCTGATAAAAAAATCTCGTCCATTTCTCCATGGTAAAAATCCTCCCGCCATAATGGCCTTATATTTTATTATTTTTGATACTTTCCTGTTTTTCCATCACAGATCATATTTATAGAGATACATTTCCAGATGCTTTCTCTGTCCACCAATATCCAGAATTTTTTCTGAAGCGGCAATCCGCCGGCAGCCCTTTTTCTCATAAAATTTATAATCACATGTTGTATCTGTGAAAAAGAAAAAATTCTTTCCACCGCTGTTTTTTATGTAATTCTTTGTATCTTCCCACAGCTGGTTTCCCAGACCTTTTCCTTTTTTGTTTCTCATAATATTCAGATAGATCAGTTCACCGTCAAACTTTTCTCCCTGTTCTTTAAACATCCGACGATTCTGCTGATTCAGCTCCCTGAAAATTTTCAGATTGCTCCGTCCCTCAGCATTTACTGCCAGTCTGAACATATAAAAAAGTCCCCGGAAATTCATAGCAAAATTTCTTTTGCCCTTTCCTTCTCTCCTTGCCAGTACCACACCTACAGGCTTTCCGTTTATCAGGGCTACTCTGGCAAAGTTTTCCTGAGTCAGCAGACTGGCCCAATAGGCCTTTTCCAGAAGTCCGGCCACCTTTTTGTTCTTGCATCTGCGGCTAAACCCCCAGGTCTCGCCAATGATCCTTTCCAGTCTGGGATAGTCTTCTTTCTCCAGATCTCTGTATGTGATGTCCTCCTTTTTCTGTACCATATACTGTCATTCTCCTTTGTCGCAATTTATGAACTCATTATAGCACTTTCAGAAATAAGATTACAGAAAAATATGAACAGACAGACAGGATATTTTATTTTTATCTGCTAATTCTATATTCCCGAAAAATTTTTCATTATAATTAAATTATATAGAGATTTTATCTATATGCTCCATTTATTATAAGCAGAATTTATGCATATAATATATAAAATTTTTCAGGAGTATATAG
>DXFG01000256.1 GCA_019114545.1 Candidatus Blautia pullistercoris | reverse complement strand
GCTCTGACACGCTCCTCATCCACCTGATCCTGCTTCTCAAAAAACGCCACGTTATTGCGGATGGTTTCTCCGTTCAGATACACGGTCTGAGGGATATAACTCACAATTCCTCCTACATCAGCCTGACACTCACCCTCCATATCTCTGCCGGACACAATATCGTAATCATCGTACCGGATACTTCCTGACTCCGGCTTCAAAAGCCCCAGCACCAGATCGAGAAAGGTTGTCTTACCGGCGCCCGACTGTCCGATGACCGCGATGGATTTTCCTGCCGGAATATCGACAGATGCATCCTCAAATATCTTTTTATCCTTCTGATAGCCAAAGGTCAGATTCCGAATCTCAATCCCTTTTTGCAGCGTGATCTGTTTCTTTCTTCTGTTCTTCCACTTCTCTTCCCGCTCCTTCATCACCTGATACCGCTCCAGAGATTCCCTTACCGCCTCATAGGATTTCCGTGCAAAGTCTACATTTACCAGATCATTTACGATCTGGACGGCCATCGGGAGCATCCGGATGATCAGCGTCATACTGATCACAAAGGGCGCCAGCAGTTCTGCCAGATGTATCCCCACTTCTAATACAACCGCCAGGAAAAAGAAGAGAATGGTCATGACAGAATTCTGCATCAGCACCATGATCATCCGGGTTTTGTAGGTAAACTGGGTCTGTACCTTTGCATATGCCCGGCTGGCTTCTTTATAGCGTTCCATCAAAATATCCTTCCGGCTTTCAATCTTCACTTCCTTAAATACGCCGAAGGCCGTGGTGACCTGGGCATTACTTTTGATGGCGTATTCCCTTCGCTTTTTCCCGAAATTCATCATCCGGAGTCTGTTCTGAAGATACATGACCGCCATAAAGCACAAAAGACCCAGACAGATGATCACTCCCATGAGTCCGGAAACATATACAAGTACAAGAAAAAAGGCCAGAAGCGTAGCGCTGTTGATCCAGGCAGACAGAAATCCCGTGATCGCCGTCATACAGTTGACAGTATCCTCCCGGATGATCGCAAGGGCCTGCATCGGAGTTTTTTTGTTATGCTCTGATAACTCTTCTTTTTGGAACAACTCGTAAATCAGCATAGAGATCCTCTGTGCCCCGAAATTTGTAAACCTGTTCTGTGTGTAGCACTGATACACATCAAAGGCCGCTTTTACAACAGAAATCACACCCATACCGGCCGAAAAGAAAACCAGTTCCGGAGATGCACTGTCATTCGCAATGGCAAGATTCAGAATATAAATGATCACCGAAAAGCCAAAAAGATCAAAGATCGGGCTGACCAGTTTTAAAAACGCCAGCTTCACGACTTCTCTCTTTTCCTGTTTTTCCAGAATACTTATCAGATAACGAAACATTTCATTCTTCTCCCTTCACCAGTTTTCTCAATGTATGGTAAAAAAACGAGCCAGCCCAGTACAGCGGCGAATTATAAAAGGTCAGACTATAGCATATTTTTGATTTATTGAAATACGGACTCTTCATCGCCTGACGGGCTTCTTCTTTCAATCTTTCGCACACTTCTTTCTGGCTGTCTCTTTTTGCCAGGTGATGCTTTCTTCGTAACAAAACAAGATATTCGTTTTCCCAGATTTCTGCATACTCAATTTTTCCGTCCATATATGCCTGATCTCTAATTTTTTTATACACCAGGAAAGGATCCTTCCCCTCTTTTATAAAGTTATCCCACTTATGTGTAGCACTTTCGCTATGCATACGATACAGGTAAGCTCTGACATCTGTTAGTTCCATACAGAATCCCTTCCGCACAAGTTCATACATAAAAAGCGTATCTTCTCCAAGTGAAATCCCTGGTATAAACCGATATACTTTTTCATTGGATTCTATCAGATTTCTCTTTATCAGTTTACAGGTAACCATGTTCAACCCCAAATATATGCAACCATAAAAACAATCTTTTACCTGCTCTGCAGACATACTTGTCCAATGTCCGGAAAAACCGTCTGGAAGATTACTGGATATTTCCTTCTGCACGTTTTCTGTCGAGATTTTAAAAAACCCACAGGACACCATCTCTGCCCCTGTCTGACATGCCCTTTTTAATGTTTCTTCCAAAAATGCAGGATGCAGCATATCATCGCCGTCCAGAAAGACCAGATACTCGCCGAGAGCCTCATCCATCCCTTTGTTTCTCGCACAGGAAACACCCTTTCTGTCCTGCCGGAAAAGCCGGATCCTATTGTCCTGTTTCTGCATCCTGACACATCGTTCCCATGTATGGTCTTCTGACCCGTCATCGATCAAAAGCACCTCAAAATACGGATAGGTCTGCTCCAACACGGACCGGATGCAATCTATAATATATGCCTCCACATTATACATGGGAATAATTATCGAAATGAGCTTGTTCATAAACATTTAACCTCTTTTATAGTTTCAATCAACCATCTCCGCAGAAGGCGCATGCCTTCCGTAAACCATTGATTGCCTCCTGACTTCACCAGACTCCTCCAGTCTTTCGCTGCTTTTCCGAAATCTTTATACTGATAGGCAAGCTGCATCCGCCTGCGCAGTTTCCATCTCTCAATTCTCTTTCTGAACTTCGGATCTTCTATCTGGCAGATATCCGCTATCTCATCCACCAGCCGCTCATACGCCCGGTATTTTTTCTCTGTCTGTTCTCTGGTTAAGATCCGCCTGGAATGACTTCCTCTTCGCACAGCCACGCCATACAATTCTTTTTCTATCGTCGGGCATTTATAACGATACATA
This sequence comes from Candidatus Blautia pullistercoris, assembly GCA_019114545.1. GTDB lineage: Bacteria > Bacillota > Clostridia > Lachnospirales > Lachnospiraceae > Blautia > Blautia pullistercoris. Next base: position 1,772 of record DXFG01000256.1, on the reverse strand, counting down.
AACGGCAGAAGCATCTGAAAATTCTGTCCCACCGGGTAAACAGGGATCCTGCCGTCCGGATAAATCTCAAAAAAATCCCGGGAACGCAGCATATAGCATCCACAGCACACATATGTCCTTCCCTCCAGAATATCCCAGAACAGATCTTCCTTCTTAAGATCTCCCCTTTTCTCATCAGCCGCGGTCCTTTCTCCCGACTCCGGATCAAAATACCAGGACAGGGAACGGACACAGTGATACTCTGGATGCTTTTCCAGGAACTCCACCCGTTCCTCAATAGATGTCTCCTTTAGGACATCATCACTGTCCGGCCAGCACAGATATTCTCCTGACACGAACGGAAGCCCGTATCCCATGGCTGAAGAAGCGTTCCTGTGCGGTGCTTCCACAATCCTCATGGATATCCCTTCCTTTTCCAGCCTTCCTTTCCAGTGCCTGGCTACCATAACAGTCTGATCAGAAGATCCGTCATCGACCAGGATCAGTTCCAGGTTTCTGTATGTCTGGATCCGGATAGACTCCAGAAATCTGGAAAGGAACGTCTCCCCGTTATATACCGGCGTCACAATAGATACCCGTCCTTTTACGAAATTCTTGACCATGTTTTCCTGCTCCTCTTATTTCTCAATGTTCTGAACATCCATACTTTCTTTTAAGAATAAAATCGAGCCTTCCCGCATCTGCTTCATATTCTCTTTTACCTTTGTCCAGTCAATAGCAGCGTCTATATCGTGCGGTTCCGACCCTTTCCCAACCATTCTCTCCCCCAGACCGCATTGTTCCAGTACATTTTCCAGTCTGGCATTTCTTGTACTGTGTTCAAAAGCGAGAAACTTCTTTTGGTATATAATACTGAATGCCATGGCGTGAAAGGAATTGGTTACCACGTAATCGGCATGATGGATATATCCCAAAAATTCCGCAGGTCCGGCTCCCGTCTCAACTATGACCTGTTTATTCTCAGGCTTCACTCCCTTCTGGTACTTCAGTTCGATCACCGGAAGGTTTTTCGCAGCCGCCAGTCTTTTTGCATAATCCATAAGTTTTTCACTTTTTTCTGTCTTATAGACCAGGATATAGTTTCTCTTTTTCGGCGGCGCTTCAATCTTCTTCCATTCTTCCACGTTCAGGAGAAATACCGGATCCACTACTGCCGACACTTCTTTTCCTGCCATACGGCTCACATACGCAACCGCTGCTTTTTCACGAACTGAAATCCTGTCTACATAAGACAACAGCGAATGTATCTCCTGATCATAGATGTCATCCAGACTGCTTCCCCCAAGGCTTGCGGCATATGCTATGACGTGCTTTTTATATCTGTTAGAAAAAGCACCGAAATATGCCTTGCGAAGTCCAAATGTAATATCCGGATTCCAGATCTGATCGCTTCCCAATACATACACTTCATAAGTCAGATTTTCCAATCCTTTAAGAGTCCTGACTGGCCGGGGACTCGGAGTCAGATACCTTGTCCGAAAAGTTTTCATCCGCTTTTTTTGCGTAAAATAGTCAGGAGTCAATGTAAGGAAATTACGAACAGCTGATCCTGCCATCTTTATTAATGACTTTCCCGGATACCAGGGTATCAGCCAATGTCTCCCTGTCATAAAAAAGGGGGCGTAAGGTACGATTTCCGTGTCCGGTTCGATTGTTTTTAAAAAAGTTTTCAGACCATATGCCTGCAGCATTGCTCCATAATTATCGGAACAGTGGAATGTCAAAATTCCTGTCCTCATCGCACTTTCTCATCACTTTCTTTTTTTATATTA
>DXFG01000255.1 GCA_019114545.1 Candidatus Blautia pullistercoris | reverse complement strand
TACTTCCACCCCATTTTCTTTCATAACATCAACAATATCTTCCACAATGTAATCTTTACTCTGAGTGTGCAGAACCTGATATTCTGGAAGGATATAGTTGTTCAGAATATTACTCTGCTTCGTTATGCTGTCGTAGACATACCGTGGGCTGACTCCCAGATAAGCTGCCACATTTTCAATGCAGAAAATAGCAAATTCTAATTCATCTTTATTCTTGATTTTTTCCATGAATTTCTCCTTTACATAAAGGATCTCCAATACCCTACTTTCCTCTCATTGATCTCCCGAATGGTCTCCGGGTCCACCTTGAAATTCCTCCGGGCGTCCATAAGCCCGTTAATCTCCTGCTGCACGTCGCTGACCTGGGTATAGCAGTAGCCGCACACATAGGGCAGGGATTTCACCGCTGTGGTAATATTATCAAACCGGCGGATAAAGGCATCTTTGTCCGATACCTTGTTTCCATATCCCCATCCCTGACCTTCTCCTGCAAAGGCAATGCCTCCGAATTCGCTGATGATCACCGGCTGTCCCCGGTAGCCGTAGCCCTGGGCAAATGCGGATTTGGAGCTGCAGTGGTAAACTTCCCCTTTTAATATCTCTTCTTTGCAGTTCAGATAACGGTCCAGAAGGATCTTTCCCTCTTCTTCGTAATCGTGAAGGGTAATAATATCCGACACGGTATGCTCCCAGCCGTCATTGACGATCACCGGCCGGTAGGGATCCAAAGCCTTGGTAAGATGATAGATCTCCTCTGTAAAATGCTGCTGCCTGGGATCTGTTTTCACCTGGGAGATTCCCCAGGATTCGTTAAAGGGCGTCCAGGTAATGATACAGGGATGGCTGTAATTCTGCCGTACAATCTCCATCCACTCCCTGGTAAATTCCTCCACCGCATAGTCGTCAAACTCATAGGCCGCCCCCATCTCGCTCCACACCAGAACGCCCTTCTTATCGCACCAGTAAAGGAATCTTTCGTCCTCGGTTTTCTGATGTTTCCGCAGACCGTTGTATCCCAGAGCCAGGATCTTGTCAATGTCTTCCACCAGGGCTTCCTCCCTGGGAGGCGTCAGGTGGGAATCCTCCCAGTAGCCCTGATCCAGGATCAGCCGCTGATAAAGGGGCCTGCCGTTGAGCAAGATGTTCTGTCCTTCTATTGCGATCTCCCGCATGCCGAAATAGGACATTACCTGATCTTGATTCTCTCCAGATTCCAGGGTGCAGTCCAGGTCGTAAAGGTTAGGCTCCTCCGGCTTCCACTCCAGGATCCCCCACTCTCCGAAATCTTCCTGATCACAGAAAATATTCAGCCGGGTCCTCCCATGAGTTCTGGATACAGAAGCCTTCACACCAGAAATATTCCGTCCCTGAAAGCTGGCTTCCAGATTCAAAAAGACCTTCTGTCCATCTTCCAAAAGCGCCTCCAGATCTCCCTCTATCTCCCAGTCGATCTCCACCGCCTGCTCTCTGAGAAGAGGGGTGATCTTCAGACCGGATATATATAATTTGGGCACTTCCTCCAGCCAAACGGTCTTCCAGATCCCGGTGGTCTGGACATACCAGCAGCCGAAGTTTTCTTTTCTCCACCGCTGTTTTCCTCTGGGCTGGCGGATCTCATAAGAATCTTCTGCCATAACGGTGATCCGGTTTTCTCCCGGAATAAGAAGCTCTGTCACATCAAAGGTAAATCTGGCATATCCCCCTTTATGGGAACCGGCCAGCTTTCCGTTTACCCACACCTTTGTATAGAAATCACAGCCTTCAAAGTGAAGAAGATACCGCTTTTCTTCTTTCTTTTCCAGGGACAGTTTTCTTTCATACCAGACTCTGGAATGTTTCTCCTGGCGGCCAATACCGCTTTTTTTGGTCTCATAGGTAAAAGGCACCAGGATCTTTTCCCTCTGGGGAAAATTTTCCTGCCATCTGTTTTTGAGACCTTCCTTTTTATCGTCAAAGGCAAAATCCCACTCCCCGTTTAAGTTTTCCCAGCTTTTCCGGGAAAGCTGAGGTCTGGGATAGTCTTTCTGATACTGATACATCGTTTTTCTGATACCTCCGTAAAAACCCCATAAATTTTCTTATTGAAAGTCAAATAAGGACAACTGATTGGACTTAGGCAGGTTCCCGAAAAGGCCCAGGTCGTTCATCAGGTCAATGGTGGAAGCGGTTACCTTCGTCCGGTTCCGAAAATCGTCCAGAGACAGGAATGGTCCTTCTTCTGCAGCGGCCACCACCGCATCTGCCGCCCGGTCTCCCAGTCCTTCGATGGTATCCAGGGCCGGCATCAATTTCCCGTCTATGATCTGGAAGGTATGAGCGTTTGCCTTATAGATATCAATCGGCATAAACTCAAAGCCTCTGGCGTACATCTCCTGGACATTCCGCATATCCTTATAGGTATCCTGTTCTTTTTTGGTAAGACTGTCTTTCCGTTTCTCATAGTCGTCCATGAAATACTCCAGCTTTTCCTTTCCTTGGCACATCAGCTCATAGGAAAAGGCTGTGGCACGGATACTGAAATAAGCTGCATAATAAGCCAGAGGATAGAAAATCTTGCAGTAAGCGATCCTCCATCCCATCATAACATAGGCCGCCGCATGGGCTTTCGGGAACATATACTTGATCTTCTTACAAGAGCCGATATACCAGTCCGGCACCCCGTGTTTCTTCATCTCTTCTTCCCATTCCGGCTTCAGTCCTTTACCTTTCCGGACGCTCTCCATAATGGTGAAGGCCATTCCTGATTCCAGACCTTTATTAATCAGATAGATCATAATATCGTCACGGGTACAGATACAGGTGGTAATGGTAGCGGTTCCCGATTTGATCAGGTCCTGGGCGTTCCCCAGCCATACATCTGTACCATGGGAAAGTCCTGCGATACGGATCAGGTCGGAGAAGGAGGTGGGATTGGCCTCAATTAACATCTGCATGGCAAAGTCTGTTCCGAATTCCGGGATCCCCAGACAGCCCAGAGGGCAGCCCCGGATATCTTCCGGAGTAATACCCAGCGCCTCTGTATTCTTGAACAGAGACATAACCTCTTTAGAATCCAGAGGGATCTCTCTGGCGTTGATCCCGGTCAGGTCTTCCAGCATACGGATCATAGTAGGATCATCGTGTCCCAGGATATCCAGCTTCAGCAAGTTGGAATCAATGGAATGGTAATCAAAATGAGTGGTGATAATATCGCTGTTCATATCGTTGGCCGGGTGCTGGACAGGAGTAAACTCCTCAATGTCCCAGCCAATAGGAAGAACAATGATTCCTCCGGGGTGCTGGCCCGTGGTCCGGCGCACTCCGGTGCAGCCCTGGACGATCCGGTTGATCTCACAGTACCGCTTCCGCTCTCCCCGCTCTTCGTAATAATTTTTCACATAGCCGAAAGCCGTCTTCTCCGCCAGAGTACCGATGGTTCCGGCCTTAAAGGTCTGTCCCGCACCGAAGATAACCTCTACATAACGGTGGGCTTTTCCCTGATAATCCCCGGAAAAGTTCAGGTCAATATCCGGCTCTTTATCTCCCTTAAATCCCAGGAAAGTTTCAAAGGGGATATCAAATCCTTCTTTCTTCAGAGGCTGTCCGCACACCGGGCAGTTCTTATCCGGCATGTCACAGCCTGCCCTTCCTGAGTAGGCCCGGACTTCTTCCGAATCAAAATCTGCATAGTGGCAATTTGGACAATAGTAATGAGGGCTCAGAGGATTTACCTCTGTAATACCCGACATAGTAGCTGCAAATGAGGATCCTACAGAACCTCTGGAGCCCACCAGATAGCCGTCGCTGTTACTCTTCCACACCAGCTTCTGGGCGATCATATACATAACCGCATAGCCGTTGGAGATAATGGAATTTAACTCTCTCTCCAGTCTTTCCTCAACTACTTTCGGAAGGTTTTCCCCGTAGATCTCATGGGCCTTGTTGTAACAGATCTCCCGGAGCATACTGTCGGAATTTTCGATCACCGGGGGGCATTTTCCCTTATGGATAGGGGAGATCTTCTCTACCATATCCGCGATCTTATTGGTGTTGGTGATGACGATCTCTTCAGCTTTTTCCCTGCCCAGATAGGCAAACTCCTCCAGCATTTCTTCGGTGGTCCGCAGGTAAAGAGGCGCCTGCTGGTCAGCGTCGTCAAATCCCTTTCCTGCCATAATGATCCGCCGGTATACCTCGTCCTCCGGATCCAGGAAGTGAACGTCACAGGTAGCTACCACCGGCTTGTTAAAGGACTCTCCCAGCTTCACGATCTTTCGGTTGATCTCCTGAAGATCTTCCTCAGTCTGGATATCATCCCGGTCCGGATCCCGGAGCATAAAGGCATTGTTGCCGATAGGCTG
>DXFG01000254.1 GCA_019114545.1 Candidatus Blautia pullistercoris | reverse complement strand
ACTTCCTTCCTACACCGATCTAGCTGATCAATCTTCAAGCGGAGAAAGCAGCTGGATTGACGGCCAGCGTATCATCTCCGTATATACTTTAAATAATGGACTGATTCTTTACAGTATTACTACTCCAGAAGTCCTTTCGAATATAAAACAAACTTTTTATTATTCCATCGGTGCAGCTGAAATCCTGGTGTTTTTCTTTACTTTACTGCTCTCCTTTTATTTTTCCAGGCTGATCACCTCTCCTCTGCGGAAGCTGGAGGAACATATGACAGAATTATCCGAAGAACAATTTTCTGACCGCATCCCTGTAAAAGGCTGCTATGAAATACAAATGCTTTCCAGGACCTATAATCATATGGCGGAAAGACTGGAATTCCTTTATAACGAAGTATATATGGGGGAACTGCGACTAAAGCAATCCAGATTAGATGCTCTCCAGATACAGCTAAATCCCCATTTTTTGTACAATACTCTTGATACCATCTACTGGATGTCCAAAATGGGAGAGTCAGAAAATACCAGTATTATGGTTTCCAATCTTTCAAAAATGATGAGAATGACTCTGGAACCCGGCAGCAATAATAACATGGTCGCTTTGGGCCGGGAACTGGAACATCTGACTTGCTATATTACGATTCAGCAGATACGCTATGGAGAAAAGGTACGGTTTTCCGTAGTCTGTGAAGAGTCCCTGAAGAAGCTGCCTGTGTTAAGCTTTCTGCTTCAGCCTCTTGTAGAAAACGCTCTGGTCCACGGCCTTAAGAAGTCGCTAAACGGTATTGTAAAAATTAATATCTTTACAGAGAATTCTGTTCTGGTCTATGAAGTTGCAAATAATGGAATTCCGGTGGATATAGAAAAAATCCATAATTTACTTGCCCAAAAGCCAAATGGATCCCAGGGGTTTGCTATATACAACATTCACGAACGTATCCGGTTAAAATACGGCACCGATTATGGTCTTTCCTGTAATCTGAACCAAGGCTTCACCGTATTTAAAGTAACCCAGCCCGTATTTCAACAACCCGAAGAAAATAAGGAGACATAAATAATATGAAAATACTACTTGTAGATGACGAGGATTTTATCAGAAAAGGCATGTGCTACACCATTCCCTGGGAAGACTATGACCTGGAGGTGTCAGAAGCTTCCAATGGAGCAGAAGCTCTGGATATTGCATTGCGCACTCACCCTGACATTGTGCTTACAGATATTTCCATGCCGGTCATGGATGGCTTTGAACTGACCCGCAGGCTGAACCAGACTCTCCCCGACACAAGGGTTCTGATCCTGACGGCCTATGACACTCTTGATAATCTAAAAGAAGCCATCGACGTGCAAGTCAGTGGTTTTCTTGTAAAAAATGCCAACAGCCAGGAGATTCTGGACACTGTATTAAAATTAAAAAAGGAACTTGAAGAAGGGCGCAGACGTAAAGAAAAGCTAAACCAAGTCCAAGAAATCTTTAATGAAAACCAAATGCTGATCAAGTCAACATTGATTTACCGTTTTTTAAAAAAGGAAATCTCCTTTTCACACTTTTCAAAGAAATGTAGGGATCTGTCTATAAATCTGAATCAGGTTCCCGTTACCTTCGCTTTGATCCAGTGCAGTTTTACAGAAGAAAAATATGTCCTTGGACAGCTTCTTTCCAATTTCCGGGAATATGCACCCGTATGCTTTTTTGCCGAAGATCATATCGCAGTACTGATTCTGGACACCAGCGCCAAGAATTTTACTCCTTCTGTAATGGATCAGATTCTGCCTTCTATCCAGCCTTTTGTTTTCGGCAATTTTATCGCAGTCATGACAGATATCCAGGCATATCAGGATCTCCCCCCTGCCTTCCAGATTCTTCAGCAGATACTTTCCTATTGTTTTTGGAATACAGAAGTGCCTTACACCATGACTGCTCCCGACGAAGTCTTTGAATCTGTAGAAAAGCTTACTCCTTACGAATATGAAAAAAATATCATGAAAGCTTTAGTCAGTGGCAGAAATGAACAGGTCACTTCTCTTCTGAATGACTATTATAACTTCATGAAAAACCACAGGGCCAGGCGCCAGGATTTCCTGGACTCTGCTCTGCGGCTTATTATCTTTGCCAGTTCTATGAGCAAAGACGAGATTAATATCAATGAATACGAACGACTGATTCATGAGGCAGAAACACCTCAGGAGGTTCTTGAGCTCATCAGCAGCCTTTTCCTTCCTGCACCATCCGAAAAGGATTCTGCATCTCAGATTCAGGCGGCCATTGACTACATGGAAAAGAACTTTCAGGAAGATCTGCACCTGGAAGATGTTGCAAAAGTTGTTTATCTATCCCCTGGTTACTTCTGCCGCCTTTTCAAAAAGGTAACAGGATATTCCTTTAAAGACTATTTCCATCGTCTTAGAATCGAAAAAGCAAAAGAGCTTATCGACCATACCGATTACAAATATTATACCATTGCAGAAATGGTAGGATACAAAAACTATAAATACTTCTCCTCCTATTTCAGTAAGATTGCAGGGTGCAGTGCAAGGGAATACCGGCACAGACAAAAAAACTGACTTTTTTCTCCGCCAGGGCAGCACATAAGTTTTGGCCTCTGTAAATTTCTGTTATATGAAAACGGGACAGCACGATTTATATTATATAAATCACACTGTCCCGCTCCTTAAATATTATAGATATCAAGGTCATTTTTGTAATCTTTTTATACCTGCCTGATCCCTTCCTGTTCCAGCTTCCGCCCCTTTTCTTTCATATACAGAAGCACGCGGATATCTTTCCCTTCGCTCTCTGCTTTCTGGATCAAAGCCGCCAGCCGCTTCCGGTCATTTCCTGTCAGTTCCTGGGTATAGGCTTCATATTTCTCCAGTTCTTCGATACCCATGTGATAGGTTTTAAAAGGTATTCCCGTTTTTCTGCAAAGATCCCGGTAAATCTCAAATCCTCCCACATCAATATCTCCGAAATGGAGATATTCTGCCTTAGGGAAATCCTGATACAGAAGTTCCAGAAGTTTTCTTCTTACGGAATTATGATAGCCTCCCAGATAGATCATCAGACTGTCCTTTTCCTGCCATCGAAAGAAAGTAGTCAGATTTTCTATGGTAAGGATCTTCTTTATCCCGGAATTTTTCCGGATCCTTACCTTTCCCACATCTTCTCCGGCCAGTCCAATCCCCTGTTTCAGACAGGAAAGGTTTATGACAGAATCCGGATCATCCTCAAAGAGAAGTTCTCCCTTTCCTTTTATATATACATAATCCGGGGTATGATAAACAGAATACTCTGCCAGGATTCCGTAAATGTCCATATCCTCCAGGCCTTCTCCGAACCGGGCCAGGATTTTTCCCACTACTCCCAGCATAGACTGGAAGGTCTTGGAATTTCCAAAGCAGCGGATGGAAAATTCCCGGATATAGCAGCCCTCCCGGTTATTCTCCAGTTCTCCCACAGCCTTCAGGATCTTCCTGGTCTGTCCTGGATCTTCGATATCAATAAACTCCTTCACAGATTTTCCCTCTGTCAGCCGTTTTTTCAAATAGTCTAGAAATCCCTGTGCTGCAGGAGTCGGATATTTCCTTTTTTCTTCCTCCAGCAGCTGCAGGTGCTCCTTTACATATTCGGCCCGGGGTTTCCGCTTCATATAAGCATAGACTTCATTCACATTTTTTTCATTCAGCAGGACTTTCTCGATAATGTGATCTTCTTTTCCGTTTTTCCAGACAATGGTCACCAGGCCCTGGTCTTCCAGGGATTTCATACAGCTATGGATTTCTTCATAGGCCAGGGAACTTTCGTTAAAGTATTCCGGCAGGTTCTTCCTGGTAAAGGGAAAAGCAATATGCACAGCCACCTTATTTTTTCCCTGGGACAAAAGGCTCCTCTCATAAGAATCCAGAATGCCTTTTAAGATCCGTGCCTCATATCCTGCCATTATAGTATTCCTCCACATAGCTGACTCTCTCGTCTGTCATCACCAGCAGGGTTTCCTCCATCTCGGGACCGATATACTGGATTTTGTCCGGAGGAGCTGCGATCAGGATCTGGAGCGGCAGGCGCTTGAAAAATTCCAGGACGCCGCCGATCCGCTCGTCATCCATGTTGTTAAAGGCTTCGTCAAACATCACCAGCCCTGCTGCCTCTCCGCCGATATTGTTGCTGTAAAGCTGTACGAATGAAGCAGCCACCGTCACATAGAAAGGCGTCTGGGTCTCTCCTCCGCTTTTTTCTTCACATACCTTAGAATAATAAGAATAGCTTCCGTCACTGTGGATGATCTTAATGTCATAATCCATATAAGTCCGGTAATCTGTAAATTCGTCTAACGTCTTTGCATTATTATCGTTATTTACAGCCAGACGGTCGAAAAGCTCATCGATCACTTCCCTATGGGTTTCATGGAAAATACCGCTGAAAATAGATTCTCCCTGGACTACATTGAAATCATCCATAAGCATCTCGTAATAACTCCGGTACTTTTTGCTGGGCATATACAGGAATTCATACTGTTCACTGCTGAAAGCAATATCCTTCAGAGCTCTGTTCAGCTCCTTAAATTCTCCCTGGGCCTGTTTCATATTTTCCTGGAGTTTGGCCAGGAACTGTTCCCGGAACTCCTCCTCTGCCGCCTGTTTCGCCCCTTCCACTTTCTCTTCATAATCCAGCAGCTCTGAGGTGCGCAGACGGTCGTATACTGCGGCAAACTCCGGATATCCCTTTATGGAAGCCGGCGCTCCGAAGTTATATTCCGTCTTATACTGGACCATCTGTTCTGTCATAGAAGCCTCTGCCTTTTCCTTCCGGGTCCAGTTGGCCTTTCTCTGTCTTTCATAATTCTCTTTAAACTGCTGGAAAGTCTTCTGGGAAGTCTGCCTTTCATATTCTTTTTGCCAGCCCAGAGCCTCCTCTCCGGCTTCCCGGGTAAGCTCTGCAGCATGGGACTGAAGTTGGAGGCTTTCCTGGATTCCAGACTGAAGCTGTTCTTTTTTATCCTGGATCCTTTGGTGGATAATCCCCATCTGCCGGTTCAGATCACCGGCTTTCTTTTCCAGTTCTGCTCTGATCTTCTCCAGGGCACCCAGCTGGATCTGCTTTTCAATGATCGTGGAATTCTTTTCAAGGGTTTTTATGTTCTCTCTGGTTTTCTGGATCAAAAAACGCACCTGTGAAAGCCGGTCCAATACTTCCAGCCGGTATTTTACGTCCACATCATCAACCGTCCGAAGAGGTTCTGTGGCGTATTCCAGATTATTCATCTGCTCCCGGAACTTTGTAAGCTCCTCTTCCAGGAGGCTCCTTTTCCTCTCTGCCTGTTCCAGCTGAACTTTAAAGGCGTTTTTCCCGATAAAGGGAACAGAAAAGATCTCCGGTTTTATGGCGCTGGCTACTCTGTTCTGGTATTTCATACATTCTCTGGTAACAGAGGTGGGATACTTCTTCAAATCCTCATACCGTTCACACATCTGCACCTTACCAAGGACCATATGGATATAGCGTCTGGCATATTTGTTTTTGGAAGTCACAGCCCGAGCAAGAGTCCCCTCCGGCGCTTCCTCAAACTTCTCCATGCGCCGGGTATTGATAAGTCCGGCTCCGTATACCTTTTTCTCTCTCCGCAGCCTGTCATAGATCCCCAGAGCAATATCAAAGTTTTCCGGCTCCACCAGGATATAGAAACGCTGAGTATTCAGATAGCCTTCTACTGCATTTCTCCAGCTTTCCTCTGTGATCTCCAGCACTTCACAGAGTACATGAGGCTCTGCCTTTCTCCCCAGCCGTGCGAATTCTTCCCGGACTTCCTCTGTCAAACGCTCCACAGCCTCCGGATAAGAAAGCTTTTTTCTCTTCAGCCGCTGAATCTTCCCTTCCAGTTCTTCTTTTTCTGTCTGCTTTTCCCTCTGACGGATCTGTACTTCTGCCAGCTTTCTCTGAACTTTTCCATACATCTGATTCTTATATTGGATCACCTGATCCAGCAAAGCCTTTGCTCCGGCCGGGTTCCGGATTTCCTCTATATTTTCGAAAACCTCCCGGCATTCTCTGACACAGGAGTCCACATCTTTTATCTTCAGAAGCTTATCCATCTGCCCCAGGCTCTTTTTAATACTTTTCTTCAGCTCTTTCTTCTCTTCCTGACATCCCTTCTCTTCCTCCAGAAGACGTTCCAGTTCCTTTTTCTGCTCTTCCAGTGCCACAAACTCCCGGTTCTGCCGCAGTTCCACCCGAAGGTTTGTCTCAATTTCCTGCTTCTGAGCCCGTTCCTTTTCCGTCTCCTCCAGCTGGCTGCCAAGGTGCTTCTGCCGGTATTCTTCTGTTCCGATTTCCCTTTCCAGCCGCCGGATTCTTTCTTTTACAAGATCCACCTCTGCCTGGGACAGAAAAAACTCATACATTTCATCTCTTTTTTCGCAGCTTTGCACCTCTTCATGAAAACTTTCGATCTGCTCCAGTTTCTCCATCCTTCTTTTTACAGATTCCAGCGTCCGCTCCAGATCCTGATAGCTGCGGACATTTTCCCGGAGCAGGTCTATATTCACTTCTTTTTCGTCCAGCACATAGGAATACACAAAATCCTTAATATTATCAATTGGTTTAAAGGCCAGTGCTTTGGGAATCAGCCTGAAAAATTTATCTTCAATCCGCCCGAACCTGGCTTTTATCATTTTCCTGGCCTCCGTCTGGGTCTTACACCACTGCCGGATCCCCTTGCCGTTAAAACTGCGGAATTCCGTAACGGATCTGGGAGTTTTCCCCTTAAAGAACATCTCTTCTGAGAGCCTTTTATTATCCATCAGATACCTGACCGCCGTCTCCTGCCCCTCTGTGGCAGAATCAATCACTGCTCCCACAATAAAATACCGGTTCCTGCTCTCCTCATAAAATTCCAGGGCAACATGAGAACTGATCTCCCCGGTTCTCTCGTAGGGCTTATTCTCCCGTCCGGTCTTGCAGCGGACATATCCGGAAAGCGTCCTCTTTCCATTCTCATGAGCCGCCTTATTGAAAAAATTGGCAGAACAGATCACCACAAACTGTATGGCGTCCAGAATGGTGGTCTTCCCCGCTCCGTTTTCTCCGGAAAGAAGGGTGGTATCCCCGAAATCAATGGTGCAGTTTTCAAAGCGATGCCAGTTGATCAGCTTCATCCGTTTCAGTTTTTTCATCGGATCCTTTCCCCTTCCTGTATAATTCCAGCTTCTCATAAGCCTGTTTTATATCTTCGATCCTCACAGCCATCAGGATTGAATTATAAATGATGATCCTGGATTCCTCGTTTCCCAGATCCCGGTCCAGCAGTTCAATAAGCTGAAACCTCCGAAACAGAGAAAGGGCGTTCCGCATAGTGGTCTTATCGATCATCTTATCCCGGATCTGAAGACTGAGAAATTTATCCTGGATATCACCCAGATTTACCATCACCTCGTCACTTATGGAAAGCTCCCGCTTCTTCTCATCATACAGGACCCGGAGGATCAGCAGGATCACCGATTCCATCAGCTTTAGATTCACCCGGTTATAATTCTGGGGATTGGTAAGCTGTATAACTCCCTCCTCCTCATTAATCTCCAGCCGGTACCCAAGAACCGACAGATATTCCTGAAATTCTTTCCGGTACTTCAATATAAAATAATAATCTGCCCTCCCCGACTCATTAGCTTTGCACAAAAAACAATGGCTCAGGAGCTTATTGCAGATCCTCTTAAATTCATCTCTGTCCCTTTGCAGCATTTTCTCCAGTAATTCCACAACTATTTCCTCCAAATCCGGAAATCTTTAAACCGGTATCCGTTGACCTCTTTTTCTTCCAGAGGTTCTACCCTGTACTTCATATTTTTTCTCTGTCCGTACAGGCGTATATAAATAATTTTTATAAAATCTTCTGTATCTCTGAGAGGAAGCTGTGCTGCACACATTTCCTTCCTGTCGCCCAGACAGTTATCCACATACTTCCCGATCTTTTCCACGCTTAACACTCTCTCCATTTTCTCCGTAAGCTTCTGCAGCTTCTCCTGCCGAAGGGCAAGATCCGGCTCCCAGTCCCGGATCTCCCGGGGCGTAAATTCTTTCTTTCCTTCCACAGGAGAGTAAAGAGAGCGCCCGTCCAGAATGCCGCTGCTGTAAATGCGGATCAGTCCCTCCAGAAATTCCAGCTCATAGATCCCCCCCAAGTCCAAGTGTTCACGGTTCACCCGCTCATTAATCCCTATAAGGATCTCCTTTAACTGTCCCCGGACGTCCTCATTTCCGGACAAAAGAAACTTTGCCCGGTTAATGGCTGCCTTCTGATACTGGGTATTCTTCTGATTGATTTCATTGAGGATCTCGTCCATGTTCCGGAAAGCTTCTATGATCTCATGAAGATACCGGTACACATTCTCCCGGGCGGTATCCGTATCTGTCTCCTGAAGGTCCGCCAGTTCCGCCGCCGCCTTTTCTATGTATGCTTTACTCCTGCTTTTACTCTCCAGCCGCTCCATGATCTCCGGCCGGAACTTTGACACATTATCAGAAGTCAGAAGCCGGTGATAGGCCTTATCCACGATGTTGGTGATATAATCGTTAAACAGCGCATCCATGATCTCCGCTACCGTACTGTGCCTGGTCAGTTCATCAATATAATGCTTAATACTGGAATTCAGGTTCTTCAGTCCTGTAATAAGAGCATCCGTATTCTCCAGGATCTGCAAAAGCACCACTCCCGGATTGTCTGAATTTCCCCTTACCAGACTGTAGATGGTATAGATATACCCCTGATATTCCATATGCCTGCCCTCCTCAATCTCAAGAAGGGTCTTCATAAGCCGTACCGCATACTCCTTAAAATTCACCCTCTGGACGTAGCTTTTATCGGTCTCAACCTCTACCCATCCATAATATTCCAGCCGCCTTAAGATCCCGTTGGCCTTTCCTCTGCTGTCCGATCCGGCAAAGTCTTCTTCCACCACCTGAGCTGCCCCGGCCTGGTCAAAATAATACTCCAGCTCGTCTACCAGCACATCTCTTTCCACACCAAAAGAAAGCTGATGTTCCATGACGGAAAACAGCTTGCAGATACAATCCCAGTATACCGTTTTATTAGGAGATGAAAGGGGGACGAAAAAATTATCGGGAAGGACATGGAACATAAAGGGGACCTCGCTTGTGTGTAAATTGCAAAATACAGTATACTGCTATTCATTATAGCATTATCTGTTAATTCTTATCTATATTTTTCTCAAAAACATAAAGATAAGTCGTAATCCCTTTGTCACCAACCGGATAGTCGAACTTCAACTCTTGTAAATACTTAGCAATTTACTTCCTATCCGGTTTTCAAAGTTGCAAAAGCTACGCTTCAATCTCATGTTTATGATTGCTTTTGTTGTACCTGGTTCCTCCAAAATTTCACTTTGGAGGAGATGAATCAAAGGATTTCAATTTTAAATGATGAATATTTATTAAGACTGATCCAGTCTCTCTTTTGTAAGGCTAGTGCGCTCGATTAATTCCCTTGCTTTTCTTTTTTAATACAGCAATCATCCCTACAATTATCAAACAGACAGCTCCCCCTCCAACACATATCCCTATGATCATCTCTTCTGAAACTACTGTTAATTCTATAGAGCTCTCTGCTCCGTCATGGCTTTTTGCCGTAAGAACCACATCGCCTGTGCTATTGATTTTAAACTTTTCTCCTGATACGGATATAACTTCCGGGTTGCTGCTCTCCCAGCTTATTTTTGAAAATGTGGCATTTGCAGGATAAACACTTGCAGTAAGCTCTATTTGACTGTCGATATCTATCGCATTGTCAAGAAATGCCGTATAAACATAATCTAACTCACCGTCATCAATCTCAACTTGTTCTACCGGAATATGATACACTGTCAGTGAAATTCTTTTTGTTACATTATTTCCAGCCTGAATCACAATTGCTGTATTGCCGTCATTCATGGCGTATATCATATTATTGTCCTGTACTTCTGCAACATTCTTATCTTCAACACTTATCTGATATTCTTTATTGTTCGTATTGTCCGGAAGAATTTCCACCTCAAGCGCCTGCTGTTTCCCTCCTTCCAGACGTATGCTCTCTACATTCGTTTTTATTTCTTCTGGAAACACTTCAAAAATTTCTAAAGGAACCTGTGCTTCTATACCATTCTTGGCCTTACAATGAATCGTTACATTCCCGCTTTTCTTGGCTGTAATCTTACCCTCCTGATCAATCTCGGCAATACTTTCATCGCTTGACCCCCATTCCACAGATTTATCTGTAGCATTATCCGGTAATACCCCGGCTGTCACTACAGCCGTAGTATCCATCTGCAATTTATCCGGCATATTATTAATTGAAACAGAAGTAACCGGCACTGTCTTTACCGTCACATCAAAAGTGGCTGACGCACCTGAACCGGAAATAGTAATTGTTGCTGTCCCTTCTCCCGTTGCTGTCAGTGTCTTGTCTTCATTTACCCGTACTACATTTTCATTGCTGGATACAACTGTAGATTGACTGCTGTTTGCATTTTCAATAGTATATTCTACCCCCTGGGTGTCCCCAACATTCAATTCTGTTGGATGGCTGCTGATTCTTACACTGGGAGATGGAGGTGTATAGGCAGGCTGCGCGGCTGTTGAATTATTGCCATATGGACAGACACCGCCCGGGTGAAGATGAGGCGGATTTCCACCACAATGATAATGATAACTTCCCAGGCCGCTTCGATTTTTATAGTCATGATGTCCGCCACTGCCGTCCTTCCCGGATGAGCTGCAACACTTGTAGACATCAATACTATGCATAATAAAGCCGCTAATACTCTTATTATTTTTTTCATCTTTTGTATTTCCCCTCATATCATTTTCTTTTCCATTTTTATTCGATCAAAGCTGTTTTTTCAGTATTTCAAACAGTTCCGGTGAGAGTCTGGTGGGATTTGATACGATTACACGGATGATGATCCGGGTATCATAAAATCGTTCCTTAACAGGCACTCTATGCAGATAGGCCTCTAACGCCTGCATTTCCTGTACCAGATAAGCATTTTTCTTATTAAACCATCTGCAGAGAAAATTGCACTTGTCAGAGGTGCATTTCCCGCCGCCATCCAACATATGGATTTCAAACCCGGTATCAGACAGAGTATCTTCGTCAAGTCTTCCATAAACACAGCTATTATCACAGGACGTTTTAGAAAACTGAGATAGATTTACAAAGACCGACAAGATCACCGTCTCTGTGATACTTCCAGGGGTAAGCCCCTGGGGTTCGGAATCGCTGTCCGGGCTTCCATACTCTGCTGTCAGCTCATAGTCTTCAGTCACCAAATGAGAAATCCAGTGAAAAGCAGATAGAGGAGAGATGTTGTCAATATTATGATTTAAAATAGGCGCAGAGACTCTATGTTGACGCATATCCAAAAGATCTGCAAAACGAAGCAGGATTTTATCGAATTTGCTGCTAAGAAGTTTGCTTTTGGCACTGCCTTTTACAAAATAAATATCTCTGGTATCCATCATGTGTCCCTCTGCAATAGCGGCAATGTTTTCCCTGCTGCTGGGTTCCAGAAAATCCAGTTCCTTTCTTTTACGGATTTCTTCCCCACTGTCTTTTCCATGGCTGGAACGAATTTTGTTTTCAAAAAAGCCGTCTACAGCCTTATAGGATTCCACAATGATTTTTTTCAAATCATTGGTACTGGAAATACTCCGCCATTTAGAATCCAATTTAGCAGTGATTTCTTCTGAAGTGTCTTTATCCAGGAGAAAATCCTCCTCTGCAGCAATCCTCACCATAGAGATATCGTGAAGATAGCAGGCGATAAACAGCAGGTAATAGTCATAGGTTGAAATTTTCAAATAGCTGAAAATTTTTACGATTTTAATAATATTTTTCACAAGATCTATCGCATGTTCCTGATTATGCAGAGTATAAAAATACAAGTGCTTTGCGCCATTTTTCCATATATCAGAAGTATACTTATGTACCAGGATCAGATGATCGATATAGTCAGGATGGATCACATATTTTTTGTAGGCTCCTAATACTTGAAAAAGTGTATAATCAACATTCTGCTGATTTTCTATATCCATGATTTCCATATCCCAGTTTAAAAAGTCAGAGATTCTGCCGTTGGAATTCCGCAGATAAGCAAGGGCCCGCAGTTCGCCGTAGCGGATTCCTTTTTTGTCATAAGAATTCAGGGCAATATCTTCTGAGAGAACGACTTTAAAAACCTTAGAGTATACAGCATTTAAAAACATCCGCTGCAAACGATCTGAATTTGCAGTTACAATCCGACTGATTTTGATAAATCTATCGGAACAGATACCGAAACTGGTCAGAAGGGGAGATTTTAACCCCTGGATTTTTACACCGGAAAATTCTTTCTTCAAAACTCCAGGATTCATATTGGCATAGCGGATCATCTTTTTGTCCGTTTGTTTTCTCAAAAATGCGTAACAGTCAGAGATATTATCCGTTTCCTTTCCTAAAAGGTAATCTTCAAATTCTCTTTCTATGAAGTTACAGTCT
>DXFG01000253.1 GCA_019114545.1 Candidatus Blautia pullistercoris | reverse complement strand
GTTCAGGAGAAAATTTACGCATAAGCGGATATTACACCTACACAAACCCTTTCCTCTCCGCAGCCTCATCGATCAGCCTCTTCGCCTCATCAAAAGCCGCCGGCAGATAGGCCTCCGTCCATTCTTTTCCTTCTTTTTCCCATTTTTTGATTTCATCCCATCTGGTCAGTACTTCTCCTGAATCGGAAACTACTGCATCGCCGAATACATGGGGATGCCGCCGCACCATTTTATCAATGATTCCCTGTATCACATCATCCATAGTAAAATAGCCTTCTTCCTCTGCTATCCGGGCATGCATCACTACCTGCAGGAGCAGATCCCCCAGCTCTTCTTTCAGGTTATCCGGATTCCCCGTCGCTTCCAGTATATTGATCCCGCAGATCACCTCTGCAGCTTCCTCTACGCATGGCTTTTTAAGGCTGAAA
The DNA here is from genome assembly GCA_019114545.1 of Candidatus Blautia pullistercoris. Taxonomy (GTDB): domain Bacteria; phylum Bacillota; class Clostridia; order Lachnospirales; family Lachnospiraceae; genus Blautia; species Blautia pullistercoris. The sequence continues at coordinate 7,165 of DXFG01000253.1, read as the reverse complement.
TGTGTCTGCTCTCTGTCCCAGGGACAGCCATCCGGCGCACGGAGTTTTGCAACGATATTTTCAAATTCTTCAAACCTTGTCATATTCTTTATCTCCTTTATCTCTTAGGAGCCCTTTCAAATATAATACTCACACAGAAACTCGCACTCTCAGACTCCAGTTTTAGCAGGTTATTCTCCCAGCTCCGTATACTTTTCTTTGTGTCCGTATGCTTTTTCCACCGGATACTTTTCTGCATTCTTCCTGACTTTTTCCTGAATGATCTCATCCATATCCAGGCCGCAGGTATCCGCCATTAAAATGCAGTAGTTCAATACATCTGCAAGCTCTTCTCTGATCTTGTCCTTTTTCTCCCCGCACCAGACGTCTTCTGCGCTCCACTGGAAAACCTCCAGGAGTTCCGCTGCCTCCAGACTGATGGAGATGGCCAGATCCTTGGGGTTATGAAACTGTTTCCAGTTCCGCTCATCTCTGAATTTTAACACCTGTTCAATCGTTTCCTTTGTCATCTTTCACCCTCATTATCATCATTTATTTCTTCTGAAAAGCCCTTTTCATCCTCTGTGCAATATGATCTTACAGACAATTTTATCAGACTCTGCATTTTACGCCAACTGATATTTCTATCCGCTTTTTTCATCTGCTTTTTTAGGCTTTCTCCACCCGGATCCGCCTATAAGGTTTCTGCATCAATCTGAGGATTTCCAGCCGGATCTTACCGCATATTTTTTATTCTCCGGAGAGAAAACCAGATGAAAGGTCCTTTTTGCCTCCTGGTCTATGATGGGTGTGACCTTTCTGCCTTCAAAGGTCCCTTTATCATCTATCGTAAGATTTGTGGCAAAGCAGGGAAGAGAGGATTCCCGGATCAGTTCCTGTAACGTAAAGGAATCTGTCTGTACCAGGAACCGGGAGGCGGGCATCTTCTCTCTGCACATATCATCCCAGAATCCCAGCTGGCTGCCCAGCAGGAAATTATATCCGTTGAGCTGGGCAAAGGAAAGCTCTTTATATCCGGCAAGTGCATGGGTAGCAGGCAGGCACACATAGAGGTCTTCTTTTAGCAGAAGAATGCTGGAGTATCCCTGGGGTACCATATCCTGGGGCAGCACTCCAAGAACAGCCGAACCGGACTGCAGGTCCTTCAGGACAGCGCCGTTCCCCTTGATCGATGAGGAAATGGTCATATCCGGAAAGGTTCGTGTAAGAGCAGGGAGGAGTTCCCACAGAGGCGCAGGGGCGCAGGAGCTGACGGTAATGGTATGCAGGCTCCGGTCAAAACTGCGGACTCCTTCCACTGCCTCCTCTGCGCTTTTCAGGATCCTCTCCGCATATTCCACAGCCTTCCACCCGGTTTCATTCAGCGCAATGTGGTTCTTGGTGCGGCGGAAAAGAGACACCCCAAAATCCTCCTCCAGATGCTGCATGGTTCTGGTAATCGTAGGTTGGGAAATATGGAGTTTTTCCGCTGCTTTGGACAAGGTGCCTTCTGCCGCAAAGGCTGCGAGCTGTTCCAGTTCTAAAAGATTTAACATATCTTTCCCCTTTTCTCACTATTCATATTAAGGAATCTGAATTCCTATATTCTTATTGTACTTTTTTCTCTTCAGGCTGTAAACTCATAATTGAAAACAGGGAAGTTCCCTGGAGCAGATGAAAAAGCAGATATACCCTCAGAAGGGTAACAGCACCAAAAAAGGAGGAACCCACTATGGAATATGTAACACTGAACAATGGAGTCAAAATGCCGAAATTAGGTTATGGCGTATATCAGACTCCTCCGGAGGAAACAGAGGCCTGTGTATCGGAGGCCATCCGCACCGGCTACCGCAGCATTGATACGGCCCAGGCCTACGGCAATGAAGAAGGGGTAGGCAATGCCATTGCAAAATCCGGCCTTCCAAGAGAAGAGTTTTTCATTACCACGAAGGTGTGGATCACAAATGCAGGATATGAGAAAGCAAAAGCTTCTATTGCAGAATCTCTGAAAAAACTCCAGACCGAGTATATCGACCTGCTCCTGATCCATCAGCCTTTCGGTGACTATTACGGAACCTATCGGGCCATGGAGGAAGCTTATGATCAGGGCAAAGTCCGGGCTATCGGCGTATCCAACTTCTATCCGGACCGCTATCTTGATCTCTATCACTTCTCACGGATCAAACCTGCCGTAAACCAGGTGGAGACCCATGTATTCCAGCAGCAGAAGGTTGCAAAGGAATATATGAAGAAAAACGGCACTCAGATCATGTCCTGGGGACCTTTTGCAGAAGGCAAAAATGATTATTTCAATAATCCGGTCCTGAAAAAAATCGGAGACAGACATGGTAAAACCGTTGCCCAGACTGCTCTGCGTTTTCTCCTTCAGAGCGATGTGGTGCTGATTCCCAAGTCCACCCACAAGAACCGCATGGAAGAGAATTTTGATGTTTTTGACTTCACGCTCAGCGAAGATGAGATGAAAGAGATTGAGGCCCTGGATACCGGAAAGAGCCTGTTTTTCTCCCACTATGATCCGGCAACTGTTGAGTGGTTCATGACTCTGGCATAATATAGAAAAAGACCTTACGGATATTCTGCAGTCCAAAAAACTGCCGTGGGATATCCATAAGGTCCTTTTTACGTTATGCTAGTGCACTTCATATTATCTAGGCAATTGTCTTCCCCACCTGCTTATTCCGGAATAGGTTCAAACTCCTTCAGATCCTCATCTGTAATCTCCCGGATCACTTTACAGGGAACTCCTGCTGCAAAGCTCATTGGAAGGATATCTCTTGTAACAACGCTTCCTGCGCCAATAACGGATCCCTTTCCTACCGTAACTCCGGCGCAGATGACCACATTGCTTCCGATCCACACATGGTCTTCAATCACCACCTTCTTGCAGTACATTTCTCCATGCTGCCGTGCCATATAATGCATGGGATGATTGGTGGTGCTGATGGTAACATTGGGGGCAATCAGTACTCCTTCTCCTATGTTTATCTCATAATCGTCCACCAGAGTCAGATTTGAATTGACATAAGTTCCTTTTCCGATAGATACGGTATTTCCCATGGCCAGTGTAAGAGGCGGCTCGATCCAGACCCCTTCTCCGCAAAAGGCAAAGAGTTTTTGCAAAATTTCCTCTCTTTTTTCAGTTTCCGTTCCTCTGGTATGATTAAAATCCTGACAAAGTCCTCTGGCGTATACCTGCTGGTCCATGTTTTCACCGGTATCCACCCATAACAAGCCGGCTGCTCTCCGCTGAGCCATTGACATTTCTTTTTTCCCCATTTGTAAATCTCCCCGTATACCTTATTTTTATTTCACTTTCTTCCACCTGTAGGTGATCATCGGAATCTGGAAGGCCAGCATAGCCACCCAGCCGAAGAAATTCGCCCAGGCCAGTCTGTCAAATCCTCCATGCATCACATGGATCATCAGCCAGGCGGTAAAAAATCTGGCAGACATATTCAGGATAGTACTGATCAACGTGACCTTCAAGTCTCCCAGTCCCCGGAAATATCCCTGAATAATATTGGTAGCCGCAGGCATGACATACATAGGTGCGATCAGCACCAGATAAGAAATTCCCAGTGAAACTACCTCTTCTGAATTCTCTCCGACAAACAATTCCATGATCTGTCTGGAAAAGAAAAAGGTAACCGCCGCAATAACTGCCGTATAAATTGCCTGAAGCAGGATCGAACTGAAAAAGCCTTTTTTCATCCGTTCAATCTTCCCGGCTCCCCGGTTCTGCGCCATGAAAGTGGTGCTTGCGTGAGCAATATTCTGCTGAGGCGTCATGGCAAAGTCATCCACACGGTTAATGGCAGTAAAAGCCGCAATAAATTCTACTCCCTGAACATTCACCACTGTCTGCACACAGATCTTTCCCAGCTGTACGCACATCTGCTGGAGAGCGCTGGTAATCCCATAGCTGAAGGTCTTCCAGAGCAGAGAGGGATCAAATATCTTCCACTTATTTCCCAGGCAGAGCAGAGGGACCTTCCTTTTTATATAAATCAGGCAGCACAGACAACACAGCATTTCACTGAGAACGGTAGCCAGGGCGCTTCCCGGCACGCCCCAGTTCAGAACTACCACAAAAAACAGATCTCCCGCCACATTCAGACAGGCGCTGATAATCAGAAAATACAGGGGAACCTTGCTGTCCCCCAAAGCCCTCAGGGTATTGGAAAAAAAGTTATATACAAAAGTAAAGATCAGTCCCAGAAAAATGATCCTCAGATATCCTTTGGCAGAATCTATAATATCAGCAGGAACCTGAAGCAGTTCCAGGATCGGATGGGCGAAAAGTATCAGCAGGATTGCTATAACCGCTGAAAAGATCAGTCCTCCTATCATAGCAGTGCTGATCTGCCGCTCCAGCCGGTTATATCTTTTTGCTCCGTAGTAACTGCTCATAAGGATACCGGCGCCCATGCACATTCCGCTGATGAACAAAATAACCATATTCATGATGGGGCCTGCAGTTCCTACCGCCGCAAGGGCGTCGTCTCCCAGGAACTTTCCTACGATCACAGAATCCGCCGCATTATAGGTAAGCTGGAACAGGTTTCCCAGGATCAAAGGGATGGTAAATTTTGTAAGCTGTGGTATGATCGGCCCTTCTGTCATATCTTTTGTCATGTCTGTTCTCTCCTTCTGGCGGCTGGCAGAAAATATGCACTTATTCCACAGCCGGAAATATAAAAATATTATACAGCCGATTTTTCACTCTTACAAGAGGCAAAGCCCTTCCCAGCAGTCGCCAAATGGGCCTGCAGGCATGTCCCCTTTACCTTAAATTTCAGTTCAAAGCAGACTAAAAGATCCTGTGTTTCCTCTTCTCCAGACTTCTCAGGAGCACTTACTTCCAAAGTTCCTCCCATTTCTTCTGCCAGAGATTTTGCCACTGTCAGTCCCAGGCCGCTTCCTCCCTGGCTCCTGGCGCTGTCCTGTACGTAAAACCGGTCAAAAAGGCGGGGAAGATCCTCCCTTGACAGCTTCTTTGTATCATTGATAAAGGAAACCAAAACCGTCTCTTTTTCTTCTTTTACAATAATCCGGAATAGGGTTTCTGCGTACCTTCCTCCATTCTGGAACAGGTTGAGGAAAATCCGCTCCAGGGCAGACTGATTTCCCATGATCCACAGAGGATGTTGGGGAAGATCTGCCTCTACCTTCAAATGTGCTTCCTCCAGGATCCGGCAGTTTCCCATAAGAGATTCCCGCAGGACTCTGGATAGATCTGTTTTTTCCATCTCCATTTCAAAATCCCCTGCACACAGACGGGAATACTCATAGAACTGGTTTACCAGAGCATTCATTCTTTCTGCTTTTTGTTCCAGGATTCCCAGGGTATCCGCCAGTTCCGGGTCTTGGGAGACCCCTGCCTGCGGGTGTTTTTTCAGCATTTTCAAGTACCCCAGTATTACCGTCAGCGGAGTACGGAGATCGTGGCTGATATTTTCTATCTGCTTTTGAAATGCTTTTTCTCTTCTCTCATAGTCAATTCTTTCCTCCCGGATTTCTCCCAGCACTTTATTAAATGCACCCAGAAGTCTCCCTAAAGCCAGGCTTGGGACGGGCAGATGCAGCATCTGGTTCTGGGTAAGGTCCTGCTGTATTTCCCGGATTTCCTCCTCTGTTTTTTTCATTGCATAGAGAAGAGAAAAATAGCGAAAAGCAAAGAATCCTCCCAGGATAATCGATATAAATAGCAAGCCCCCGCACAGCATAACCTTTTCCTCCTGTGAAAATTTTTCTTCTATTTTTATTCTTTAAAGGTCCCTTCTTTTCAGCAGCACTGCGCCGGAAATACCAAAGATGATACATCCGGCCAGACCGGAAAGGACGCAGCGGACCATTCCTTCCATGGTCTCCCAGGCCGTGATACACTCCCGGGTATTTACATGGGAAGTATTGACTGCCAGAAAATTATTGGGAAGCCACATAGCCGGCTGATAAAGAACAGGAAAGCGGATGGCCAGATACATAAAAGCTTCCGGAAGCAGAAACCACAAAGCCGCCCAGACCAGGATCCCTATAATACTTTTATCGAAAATTTCCAGAAACAGGATACCGGATATGAGACAAGCTGCTGCGATGAGATACATGGCGGCTCCTTCTCCCAGAAAATCCTTCCATTCCACAGGCCCGGCCTTTTCAAGAAGCAGGTTTGCACTGAGCGCCCAGACGCCCATGGTGACCGCCATAAGGAGGGTGGATACTGCCAGGCTTACCACACATTCCCCTGCAAATATTTTCACCCTGGAAATTCCTCCGGCAACGGTATTTTTCAGGTTCCCGTTTCGTTTGCCCCCTTCATAGAAAAGGAAGGGAATGATCATTCCCATAAAGGCAAAAACCATAGGATTTGCCACCAGATTGGAATAGGAAAAAGAAGTGTTTGCATAAGAATTTCCGAAAAAATATAAAGCAGCATTCAGCAGCAAAGCAATTCCCGCCAGCAGACCTGCCGCAGTATAAATTTCCTTGGTAATAAAGATCCGGTAGAATTCACTTTTGGTATAATTCATCATTTTCCTGCACCTCTTTCTTTCAGCTTCATATAATAATCTTCCAGAGAAGACTGCAAAATCTGCATACTTTTAATGGCAATATCATGTTCGGCAGCCAGCCGGCTGTAGGCCTCTCCCGGCCTTTTGGGAGCATAGATCCTTACCCTTTCCTGAGGCAAAACCTTATAGTTTTCTTCCGGAAAGGTCTTTTCCAGGAAAACACAGTAGCCCGCTGTATCTGAGAGGGAAAGTTCAATGCAGTCGGCGCATTTCTCCCTGAGCTCCTCTGTGCTGATTTCTTCCAGAAGGACGCCTCTGCTTAAAAATCCGTAGACGTCAGCAATCTGCTGCAGTTCCGCCAGAATGTGGCTGGACAGCAAAATAGTAATCCTTTTCTCTTCATTTAACCTTCTGAGAAGATTCCGGAATTCTATGATTCCGCTGGGATCCAGGCCATTGATAGGCTCGTCTAAAAGCAGGATTTTCGGTTCACCCAGCATGGCAATCCCCTGCCCAAGCCTCTGTTTCTGACCCAGGGAAAGTGTGCCGCATTTGCTCTTCCTCTTTTCATAAATCCCCGTCATCTTCATCATTTCCAGGATCTGTCCTTTGTCCGGTATCCCTTTCTGGATACAATAATATCTCAAGGTCTGTTC
>DXFG01000252.1 GCA_019114545.1 Candidatus Blautia pullistercoris | reverse complement strand
ATTTTTATGTGCATTTTCCGACAGATGTACTGGCAGGGGCTGTATTGGGAGTGGCCTGCGGCAGACTGGGGGCTGCCCTGGCAAAGAAGCTGCAGGCGGCAGGGACCGGAAGGGATTAATTATAGGAAGGAAGGAAACATAAAATGGCTAAGAAAAATACTTATGATGCCAGCAGCATTACGGTGCTGGAAGGCCTGGAAGCCGTGCGAAAGCGACCGGGAATGTATATCGGAAGTGTTTCCCGTAAGGGTCTGAACCATTTAATATATGAGATTGTAGATAATGCGGTAGATGAACATCTGGCAGGTTTCTGCACCAATATCCGGGTGACCCTGGAAGCGGATGGATCAGCTACTGTGGAGGATAATGGCCGGGGCATTCCCGTAGGTATGCATGAGAAAGGAATGTCGGCGGAGAGACTGGTGTTTACTACCCTCCATGCAGGAGGAAAATTTGACAGTTCTGTATACAAGACCAGCGGCGGTCTTCACGGCGTGGGGTCTTCTGTGGTAAACGCCCTGTCCACTTATCTGGATGTAAAGATCAGCCGGGACGGCTATATCCATCATGACCGCTATGAAAGAGGAATACCGGTGATCGAACTGGAGGAGGGACTTCTTCCAAAGATCGGAAAGACAAAAGCTACCGGAACCCTGGTGAATTTTCTCCCGGATCCGGAGATATTTGAGAAGACCAGATTTGCGGCGGCAGAGGTGAAAAGCAGACTCCATGAGACTGCCTATCTGAATCCGGAGCTTACCATTGTATTTCAGGATAAACGGGGAGAAGAACCGGAAGAGATCATCTATCATGAGCCGGAGGGGATCGTAGGATTTATCCGGGACCTGAACAAGAAGAGCCAGCCGATCCACGAGCCGGTGTATTTTAAAGGGGAGTGCGATGGGATTACGGTGGAAGCTGCTTTCCAGTATGTCAATGAATTCCGGGAAAATGTTCTGGGATTCTGCAACAATATTTATAATGCGGAAGGGGGCACCCATCTTACAGGATTTAAGACTACCTTTACTACAGTGATGAACAATTATGCCAGAGAACTGGGGATCCTGAAAGAAAAGGATGCCAATTTTACAGGGGCAGATATCCGCAATGGAATGACTGCTGTGGTCTCTATTAAGCATCCGGCTCCAAGATTTGAGGGCCAGACAAAGACAAAGCTGGACAACCAGGATGCGTCTAAGGCTACGGGAAAAGTTACCGGAGAAGAGATTGTACTGTACTTTGACCGGAACCTGGAAGTACTCAAGAGTATTCTGGCCTGTGCAGAAAAATCTGCCAAGATCCGGAAAACCGAGGAGAAGGCGAAGACAAATCTCCTTACAAAACAGAAGTATTCTTTTGATTCCAACGGGAAACTGGCAAACTGTGAGAAAAGAGATCCTTCTATATGCGAAATCTTTATCGTAGAGGGAGACTCTGCAGGCGGCAGCGCCAAGACAGCCAGGGACAGAAGCTTCCAGGCGATCCTTCCCATCCGGGGAAAGATTCTGAATGTGGAAAAGGCCACCATTGACAAGGTGCTGGCCAATGCGGAGATCAAAACCATGATCAATGCTTTCGGCTGCGGATTTTCCGAAGGTTATGGCAATGATTTTGATATAACTAAGCTGCGCTATGATAAGATTATTATTATGGCAGATGCAGATGTGGACGGCGCTCATATTTCCACACTTTTGCTGACACTTTTCTACCGGTTTATGCCGGAGCTGATTTATGAGGGACATGTGTATATTGCCATGCCGCCTCTGTATAAAGCCATGCCTTCTAAGGGGCAGGAAGAATACCTTTATGACGACAAAGCCCTGGAGAGGTACAGAAAGACCCATAAAGGCCCTTTTACTCTGCAGCGGTATAAAGGTCTGGGAGAAATGGATGCCCAGCAGCTTTGGGAGACTACTTTGAATCCGATCACACGCAGGCTTCGGCTTGTAGAGATTGAGGATGCACGTATGGCTTCCGAGGTGACAGAGGTACTCATGGGAACGGAAGTCCCTCCCAGAAAGGCTTTCATTTACGATCATGCGCGAGATGCAGAATTAGATGTTTAGGAGGTAGAGTATGGCGGCAGGTATTCATGAAAATATTATCCGGACAGAATATTCGGAGATCATGCAGAAGTCTTATATTGACTATGCCATGAGTGTTATTATCGCCCGTGCTCTTCCCGATGTGAGAGACGGGCTGAAACCGGTGCAGAGAAGAACCTTATATGATATGTATGAACTGGGGATCCGGTACGACAGACCTTATCGAAAATGCGCCCGTATCGTGGGAGATACCATGGGTAAATACCATCCCCATGGGGACAGTTCCATTTATGAGGCATTAGTGGTAATGGCCCAGGATTTCAAGAAAGGCCTTCCTCTGGTAGACGGTCATGGAAATTTCGGTTCTATCGAAGGTGACGGTGCGGCGGCTATGCGTTATACGGAGGCCCGTCTTCAAAAGATCACCCAGGAAGTTTATTTAAAAGATATGGACAAGAATGTGGTGGATTTTGTGCCAAACTTTGATGAAACAGAGAAGGAACCGGCGGTCCTTCCGGTGCGGATTCCCAACATTCTGGTAAATGGTGCGGACGGGATTGCTGTAGGTATGGCTACCAGTATTCCCCCCCATAACCTGGGAGAGGTGATCGACGGAGTCATTGCCTATATGAAAAATAACCAGATCACTACGAAAGAACTGATGAAATATATCAAGGGGCCGGATTTCCCTACCGGAGGGATTATTGTAAATAAAGATGATCTTCTTTCTATTTATGAATCCGGGACAGGAAAGATCAAGATCCGGGGCAAGGTAGAGACGGAAAAAGGGAAAAACGGAAGGACTCTGCTGGTGATCTCGGAGATTCCTTATCCTATGATCGGCGCTAATATCGGAAAATTTTTAAATGATGTGGCAGCATTGGTGGAGACGAAAAAGACCACAGATATCCTGGATATTTCCAATCAGTCTTCTAAAGAAGGGATCCGTATTGTTCTGGAACTGAAAAAAGGGGCTGATGTGGAGAACCTCACCAATATGCTTTATAAGAAGACCAGGCTGGAGGATACCTTTGGAGTGAATATGCTGGCTGTGGCAGATCAAAGACCGGAGACTCTGGGGCTTCGCCAGATTATCGAACACCATGTGGATTTTCAGTTTGAGGTGGCTACCAGGAAGTATACCAGTCTTTTGAAAAAAGAACAGGAAAATCGGGAGATCCAGGAGGGACTGATCCGGGCCTGTGATGTGATTGATCTGATCATTGAAATCCTCAGAGGGAGCAAAAGCCGGGAACAGGTGAAAAACTGTCTGGTAAATGGCGAGACCGAGGGAATTAGATTCAAGACTAAGACCAGTATGCGCCAGGCGGCTAAGCTCCGTTTTACAGAACGGCAGGCTACGGCGATCCTGGATATGCGGCTGTACAGGCTGATTGGCCTGGAGGTGGAAACTCTAATGGCAGAGCATGAGGAGACCTTGAAGAAGATCGCATCCTATGAAGATATTTTAAATAACTATGATTCTATGGCTGCTGTGATCATGGAGGATCTGAAAAAGATCAAAAAGGAATACAGCCATCCAAGAAAAACTGCAGTGGAAAATGCAGCGGAGATCGTCTATGAAGAGAAGAAGATTGAGGAGACCCAGGTTGTTTTCCTGATGGACCGGTTCGGCTATGCCAGGACCATTGACACCTCGGTCTATGAGAGAAATAAAGAGACGGCGGATGCTGAGAATAAATATATATTTACCTGTATGAATACAGATAAGATCTGTGTCTTTACAGATGCAGGGAGAATGCACACGGTGAAAGTCCTGGATCTTCCATACGGAAAGTTCAGGGATAAAGGCACGCCTGTTGATAATGTGAGCAATTATGACAGTAAGACAGAGCAGATCGTTCTGGTAGCTCCTTTGGCCCAGATAAAGGAAGAACAGCTTTGCTTTGTGACCGGCAAAGGCATGGTAAAGCAGGTGGACGGCAATGAGTTTGAGGTGTCCAAGAGAACCATCGGTGCAACGAAGCTGGGAGAAAAGGACAGGGTTGTGATGGTTCAGCCTGCAGCTGCAATGGAACATCTGGTCCTTCAGACCCGAGATGGTTATTTCCTGAAATTCCTGAAGGAAGAAATTCCGGTCCAGAAGAAAAATGCCCTGGGCGTCAGAGGAATCCGTATGGGAGAGCAGGATGTGGTAGAACATGCCTATATGCTGGAAAACAGGATTGAATATGTGATAACCTACAGAGAGAAACAGATTACGCTGAATAAACTGAAGCTGGCGAAGAGAGACACGAAAGGAACCAAGGTAAGAATTTAAAGGCGGAAGAGGTGTTTAAGATCAAAAGGAAAATACTGGCTTATATGATCAGCATAGTCATGCTTACAGGAATCACCGGCTGCAGCTCCAGGGATGTGGAAGAAGCGGCAGAGTATTTCCGGGAAACCGTACAGGACGTCCTGGAAACCCGGGAAGAAAGCAGCAGCGAGGATACAGAGGAGATACCGGAAAAGGAAATCTCTCAGGAAGAGTCTGCATACTATTACGGATACAGTACCTTAGGAGCAGAAGAGCAGAAGGTATATCGGCAGCTTGCAGCGGGGATCGAGAGTTTTCAGGAAAAAATTCCTGTAGATGCCGTCTCCCAGGAGCAGCTGGAGAAAGTAATGCGAGTCCTGATGGCAGACCATCCGGAGTATTTCTGGACAGATGGTACCAGCAGCTATACTTATCAGGAACTTCCCGGAGGAGGTGTCCAGAATATGGAAGTGCAGCCGGAGTATCAGGTCAGCAGCCAGGAGGCCCAGAGTCTGAAAAGCCAGATTGAGGCTACGGCAGATCAGTGGATCCAGGGAGCTCCACAGGGGGATACCTATGAACGGATCAAATACGTATACGAAACTCTGATTGACCGGGCGGAATATCAGGAAAACAGCCCCGAAAACCAGAATATACGCAGTGTTTTTCTGGAAGGAAAGACGGTGTGCATGGGGTATTCGAAAGCGGCTCAGTATCTGTTGAACAGAATGGGGATCTTCTGTACCCTGGTTACCGGCACGGTCACCGGAGAAAAACCAGCCAGCCATGCCTGGAATCTGGTGAGAATCGGCGAGCAGTATTACTATATGGATGTGACCTGGGGAAATCCGGGATATCTGAATCCTGTGGAAAATGACGCCTATATTTCCTACAGCTATCTTTGCTGCAACTGGGATACTTTGGCGCCTACCCATGTTCCGGATGACACCATACCCCTTCCTTCCTGTGAGGATGACAGTTATAATTATTATAGAAATAAAGGCCGCTGGTATGACACCTTTGACTGGGATCAGATTTATCAGGTGATACAAAACGACCTGGCTCAGAGGGCTGAAATGACGGAACTGCGGTTTGCCGGTGAGGAAAGCTATGAACCGGCAACGGAAGCTCTGGTAGAAGGAAGCCTGATCCAGGAAGCAGTACAGAACAGCACGGCAGTGGTTCCGGGACAGACTTTTTCCTGGCAGACTTATTATGGAGGCAGCGATTATCTGATTATTATTGTCTGGCAGTAAAAAACCACTTGCAAGATAGGGAAAATAGTGGTATCCTTACTATGAACATGATAGTTATTTCAGCATAAGAGTGGACCGAGAGGTCCACTCTTATCGTTTGTATACCGGAAGGTTTTTTGAACAGCAGGAAAGAAGGTGAGGATATGAGCAAAAAGGAGATCTATGAGCAGAAGGCAGAAGCGCTGGTAGCACCGATCGTAGAAAAGTATGGCTTCGAACTGGTGGATGTGGAGTATGTAAAAGAAGGGGGTAACTTTTACCTTCGGGCTTACGTTGACAAACCAGGCGGCATTACGGTAGAGGACTGTGAGACAGTGAGCAGAGAATTTTCTGACAAGCTGGATGAAGCAGATTTTATCGACGAAGCCTATATTATGGAAGTCAGCTCTCCCGGCCTTGGAAGGCCTTTGAAGAAAGAAAAAGACTTTAAGCGCAGCATGGGAGAAGAAGTAGAGATCAGAACTTACCGTCCTATAAACAGAGAAAAGGAATTTTACGGTATCTTGACTGCATATGATGAGAATAGTGTGACCATTGACTGTGAAGGAGAAGAAAAGATTTTTCAAAAGGCAGATATCGCTCTGATACGCCTTGCTTTTGATTTTTAAATTTAGGAGGAAGTAAAATGAATACAG
>DXFG01000251.1 GCA_019114545.1 Candidatus Blautia pullistercoris | reverse complement strand
TCCTATTACCTATCTTACCGCATACTTTGATATGACCAGTATTGTGTGGGAAATGGGAACGCCCTCAGATGGATATGAATTTATTCCTGTAACTATATACAGCACTGCCCTGGATAATTATCCCGGATATTCTGATCTTCAGATCAAACCGACAATATCTACAGATATCCAGCAAAAATTTTTCGGTATATCTGACCAAATTCCTGTTTGGACTTCCATCTGCTGGAGAGGTGGCTTTTCGCTTTTTATTCTCCTGGCATGCAGCTGCATTCTTATCCGAAAAAAAAGAGCCCGGGAAGTCTTAGCTCTTCTTCCGGCGTTTTTGTTAACTGCCGTACTATTTTTAGCCAATCCTTCCCAGGATCCACGCTATATTGATGTATATCATATGCTTATGTGTTTCTTTCTTTTTCCTGCTGCTTCAACGCAATCCGTGGATACACAAGAAGCAGCGGGAAAGCGATAACAAGAATATAAATATATCTGATCCCAAAGGCCGTGGGTGTAGCGATCATAAGAGTCAGCCAGTTGCCGATCATCCCGGTCAGGGGCAGTATATAAATGGATCTTCTTTTCATCCAGCACAGCACAATATCATAAAGCAGCAGCCAGACAAACAAACCAGAAGGAAGGAAATCATATTTATTGCCGAGTTCTTCCTGGATAAAATATCCCAGATGATTCTCGAGAAACTGATTCTGATAGATTCCCCAGTCGTTTCCAACAATCTCAGTCTTTACAAACTCATAGGGCTGATCCCCGCCTATATGCCAGAAACCATAAGTTCCCATAAGATATTGTTCAACATAAATACCAAAATTCGATTTCAAAAGAGAAAACCAAGTTTTAAAAAATTCTCCTTTATGGGTATTCAGATAGTCCGTATTAAATTCCGGCGCCCATTTTATGGGATCTACCAGGTAAGGATTATAATATTCCAGATATTTCTCCATAGGCATAAGGTTATCCAGGAATTCTTCTTCCTCCTCCCCTATCTTTCCGTTTTCCTCCACGACTCTTGCCATTTGCTGCAAAGGGATTCCCACAGATTCCACAAAAAGATTTTCTGCTGAAAACACCGCCATATAGACCGGCCCTGTCACAAAATATATGAGGGCGACGGTACAGACACTGACTGCAGCTATTTTCTTTATCTCCTTTCTGTAAATTGCCACCAGGCATAAGCTTATTAGGATAACAATATAAACTCCGTTATTCCTCAGCAGAGACATGAGAATACTCATTCCGCTGTAAATCCCCAGATTTTTCTTCTGCAGAAAAGAGTTCCTATCCTCTACAACATGATCGTACAAAAACATTCCAAGAAGCAGCATGACGCCGCAGAACCAGGGATCCTTCCACATAACGATGGCATAATTGCCAAAGAAAGGAGCCGCCCCAAAAAAGGCCAGTCCAAAATATACCATTATCTTATGGACTCCCTTGCTTCTCATCCATTCCAGCATTCTTCCCAGGATCAAAGCCATAGATCCAAGTTGAAGGAAAGAGTACAGGGCAATCCCGGCATTATAATCCAGGAACAGATTTCCGATCTTCAGGCACAAGCCAACGATCAGGGAATAAAACACCGGGAAATGATTATCCCAGGGCATATCTCCTAAAACCATGGCAATGGAAATCGTAGCATCATCAGGCACGATCCCCGGGAAATATACGATCCATATCGGGATCCAGCAGACAGCCAGGATTCCGGCATAGAGAAGCCATCTTTTTCTTTTAAAATTTCTTTTAATATTTTCAGAAACAACCGGCCATCCCGCAATCTTTCTTTTGCTGCAAAGCCAGTTAAGCCCGGTAAACAGTAATATTCCCGTCCATGTATAGAAAAGGATCCAGATCAGATCTGACAGGGAAAAACTTTGAAAAATCCTTGTTCCCACCTGGATTTTCTGTCCCACAACGATCATAAATCCAAAAAGCAGCCCTAAAAGTATGATTCCTGTCTTTTCACGTATATCCCTGATGTTTCTCATCTGCCCGGTAAAGATCCTGAGCAGAAAAAAGAAGCCCAGAGAAAGGAGCGCTATTTTCACCGGGTCCATTTTCCAGCTTTCTTGCTGGAAAAAGACCAGATTCGCCATAGCAATTCCTACAGTAAGAAGTACTCCCTGAAAATTATCATCCAACAATTCCTTTATCTTTTTCATTTTCTCTCTTCCTTTTTCCATGTCTCTCTAACTGGCAGATACCCACAAACAGCAGGATTCCCGCAGCGGACAGCGCAGCCCCCGTCTTCCATCCCGGAACACTGTATTTCAGCTCGATTTCATTTTCTCCCTCATTCACCGGAATTACCGATAATGCATTGGCTCCGTCTGTGATCTCCACCTGCTGTCCGTTTACGTAGGCCCTCCAGCCATCGTCATAAGGAATGGTAAGAAGCAGATATCCATCCTGGTCACTATTGTACTGTCCCTTCACATATCCGTCTTCGAATATTTCTGTACTCATCTCCTTACTCTTTAGCTCCTGGATCACCTCTTCAAAAACATCCATATCCAGATAATAAAAGTAGGGGAAAACTTCCTGATCTGTTCCCGTATAGTTCTCTAGAACAACCGTATGGGAGGTTTCTCCATATCCTGCGGAAAACACCTTATAACTCAGCCAGGTGGCGTAATTACATCTATATGTTCCGTCCACATAAAGTCTCAGATCCTGTATCCAGGAATCCACATATCCGTATAAAATGTCCTCCTGGTCTCCTGCCTCAATCTGTAAGGTCAGAAGATTGTCTGCAATACTCATCTGATATTGCGCCGGTTTATATATATCCACGTCTCTTCCGAGGAGATTCGAAAACAAAATATTCTGGAATTCAAAAGGATCCGCAGTAACAATATCTTCCTGGATCTTTTCATCTGCTGCCATTCCCAGGCCAAGGGCATAAGGGTTGTAATATACGGATTTCCCGTTATACTCCGGAATTTCTTCCACTTTTCCATAACCTGTCACATCTTTTGTAGACATCAGATATTTTATACCCAGAAGAGAATCTGACGGCAGGATTGCCTCCTGATATATGCTCAGATCCGTCAAGGTGGAATATCCCAGATCAAAGATCAAACGGCTGATATCAGTATCATAGGTTGAAGAATAGTGGGCCATACCCTGATAGTCATAGGCCATAGACTCATTTAAATATGCAGAAATACCATCTCCCCCATTATTTCTTTTTTCCAGGCTGTCCATCCGATAAAATTTTGCTTCTTCCAATGACTTGACAGCCTCTGTCTGCGCAAGGTTGCCTTTCGTATAATCCAGATATACCTGAATGCTCTGATTGTCTCCGTAATTCACTGCAAAAGTAAAAATACCGTTTAAGGCCAGCTCTGCTCCCAGCAAAGCAGGCAGGATTGCTTTCAGTTTTCTGAATTTTCCTATAAGCAGAAAGAGCAGGAGATACCCCCCGGTAAACCCTATGGTCACGAAAAAATTCTTCTCTTCATAGGGAGTCCAGATCTGAAAAGCCACAAACATCAGCAGGCACCCTGCAAATGCAGCAGCAACGCCCCGGCCGTTTTTCTTTTTCTCATATTCTCTGACGCCCTTTGCCGCCAGATATAATACGAAAAATGCCATAAGGAAACTATAGCGGAAACGATAGCTCTCTGCGCTTCGCAGACCGCTCCATATATGGTCAAGAGGCATGATCCAGCAGCTTGCAAAGAGAAAGACCGCAGCCGCCAGAGACAAGATTTTTTCCCGGATGAGGACTCCTTTTGTAAAAAAATAGTATAAGAAAAATCCTAAAAACAGCAGACCGCAGTACAAAGAAACCGTAGGCGCAATATTTCCCACCGCAAATCCCCGGAAGACATCTGTAAAAGAGCCATAAGTGTCAAAGTAAAAAATAGATGGATCAAAAGCCCTCTTTCCTTTCTGTAATCCCCGGAAAACAGGATAAAAAACTGCACAGCTTCCTAAAAGGCCGAAAACCATCACCAGACCGCACCGGATAGTATCTCTTACAAAGTCTTTCCATGCTCCCCGGCTGATCTTTTGTATCTTTAGAATTCTCTCATAGAAATAATAGAGTACAGAAAACAGGCCGATCATATATCCTGTATACCAGTTAATGGCAATGCTGAACAGGACCCCAAGAAACAGCCAAAGCTTTTTATCTCTGCTGACAAATTCATAAACTGCCAAAAGCAGCAAAGGAAGCAAAACAACCCCATCCAGAAACATGATATTAGAAAGCTGCAGCATACTATACTGCATGAGTCCATAGGCCACAGACAACATGGCTGTCATCAGCAGCGATATCTCTGGAAATCTTCTCCGCAGAAACACACAGGCAGTTACTCCGGCCAGGCCCAGTTTTGCTGCCGTAAGTCCAAAGAGAAACGCCGGGAGCTGCTCATTGCTAAAGAAAACCACCAGAAGATTCAGAGGGCAGCCCAGATAATATCCGAAAAGAGCTACTAAAGATCCCCCCAGAGACTTTGAAAAAGAGTAGGAAATACTTGCCTTGCCCAGGAGTACATCTCTGTAAAAGGCGAAATAGTCCACATACTGGATTTCCTCATCCCAGAGAAGATTTGACTTTTCCCCAAAAGGATACAGGCCACTGGCAGCCTGTATCACTATAAATAATCCTACAATGGCCAAAAAGACCACTCCTGCTGTCTTTGCAGTGCTATACCGTTTTTTCATTCTTTTTCTCCATTTCTCCATATTTTCCCATGATCATCGCCAACATAACCGGCAGACTTACCACCAATGGGTACGCATACCTGAAAACAACCACAGGTGAAACCATAAGTGTCAGCCATAAAAGAAGCAGAACTGCCCATGGCAGGATCGTCAGAAAACGTTTTTTGTAAAGGCAATATATGATCCCGAAACAAATGATCCAGAAATAAACACCAGGGCTGTACAGCCAGGATATCACAGGAATCTGTTCAAACTTTCCTTCTTCCGTATAGTCCTGATAAAATCCTTCTAATGCCGGAAGGAGACTTTGTCTTTCAATATATACCGTCTCTCCCGGTATTTCTCCTACCTGCTCAGTATCCGCATTTCTATAAGGGATAAAGGCCAGATAGGTACCCGGATCTGGGAAATCCATGGCAGGCCACCAGAATCCCAGATTCAGCTCCAGGAATGCCTTCACATAACTGGCTGGACAAGATAGGCCGATCTTTGCCCAGAGGCTCACAAATCCCACAGGATCTTCCTCAAATGCCTGATTATTAAAGGTATCCTTCACCGGATCTGCCACCCGGGGAGCATAAGAGGCATAACCCGGGATATAAATTTCTGCCTCTTCTTTCAATTCTTCATCCAGTTTATCCCCCTCTTCCAGGATTGCCCGGGATATCTGCTGCATAGGTACGCTGAGGATCTCCCCGGAACTTCCTTTTTCTATATCCAGCGCCTGGTAAAAAGGGCCTGTATAGACTCCCCACAAAAGTACCGGAACCATCACCAGCAAAAGCGCTCTCTTCCAGTACCTTCTTCCCAGAAACATCAGGAAGGGAATCATACACAGGAAAACATAGATTCCCGTATTTCTGAAACAGCATGACAAAAAGACGATTACGATATATTGCATGATTTTTTTCTTAGAAGAAAAGAAAGTGTCTGTATCCATTGCCAGCTCATAAGATTTCAGAACAAGGATCAGAAATAACCCGGAAAATAAAATATCTTTTGTGGCAGTAAAAGAAGACACCGCATGATAAGGCATACACGCATAAAGCAAAAGACACGCCATACGGAAAATTCCGGCCAGCCTACTGCCCAGTGCATAGACCGTATATGAAAAAAGCCCGGAAAGGATCAGTATCTGTCCTACAGAATACACTCCCAGCCCGGCTTCGTAAGAACCAAAGATTTTTTTACCGGCTTCCATGCAAAAGCCTAAAAGATAAGTATGAAGGATGGGATGATGGGCACTGATATTTCCTTCCTGGAACCATTGGAACTGAAACGCATTGTCAATCACATAGACTCCCGGCCAGGAAGCCAGTAAGGCGGGAAGCCACAGAAGAAAAATACATCCCCATCCGATCCAAAACGATCTTTTTCCAGTTAAAATCTGCCCGCACTTTTTCTCCAGCCTTGTTGCGCTGATCCAATCCGTTCCCCGCCGGATACCAGCCAGCAAAAGCGTGGAAACCCCAAAGGCCACAGGAAGCCAGATGACAAAAGTCGTCAGAATTCCCGGCAGCCCTTCACTGACTGCCCCATTTAAATATCTTCCCAGAGCATTCAGTCCGGAAAAAAAGATTCCCATAAAGATACCCAGCAGCCAGATCGTTTTATTTTTCTTTATAACATCTACTATTTCCATCATCTTTCAGATTCGTCTCTCCACAAATATAGATAGGTCTTTTCTTCGTTTCCAGATAAGTCTTGGAAAGATACATACCCAGGATTCCCATGCACAGAAGCTGAATGCCTCCAAGCATAAGAATAATACAGGTCATGGATGGCCAGCCGTCCACCGGGTCGCCAAAGCACAGGGTCTTCACTAAAATCACAATCAGGAAAAGAAAAGCAACCAGACAGACAAAAAGTCCCAGGGCAGACACCATGGCAAGGGGAGCCGTTGAAAACCCGATAATTCCCTCCAGGCTGTATTTAAAAAGTTTCCAGAAAGACCACTTCGTCTCTCCTGCCCTTCGCTCTACATTTTCATATTCTATCCATTTTGTCTTAAATCCTACCCAGCCGAAAATCCCCTTGGAAAACCGGTTATACTCGCCCATTTCCAAGATCGCATCTTTAAACTGTCTGGTCATCAGACGGAAATCCCTTGCCCCATCCATGATCTCGGCTGTAGAGATTTTCTTCATCAGCCTGTAAAAGCATCTGGCAAAAAAAGAACGGACAGGGGGTTCTCCTTTTCTGCTCACCCGTCTGGTCGCCACAGAATCGTATCCTTCTTCCACAATTCCTCTCATCATTTCCGGAAGTAAAGAGGGGGGATCCTGAAGATCGGCATCCAGCATTGCAATATAATCTCCATCTGCATGCTGAAATCCGGCGTAAATAGCCGCCTCCTTGCCAAAATTTCTGGAGAAAGATATGTATTTTACCCTTTCGTCCCCTTTTGCCAGTTTTTTAATAGTTTCCAAAGTTCCGTCCCTGGATCCGTCATCAACAAAAATCACTTCTGTCCGATATGTCTCCAGTTGTTCTGCTACTTTCTGAAATTCTTCATAGAAAAAAGGCAGGACTTCCTCCTCATTATAGCAGGGAACGATCAAAGTCAGTTTTTCCATATTTATTTTCTCTCCGGTTTTTTCGTATATGAACTTACTCGCCTGCATTTTCCTGTGCCTTTCGAGATTTTCTGAAAACCCAGAATTTACTGAAAATATAGTTCAGTACTGTTACCAGCACCTGATTCATTAATTTTACTATATTATCATCTATCTGACAGATCTGAACAAAGAAATACATACTGATCACTTCAGCCAGCAGAGACGCTATCCTGCTGGACACAAAGCTGGCCATCTCCTTTGCTGTGCCGGAAAGTCCGGAATACCTGGACTTAAATACAAACTTTTTATTTGTCACATAAGCAAAAGCCACCGCCAGTACCCAGCTTATAATATTTGCAGTCTGGTAGTATATGCCTAAAGGGTTTGCAAGAATATAGTAGGAGGCCAGTGATACGATCATGGTACAGACTCCCACGATTATATACATAACCAGTTCTTCATATTTTTTATACAATTTACCTATAATCTCTATCATATCTCTTCCTTTTTCATCTTACGCACTAATTGAAGACGAAACTCAAACTCCTGTCGCTCTTTTTCAGCCAACGTAGAAAGAATCATACCGGAAAACAGGGATTCCAGAGCAGCCAGTGCAATAAAGCCACTGACAATCAAAGTCGGGAAATTGGGCACCAGGCCAGTCTGGATATAAATTGCCAGTACAGGAATAAACATAGCTGCGGATATAATCATCAATATCAGTGCCACAATTCCAAAGAATTGCATAGGCTTATAATTCCGGTAAAGCCGTCCTATGGTTTTAAGCACCTTAAATCCATCTGAATAAGTATTCAGTTTAGACTCGCTTCCCTCCGGACGGTCCCTGTATTCAATGATCACATTTGCCACATTCATATTTTTATCCACAGCGTGAATACTCATCTCCGTCTCAATTTCAAATCCTTTTGACAATACCGGAAAGCTCTTCACGAACTCATAGCTGAATGCCCGGTACCCTGTCATGATGTCCCGGATGTTGCTGCGGAACAATTTGTTGATAGTTCCCCTTACCAGGCTATTTCCGAAATTGTGGAAAGGTCGTTTATTCTCCTCAAAATATGTGGAAGACAGCCGGTCCCCCACTACCATATCCACATTCCGTTCCAATACCAGATCTGTCATCTCTCTCCCCATCTCTGCTGGATAGGTATCATCTCCGTCGATCATGATATAACACTGGGCATCGATTTCCCGAAACATCCTTCGGATCACATTTCCCTTTCCTTGTTGATATTCATATCTGACCACAGCTCCTGCTGCTCTGGCGACATCGTCGGTATGGTCTGTGGAGTTATTATCATAAACGTAGATCACTGCCTCAGGCAGTTCTCTCCTCCAGTCCGTCACTACCTTCTCAATCGTCTGGCTTTCATTGTAACAGGGGATCAACACTGCTATTTTATCCATCTTTTGTTCCTCTCAAGTTTTATTTTACTTAGGTTATACTACTACAGAATGGAGGAAATTAAAAGAAAAAATATAGTTCCATGAATTGATTTTCCTACAGATTACCTCAATAATTTTCCCATCACCATTCTACAGCCATGTAAAATAACCGCAACTGTCAATGACAACATATAGCATAACACCGCCGCCCCCACATAAAACACCGGCCGGGGCAGTTTCAGGCTCATAAAGCCCAGAGCTCCATAACAGGCCATGGCTCTGATCACCATATAATGTACCAAATACAGAGCAAAAGTCCGCTGTCCCAAAAATGAAACTACTCTATTCATTTTCATATTTTCAAATTTTATATTCCGGAAGAGCATAAAAAATCCTACTGCCGCAATAAAGATAAAGCAGGAATTATAGTTAAAGAGCATCTCATTAAACATGCCATCATAGGGAATATCTATGAAAACGGTAGCAAAATAAGTCAGCAGACTACCTCCAATATAGGCGCCCAGTCCGTAAAGGCACCATGATCTGCGAATATCATTCCTGCTGAAAAACAGGTAAAGCTCATATCCAAGAAAAATATATAAGAAACTGTAATCACAGAAAACCGAATAGCCATAAAGCATCAGATTATTATTGGTCAATCCTTCTATTGTGGGGAACAGGATTTCGGATATTCCCAGAAGCAGCATAACATACCTGCGGATTCTATTTCTCCCCGATTCATCCACACATACTAGTTTTATAACCGGATATGCAATATAAATTTTAATAAGGGCTATCATAAACCACAGATAAAACCCGTTCTTCACCATGGAATAATCCCAATTTAAAAGTCCCCGGAAGAGCTGGAAAAATGACTCCGGCCGGATATTTTTTATACATCCCAAAACTGTATTCTGATTTTCTATTGCATCATTAAAGACAAACCAAAACAAAATGGCAGCCAAAGTCGGGAGTACCAGACTGAACAGCAGTTTTTTATAGATTTTCTTAATAGAATGATCTTTCGAAAATAAAAAATAACCGCTGCACATAAAAAACACCGGCACGCTGCATCTCAGAAAGCTTTCTCCTAAGAGAACATGTTCTGAAATTACTCCATCCTGTATTCTGTAATCTGTTACTATGTGAATGGTAACCACGAAAAATGCGCAGATTAATTTCATTGCGTCTATTTGACTGATTCTTTTCTGCATGTATTTTTCTCCTGTCATTATAAAGTTCCCTTAGATTCTAACCCAATCCTACCTGTATTTCAATATTCAGAATAAATAAAACCTGCTTTGCTTTATATTGCATTGATGATATAATATACAGGCATTCAATAATTTTTTTGATAAGGAAGGATACAAAAATGTTTTCTCAAATACGCAGTATAAAGGCATTCAAAGAAAAGCAGTTTCTGGTCGGCTGTTTATTCCTGGCGGCCCCGTTGCCCCAGCTGGTTTTAGGCGCCAGTCTGGTCAGCGATGCCTTCTACTTTTCTCTGGTTCCCTTTACCATAGCAATACTGGTATGTTTTAAAAAGGCCTTTAACAATATTTCTTTACCCTTTTCCTGTAAAAAGGAAAAAAGGATCCATTATACCTTTGTTACGATTCTTTCCATATTATTTCTCCTGATGCTGTCCATTACACAGCTGGTCAGCAGTCCCGCCTTTTCTTTTCAGGCACTGCAGGACTTCTATGGAATAAAAATTTTGTCTGCAGGAATTTTCCTTTGGAATTGCATTATCTATCTTCCATGCCTTCTAATTTCTGTGTTTATAAGCGTTAATTATTTAATTTCTTATTCCATGAGTATTTCAGCTCCTGCAAATCCTGATTCTCAGGACTCTGCAAATAATTTCAGTATAAAGAAGGCTATGATACCAATCATTTTATTAACTTTTGCATGTCTGTTTTCTACTTATCCCGGCATCTATATGCAGGATGATGTTATCAGTGTCTGGGAAGAAGTAACAGAGAATCATCTATTTGACTGGCATCCTATCGGCTATGAATTATTTTGTAAAGTATGCTTTTATATTTATAAATCGCCCTTTACTGTAAATGTGGTGCAGAGCCTCGCCTGGCTGCTTTTAAACTATGAAATTTTAAAATTTTTAAGTAAAATTCAGCCAAAGGGAAAAGCAGCACGTATTTATACTGCCGCATCTATATTTATTTTTACTCCTTTTTTGTATCTTCAGGTAATGATGAAAGATATTGTGTACAGTATCTGCCTTGTTGCTTTTACGCTGCAGCTGTTTATCCTCCTTACAAAAAAGACAGGCAGAAAAACCTATATATTGCTGGTTCTTTCCGGACTTGGCACCGCGCTGTTCCGTCATGCGCAGATGATTCCTGTCATGGTCACACTGTTAATCCTTCTGCTTTTCTGTATGAAAAAGAAAAAAGAAGCAATCCGCAGGATCCTTGCATCTATATGCGCCATACTGGCTCTTTACACAGCCATTGTCCCGGTCCTTTCTTTCCGCATATTAAACGCAACGCCGAACCCTGCTTACGCAACTTATACCGCTCCATTTGCCATGATCGGAGCTGCTGCAGCTAACGGGGTGACCTTCGATGAAAAGGATACAGAAATCCTGGAGCGGATCATGCCTCTTGAAGATTATGCTGAATGTTACAGCAAATATTATCTTGATGACATTACACGTTCCTGGGGAAAAATCGGAGACCGGGTCTGGGCCTTTGCAGATGCCGTAGAAAATCAGGGATTAGGAAAAGAATTGCTTCGTATCAATGCCAAGCTGGCGTTGACTCATCCGGTCATATATATTACCGCATTGCTGGATGCAAGCTCTATTATATGGGAAATAGGCCGTCCTGTTGATTCTGATGGAGAATGGGGTGTCTCCTCACTTACGGAAAACTATGATTTGATCACCTATAACAGTTTTTATTCTTTTATCAAACCGTGGACCAGCCTTACTTCCCAGCTTCCTATTTACAGGGATTTATGCAGCAGAGGAGGTTTCTCTTTATTTGCTATCATATTCAGTGCTGCTCTTCTGATATTAAAAAAACGAAACCGGGAACTTATTGCCATTGTGCCTATTGCGACAGTCAGTCTTCTGCTTCTGATAACAACACCAGCTCAGCATACACGCTATATCTTACAGGCCATAGAATGTGCATTGCTCATTGTTCCATACAGTTTCTTTGCAAAGAAAAAATAGCTGTATCCATATATAGCAGGGAGCTGCCTCATTAGTCATATTTCAAGAATAAAATGTATAAATATTCTCGATTTTGATTAATGCGGCGGCTCCCTGTCGGATTAAAGTCATCTCTGCAACACTTCAATTAGTATTTGCTGATATTTGAACTAAAGTCAATGACAATCTTCGCATCACTTCTCAGATTTCTCAGTAAAGTAACCATATTGTTTTCCGGCATAGATACACATCCGGCAGTAGCACCCCTACCGGAACAATGAAGAAATATTGCGCTTCCTTTTCCTACTATTCCCTCCGAATTATAATCAATAGCCACGCAATAATTATAAACAGCTCCATAATCAATAATATGCTCAGCGCCCCTCGGATTATAATCAGGGATTTGGGAAGCATCCACAAAAGCGTTATAGTATTGATCCGGCTTTCCTCCCCAGTAATGATTCTCATTTACCTGGGTATAACCTATCGGGCAGCCCGGATCCGGTTTGATGCCAAAAGCTGTGTTCAGTCCGTAAACTCCGGTAGGGGTCTTCTTATCCCCTTCCTTCTGTTTGCCAATTCCTCTGGAGCCTATTCTCCCAGTCACAGAAAAATCATCCTGCCAGACCCCATCATATTGGGTATGTAAAGAAATGGTTGCATAGTTTGTATTGTAAACAGAAACAATTACCAGCTGTGAACATTCTTTAGAAACTTTCAGATCATTTACCCAGGACAGATTCTGATCTACCCATCCATTAATAACTTTATATGTATTGCCTTTATAAGATACCGAACCATTATAATTCCAGTTCAGACACCCATTATTAAAGTACCACCAGCCGCTGGAATTTTCACCTACTCCGGTAAAATTCCAGTCTACTGCCCCATTTGTAATATACCACCAGCCGTTCTCATTTGCGGCTACTCCTGTATAGCTCCAATCCAGCATTCCGTTATTAATATACCACCAGCCATACTCATTTGCGGCTACTCCTGTATAGTCCCAATTCAGCCACCCGTCATTAATGTACCACCAGCCATACTCATTTGGAGCCACTCCTGTATATGTCCAGTCTAAGGCTCCATGGTTTACGTACCACCAGCCATTTTCATTCTGAACTACTCCCGAATAGTTCCAATCTAAGGCTCCATGGTTGATATACCACCAGCCATTTTCATTCTGGGCTAAGCCTGTATACTCCCAATCTAAAGCCCCATCTCTGATATACCACCAGCCATTTTCGTTCTGGGCTACTCCTGTGTAGTTCCAATCCAGCATTCCGTCTTCTACATACCACCAGCCATGCTCATTTTCTATTACCCCTGTATAATCCCAGTCTATCTGGCCATCCGTATATACATACCAGTTTCCGCTGGCATCATCATATAGCAATGCCGGCCCGCTACCGGCCTCATTTTGTGCCCATACGGGTACCGTAAACAAGAGTGTTAGAAAAAAAGCCGCAAGAATTTCTCCTGCTTTTTTATGCATGTACTTTCCCTCCTCTTCGGTTAAATATTTTTCCGAAAGTAAATTCAATTAAATTATATATCTTATCAATAATAAAAGCCAGGATAAAAGGTGGATCGACAGCACTTTGTACCGTCATCCACCTTCCATTCTATGTATTAATTCAATTATAGTATTAATGGATCACACAACCATCGACAACAGAGTATGTCCTTCCTTTGTAAGTGACTCTGCCATTATAATTCCAGTTCAACCAGCCATTGTTAATATACCACCAGCCATGCTCGTTTTCGCCTACACCGGTGTAATTCCAGTTTAACCAGCCGTCATTGATATACCACCAGCCATTTTCGTTCTGAGCGACTCCTGTATAGGTCCAGTCTACCGCACCGTGATTGATATACCACCAACCGTTCTCATTCTGGGCTACTCCTGTATAAGTCCAATCTAAAGCGCCATTATTGATATACCACCAGCCGTTCTCATTCTGGGCTACTCCTGTATAGGTCCAGTCTACCGCACCATGATTGATATACCACCAACCGTTCTCATTCTGGGCCACTCCCGTATAATCCCAGTTCAGCCAGCCGTCGTTGATATACCACCAGCCATTTTCATTCTGAGCGACTCCTGTATAAGTCCAGTCTAATACGCCATTCTTTGCATACCACCAGCCATTCTCATTCTGAACGACTCCTGTATAGGTCGTATCTCGCTTGCCGTCAGTATAAACATACCAGTTTCCTGAAGCCTCGTCATACTGCAGTACTCGCTCTGGCACTTCCGGAGTTGGTTCCTGGGGTGTTGACGGTTCGCCTGTACCAAAAGAAGCGCCTTCCATCAGGAAGTTAAGATCTACATCTCCGGAAATACCGTCAACACTTCCTTTAGAAGTACACTGCCATAAATCATAGCTTCCCTCATACTCACATCTTACATTCCACTGGGCTACCCACTTAGACCAGTTAGGATTATCGAAAACCGGATCTGTGAGATAATTATTAAACCAGGTTGTATTGGAATATATTCCAACTTGATATCCTGCTGCCTCTATCTTATCACAAAAAGTCTTTGCAATCTGACCTTTCATACTGGCAGAAACATTCAATACCATATCATCTTCTAAATCGTAATAAACCGGATATGTAGGATTATGGCCCTGAAGCAGACGGAGTACATGATCTGCTTCACTGCTTGCCTTCGCCGTTGAGTCTGCGTAAGAATAAAGATATACACCGTAAGGAATGCCAAGGCGTTCACACTCTGCAACATTTCTGGCCCACTGGGTATCATCCTGATCTGTTTGATCCATACCATAACCACAACGTATAATTGCGAAATCTATACCATCCGCCTTTACCTTTTCCCAGTCAATAGTTCCATTCCAGAAGCTTACGTCAATTCCCTTTTTTACTGCTCCGGGAATCACTTCTCCTCTGCTATTTACATAATGACCATCAACCATCTCCCAGGCATAGGGATAGGTTGCTGCTCTGGAAGCAATCTCCGGAATAGGAACGCCATCTTTAAACCTCCAGCTGTTCGCTACTAACTCTTCTCCTTCTGCTTCCTGTTCTGTCTCTACGTTCTCCTCAGATATCGTTTCTTCCTCTGCCGGTTCCTCTATCACCTGATCCTCGGTGAGAGAATCGCTTTCAACTTCCGGAACTGACTCCGGAGTTTCTTCTGCATTTTGCTCATTATTTTCTAAGCTCTCCGGCAGTGTCTGAACTGGCTGCTGTTCTGCCTCCTCATTCTGGGTTGTTCCAGATATATCCTGGTACTCAGAAGAATTGTCCTGACTCTCATCAGTGCCTTTATTTCCTTCTTCCTCCGGCTGTATACCTGCTTCATTTCCCTCTGTCAGCTCTGCCGCCCATATAGTTGTTCCTTCCCAGGAAAAACTACCTGCTATTGTTCCCACCGACAGCATTACCGCTAATAATTTCTTAACTGTTCCTCTTTTCATGTTTCCTTTCCTCTAGACTTTTTTCACAGTAACATCTCTATTTTACACCACAATCACAAATTTTTAAAGCCATAATATAGCCAATCATTCTGTAAAATTCTAACTATTCAGCCACGCAGCTCAGATTCGCAGCCAGCGCTGCTTTCTCGCTGCTGCAGCATCGGAGTCTTCGCTTATGGAAATAGTTACTTAAAATTCCTGCAGACTGGTATTGTGGCCGATGACTTTTGCAGGATTCCCTGCAATAATACTATTATCTTCAAAGGATTTTGTCACAACGCTGCCTGCTCCTACCGTACAGTTATTACCTATAGTAATATTCCCGATAATTGTCGCATTTGCGCCAATAAAAACATGATCTCCTATTGTGGGTTTTCCCTTATCGGTATTTCCAAGAGTAGTCCCCTGGCGCAGCTGCACATGTCTGCCTATTTTCTCAGCGGATATTACAATCCCTGAATAATGCATAATGGAAAATCCCCCTGCAATATTTGTTCTATAATCCAGCTGGATACCATATCTGACCTGCACCCGTCTGAATTTCAGCCTGAGAAGCAAATATAGTGGCTTTAAAAGCTTATAACCGCTTGCCGCCTTACATAAGCGCATATAAAATATCACCTTAAACCCCGGAGTTTTAAAATATTGTTTTAAAAACACTTTAAAAAATCCTTTTTCTCCAATCTTCTCATATGCCTCTAAGTCCTCCCGGATCAGGCTCCATACCGACTGTTGTTCCATCCCTATCCTCCCGCTTTTATGAAAAACTTTTCTTATGGGAAAATACTGCGTTCTTTACTACCCTGTAAATCACTAAGCAGATCAGCATCACAAGCAGGTCAAATCCCATTCTGCACAGCACTGACATGAAAAAGTATATCTTCTCACCCTGAAACTGCTGAAGGAACCCCCAATACACATCAAAGGGAAGTCTCCAGTCCAGGTCATGGATGCATAATAGCAGAATCGTATGCATTCCTACAAAAGACAAGCTTTTCTTCAAAATTGTTATCGATTCCATTTTCTGACATAGATATAAGATTATAATACTTCCTGCCACAGCGCCGGCAAAATTAATCATCCACGGATCATACATCCGGGAAGACCATTCCATTTCTCCTGCTTTCACTGCTGCAAACCATAAAAAAAAGCAGCCTGCAACTATATCCTTTTTCAATGAAATATTTCTGTTTCTGAGCAAGTATCCTATATACATGAATCCAGAAGCCACCATTGCTATATCTACATTCATAGGAACCCACACGACAGCTCCTATTCTGATCCCTAAAACCATCAGAAACAGCATAGCCAAAAACCTGTGCGTCTCCTTTAATTCCAGGGAGAAGACAAAATTCATAAGCCTTCTGGCAATAAACATGGTAGGAAGAAACCAAAGGGCTCCGATCATACCAATATCACCATATGCAGATCCGTAGCCATACAATGCTGTCTTTACTATATTTTTTATCATATCCAGATCTACTCTTCCGGCTCCCCACACATTAAAGATTATCACAGCACATACCGTAATAATATAGGGGACTATCAACTGCTTCAGATCTTTCCTTATAGACTTCTCTTTTTTCTTATAGACATATCCGCTTAGGATAAAAAATAGAG
>DXFG01000250.1 GCA_019114545.1 Candidatus Blautia pullistercoris | reverse complement strand
ATGATCCCGTGCATACGGTCCACACATTCCTCCAGCTGGTCATTGACCAGGATATAATCATATTCCGGCATGCCTTTCGCCTCTTCAAAGGCTCTGGCAAGTCTGGAATTGATTACTTCCATCGTTTCTGTTCCTCTTCCTACAAGGCGCCTTTTCAGTTCCTCTGCGGAAGGGGGCGTCACAAAAATCAATAAAGTATCCGGACGTTTTTCCTTTACTTTTAAGGCGCCCTGGATCTCAATCTCCAGGATCACATCTTTCCCTTTGTTCAGCTGTTTTTCAACGTAAGCCTTAGGTGTCCCGTAATAATTTTCTACATACTGGGCATACTCGACCAGAGCATCCTGAAGGATCAGTTCCTCAAACTCTTTTTTGGTGTGGAAAAAGTATTCCCTGCCGTTTTCTTCTCCTGGTCTGGGATCTCTGGTAGTAGCAGAGATGGAAAGGGCATAATTATCATACTTTTCCATTAACCTTTTAATCAGTGTACCTTTTCCGGCACCCGAGAAGCCGGAAACCACAACTAAAATTCCTTTTTCAGCCATCATATTCCCCTCTTGTTTCATTTTCCGGAAATGTCCCGAATCTTTTGGATATGGTTTCTGGCTGCAAAGCCGAAAGTACCACCATATCGCCGTCGGTAATGAGGACGGCTTTGGTCTTTCTTCCCTGGGTGGCGTCCACGGACTTTCCAGATTCCTTAGCCGCCTGTACCAGTCGTTTGATAGGCGCTGCGTCAGGGCTGACCACTGCAACCACCTTATCCATATTTACTACATTTCCAAATCCGATATTCAATAATCTTGCCATAGACATGCCTGCCTTTATTCAATATTCTGAATCTGCTCCCGGACTTTCTCAATCTCTGTTTTCAGATCAATGGCCAGATTGGACGTTTCCAGATCGTTTGCCTTAGAGAGAATGGTATTTGCTTCCCGGTTCATCTCCTGGGCAATGAAATCCAGCTTCCGTCCGATCCCTTCATTCTCGTGAAGAACTTCCTCCATGCGATGGATATGGCTCTTTAAGCGGACCGTTTCCTCATCCGTACAGATCTTGTCAGCAAAAAGAATCACCTCTGCTGCAATCCGGCTCTCCTCAATCTGGTTATCTGCCAGAAGTTCCTTTACTTTTCCTTCCAGTTTTTCCCGATATTCCCGCAGTATCTCAGGAGATCTCTTTTCTACCAGATCCACCTTTTTATCCATAGCCGCCAGTTTATCCAGGATATCCTGTCTCAAATGAACTCCTTCTTGCGTCCTGCTCTCTACAAACTGCCCGGCTGCCCTGCGTATCACTTCCTCCAGAGCTGTCCAGAGTTCTTTCTCATCCGGAGCCTGCTCTTCCATAGTAAACACTTCAGGATATTTGGAGAGGGCGGAGGCCGTAATCTCCGCTTCCAGTCCGAACTCACTGCCCATCTCTCTGATATACGTAAGATACTGCTGGGCGATCTCACGGTTATACTTTACAGAGACTCTTGTCTGGGTGTAATCTTCATAGGTGATAAAAAGATCCACCTTTCCTCTCTGGATATACTCTTTCAGCAGATTGCGGATAGCCGCTTCAAAAAAGCTGAGCTTTTTGGGCATCCGCATGTTAATATCCAGATAACGGTGATTTACCGATTTCATCTCCACCGTGATTTTTTTTTCTTCGTCAACTAGCTCGGCTCTTCCAAAGCCGGTCATACTTTTAATCATGTAAAACTCTTTTCTGTGTCTAATATTTGCCTGAGGGCATAAACATACATAGTCATTATAAGACAACCCCTCCAGCCCGTCAAACATTTTTTTGATTCTTACAGAAATTTATGATAAGATAAGAAGGATATCCCCAAGTGATTGATAAAGGAGTGCAAAGAATATGGCATTTGATGGAATCACCATTGCAAATATGGTAAAAGAATTTCAGGATACCATCGTGGGAGGAAAGATCAACAAGATCGCACAGCCGGAGGCTGACGAACTGCTGATCACCATAAAAAACAATAAGATCCAGTACCGTCTGCTGATCTCCGCCAGCGCCTCCCTCCCTCTGATCTATTTTACAGATAAAAATAAAATCAGTCCCCTTACTGCTCCTAATTTCTGTATGCTTCTGCGGAAACATATCGGAAGCGGCAAGATTGTCTCCGTGACCCAGCCGGACATGGAGCGGGCCATTGAGTTTCGGATCGAACATCTGAATGAGCTGGGAGATCTGTGCTACAAAACCCTGGTAGTGGAGATTATGGGAAAGCACAGTAATATTATCTTCTTAAATGAAGAACGAATGATTCTGGACAGTATTAAACATATCTCCGGAAATGTCAGCTCGGTCCGGGAAGTCCTTCCAGGAAGAGACTATTTTCTTCCCAAGACCCAGGAAAAATATAATCCCCTCACAGTGTCTGAAGAAGACTTTTACACCTTCGTATGCGAAAAGCCCACTACCCTGGCAAAGGCTCTCTATACTTCTCTTACAGGAATCAGTCCCTGTATTGCTGAAGAAATCTGCTTCCGCGCTTCTTTAGACGGCAGCCAGCCGGCCAAGTCTTTGGACGGCCCGGCTAAAGAACATCTTTTCCATACTTTCCAGAGAGTCATGGAAGATGTCCAGGAAGGCAATTTTCAGCCAAATATTGTCTATAATGAGAAGGAGGAGCCTGTAGAATATGCAGCTCTTCCTCTGACAAAATACGGGAAAGCTTCTGTGAAGAATTTTTCTTCTATATCCCAGGTGCTGGAACAGTATTATGCCCAGAAGGACCAGATCACCCGGATCCGTCAGAAATCTTCGGATCTGCGCCGGATCGTCCAGACTTCCCTGGAGCGGAACCGAAAAAAACTGGATCTCCAGTCCAAGCAGATGAAGGATACCCAGAAAATGGACAAATATAAAGTCTACGGAGAGCTGATCAACACCTACGGCTATAACCTGGAGGAAGGCTGTAAATCCTTTAAGGCCCTGAATTATTATACTAACGAGGAGATTACTATTCCTCTGGATCCTACCATGAGTCCTCAGGAAAACGCCAAGAAATATTTTGACCGTTACAATAAGCTGAAACGTACTGCCCAGGCCCTGGAGGAACAGATAAAGGACACGGAAGAAGAAATCCAGCATCTGGAATCCATCAGCACGGCACTGGACATTGCTCTTCAGGAAAACGATCTGTCCCAGATCAAAGACGAGCTGACCGAATACGGCTATATCAAAAAACATTATTCCGGAAATAAAAAGAAGGCAATGGCAAAGTCCAAACCACTTCATTATATTTCCAGCGACGGCTACCATATCTATATAGGGAAAAATAATTATCAGAATGATGAGCTGACTTTTAAATTTGCCACAGGAAATGACTGGTGGTTCCACGCCAAGAAAATGGCCGGCTCCCACGTAATCGTAAAAAGCAATAACGAAGAGCTGCCGGAAAGAACCTTTGAAGAAGCCGGACGGCTGGCCGCCTACTACTCCAGCGGCAGAACGGCTCCAAAAGTAGAAATTGATTACATCCAGAAAAAACATGTGAAAAAACCTAACGGCGCCAAACCAGGGTTTGTCGTCTACTACACCAACTATTCCCTGATGATCGAACCGGATATCTCCGGGATCGAACAGGTGGAATAATAATCTTCATAAAAAGCAAGGCGCTGTGGCATAAATCATATTTCAGGAATATTTATACATTTTATGCGAATTTGTTGAACATTGCTTTGAGACCATAGACTCAAAGCAGCGCAGACTGAGCAATAAAATGTATAAATATTCTCGATTTTGGTTAATGCAGCAACGCCTTACTCTGAACTTCTATTTTTTCGAACAAATCATCATTAAACTTGGGATTCTCCAGGATTATACGGTTATAATTCAAAATTGCTATATTTAACCGTTCATTTACGGACTGTTATACGGTTATAATCCTAAAAATGTCATTATAACCGTTCATTCCCAGGCTATTGTACGGTTATAATTTAACGAATGCCCTTTTTAACCGTTTAATTTCTGGAAAAAGTACGGTTATATTTTGGAAATTCCAAATTTAGCCGTTTTACCCTGTTTAAAACTACGGTTCAAATTGTAAAAACCATTTTTTAACCGTAAATTTCGCTTCTTGATGGTTTTCATTTCCAAAATTCATATACTTCCACTTTATCCAAAACTTCTTTTAATAGTATCCAGCTCCCCTGCCTTCTCCACCCAGTTCTCTACAGAGCCGCATTTTGGACATCTGCCTGAATTTTTCATACTTGTCTTCCCCCTTAAAATTCTTTTTTCTTTATAATTCCGATACTGATCCTTACAGACAAAAGTAAAATTAAAACAGTGACGGCAACCAGGATCACCAGAAAAGCTCCAATCCCTATTTCAGGAAGGGAATCCAGAAGAGGTAAGAAATCTGTCCCCCACTGCTCTGCGCTCTGTGCAAGCAGGGCTATGGTTAAGTAGACCACAGCAAAGCAAATGACCATGGCAATCCTTCCTCTTTCAGCGCCAAATTTTAACATTACAGGTACCATTACCGCCAGCATAAACAATACAAGGGGAAGAACAATAAAAGCAGTTATGAGCAATTCCTTAACAGATCCCTGGCCTCTTGCGACCCCGGCAGCCGTTGCCAGAACGGATACTGCCAGCCAGGCTCCCAGGCCCATGATCAGTCCAAAACAATATTTTTCAACAGCATAGGTCTTTCTGGAGATCGGAAGGGAAAACACAAAGGCGTTTCCATTGTCCAGTTCATCATAGCTGATCGTACTTACCGAAAACAAAGAGAATATAAAGGATACAAATCCAATAGTATAGGATGTATTATTTGAAAACAGGGCCATTCCAATCCCAATGACCATGATCAAAGCGAAAAAGTTTTTCTGTACCTTCATTAAACGAAAATCTTTTATCAATAATCCTTTCATAATCTTTCACCTCTTATCATCATAGTTATCACTTCATCGATATTTCCTCGTTCAATGGCAATACCCGGGTAATTCTCCATGTAGTATTGTTTCTGGTTTGTCAGGCAGCTGTATCCGTAGCTCTCTTCTTTTCTCCTGAGGATATAGCCCTTATCCAGTCCTGCATATTGATCACTGTCTACTTTCAAAAGTCCATAATCGCTGAGAAGCACATCTGTATCTTCGTGGAGAATGATCTTCCCTTCATGAATCATGTAAAGGTCATCACACAGAGTTTCCAGATCGCTGGAAATATGAGAGCTTATGAGAATAGACCGTTCCTCGTCCTTTTCCATAAATTCCCGGAGCATTTCCAGAAGTTCATCTCTGGCCACCACATCAAGACCTGCTGTAGGCTCGTCAAGGATCAGCAGTTTTGCATTATGAGAAATCGCTGCCAGAACCTTCAGCTTTGCCTTCATTCCCGTAGAAAAATCCTTCAGACGTTTCTTCTCAGGAAGTTGAAACCGCTTTACCTGCTCTTTAAAAAAGGTCTTGTCAAATTTGGCATAGAGACTTTCCATCACAGGGATAATGTCTTCAATAGTCAGATACCCGCTGAATCCGGAATCGGAGAGGACAACTCCCAGTCCCTGTTTGTCTTCTGCGGTAAAGTCCTTCAGGTCCTTTCCAAAAATCTGAATACTCCCGCCCTCTGTAGAAATCAGGCCCAAAGCTGCCTTAAATGTAGTGCTTTTTCCCGCTCCATTCTGGCCGATCAGTCCTGTGATACAGCCTGGCTGCACTTCCAGGGTACAGTCCAAAGCAAAACTTCCATAGTTCTTTCTTAAATGATCGATTTTTAACATAATCATCCCTCCAACAATAACTCAAAAATGTCTTTTAAGTCTTCATCGCTGATTCCGCATCGTCTGGCTTTCTGTATAGCTTTTTCCAAATCTGCCTCTACTTCCTTTTTCTGCTCTTCCAAAAGCCGTTCTGCATTGGTCGCCGCCACATAGGTTCCTTTGCCGTGTACCGTAACGGTAAAGCCTTCCGCTTCCAGGTCGTCATAGGCCTTTTTCACTGTCAGAGCACTGATCTTCAGTTCCCTGGCTAAAGCCCGTACAGAAGGCAGATTATCATTCTCCTTTAACTCCCCTTTCCGGATAAGGGTCTTGATCTGGTCTACAATCTGCTCGTAGATCGGGATCATCAGAGAATTGTTTATGATTATCTTCATGCATTGTTCCTCCTTCGTTGTAAACAGTATATAACAGTAGTTAACTGTTGTCAAGTGTTATATACTGTTTATTCCAAAATTTTAAAAAAGGAAAACCGGCCTGCCAGCTATCGTAAACAAGCAAACCAATCTTCCTTTCCCTGCATACTTTCAAAAATTCAAATCTCCTTGTATATTAAGGATACCCGCTCTGCACAAGAACAGACCTCTTGTTCTGAACGGGCAGCCTCTATGAAAGCTTATGTCTGTAGATTTTCTGCATCTCTCCCCAGTAAGCTGGCTTTGTATCAATATGTACATATCCATATTTTTCATAAAAGCCCTCAAAATGGCTGACTACAAAAACCTCATGGAAGCCCTGGGATTCCAAATAATCTTCTGCCTTTTCAATCAGCAACTGACTAAGTCTGTTCCCCCGGAATTTTTCATCTACAAACACATAGCTGATATATGGTGTATAGGTTGCATTGTTGATGCAGTCGCTTTTTGACACCGCACAATACCCTGCAATTTTCCCTTCTTCTACTGCTGCCACTACCCGTTCCCAGTCAGAAAAATTTTTTCTCATATCTTCCGCCAGATATTTTCCTCCCTGCCAGGAACAGTATTCTGCAAATTCTATGAGAGAATTCCAGGAATTATCTGATGGGCTTATAACTTCAATTTTCATCGCAATTCTCTCTTTCCAGTTTTAGCAAGTACTCTTTAACATTCAATCCCCCTGCATAGCCAGTCAGGCTTCCATTGGTTCCGATCACTCTATGACAGGGAATGATAATGGGGATAGGATTCCTGTTATTTGCCATTCCCACCGCCCGGCTGGCTTTGGAGTTCCCTGCCGCCGCTGCAATTTCTTTATAAGTCCTTGTCTCGCCATAAGGAATCTGAGTAAGAGCTTCCCATACTCTTTTCTGAAAATCTGTACCCTGAGGAACACAGGGCACCGTAAAGGCCTTTCTCTTTCCCTGAAAATATTCCTCCAGCTCTTTCACCGCCCACCTGGTCATCTCATTGGTCCTGCCCTGGACTTTCACCTTCTCATCTTCATAAAATTTTATGGCCTTAATTCCTTTGTCTCCAGACAAAATTGTCAGAGCTCCTATGGGACTTTGATAAATTTCTCCATAAATCATTTCTGTTTTTTCTTCCACTCTTATCTCCTTTTATATCCACGTAATCAATGCTATGCAAAATATTCCTGCATAATAGAGGCTCAACGCCAGTACGCTCATAGGCTTTGACAGCTTGTTAAAAAAACCCTTTCCCACCATTAAATCCGAAACCGCAAACAGCACTGCTCCCACTGCTGCTCTCAGGTAATCCGGCCCCAGCTTTGAAGGAAGCATAACAGCCACCGCTGTCATTCCCATAAGCACTGCCGGATACAAGATCATGGCATACAGTTTGGGATTCTCTCTGGCTCCCCTTAGTTCCCTGTGGAACAGATATAAGGAAACTCCCATAAAGAGTACCCACCAGAAAAAACTTACCGGCGTATAGGCTCCTCTTGTGAGAAACCATCCGATCAAGATCAGATGTCCCGCTGCAAATACTCCCATACCCAGGAAAAACTGTACTTCCAGAAAACCGTCCGCCAGCAGGAAAAGGACCAGGGCCGCCAAAATCCATTTCTTATCCAGTCCCTGGCTGTCTCCTCTGGCCCAGATTCCTAAAAAACCAGTACACACGATCATCCAGGTAGAAAGACATTTGGGAAGGATATTCCATCTGCGCTTCCCCCATTCCTTGATCTTAAAATGCAGGATCATTCCCACAATGATCACAGGAAGGACTAAAATCCCCCAGATCACATACAGCATAAAGCACCCCCTTATTTTTCTGTATTTTATAATTATACCGCATTTCTATGTCTTTTTCAGCTATTTATTCATTCATACATACTATGGTCCAAAATAATATGG
Source organism: Candidatus Blautia pullistercoris (assembly GCA_019114545.1). Taxonomy (GTDB): domain Bacteria; phylum Bacillota; class Clostridia; order Lachnospirales; family Lachnospiraceae; genus Blautia; species Blautia pullistercoris. The sequence goes on along the minus strand of DXFG01000250.1, from coordinate 156 downwards.
GAGTTGCCGCCAAAATGAAAGAATACGGAGGTATGAGGGCGATTGGAATGAGTAATCGGCAGCTTGTAAAAATGATAATTGCCGAAGCAGGGACCTATGGGATAAGCGGAGTTATTTTAGGCTGTATTATCGGTCTTCCCATGCACTGGGTCATCT
>DXFG01000249.1 GCA_019114545.1 Candidatus Blautia pullistercoris | reverse complement strand
CCAGCAGCAGGCCAGGGCAAAAAGATCATCTCCCCCTACGATCACCTTTTTATTTTTCCGGGGGATCAGAAAACGGCTGCCTCTTTCTTTTCCTCCATACAGGGCGCAGGCTTTTTCCAAAGCCCTCACCTGGATCCCTTCCCCGACCCGGGACAAGGCGCAGGCCTCCTTGCAGGCTCCGGGACAGCCCTTTGCCAGAAGGTGGAGAAAAGGGGTAACGCTCCGGATCACTCCTGCTGCTTTTGCAAAATCCCCTTTTGCCGCATAGGCGCAGACTGCCCGCATATCCAGATGAAGAGGGCATACTGCCGAGCAGCCCGGAGGATCTTCTCTGGTACAGACAGCTTCCCTCTGATGAAGTTCTTCCTGGCCGAAAGCCTGCTTCATTAAATAATGTTTTCCCACAAATCCCCGATCCTTATGTTCCATATATTCTCTCCTGTGTTTAATTATCTATTTCAAGAATAATATTCGGGTAAAACAAAGCGGGGATCCCCCGCTTTGTCCTGTCTTTTCGTTTCCGCATTTTTTACAGAGCATCCAGTGCCGCTTTTACCACTTCCGGTCTGGCCGGAACTCTGGTGATCCTTGCTCCGGTAGCACTGTATATAGCGTTCAGGATTGCCGGATGAGGTGCGGCCAAAGGTCCCTCGCCGCAGCCGGCAGCGCCGTATGGTCCAAGAGGTCTCGGGTGATTTTCCTGGTAAACCAGCTCAATGTCGTCAGGAATATCATTAGGATAAGGAATTCCGCACTTTAAGAGACTGGTATGTTTCTTCAGATCCTCAAAGTCTTCTGACAGAGCCAGACCGATTCCCTGAGCAATGGCACCCATGACCTGACCGTCCACAACCGTCTTATTAATGATGGTGCCAAAATCAGATACCATGGTAAATTTCACAACCTTTACCTTGCCGGTCTCCATATTGACCTGTACTACAGGCAGGTTAATACAATACATATATACAGAAAAAGGATTTCCCTGGGCCGTTTCCTGGTCACAGTCCGTGCATGCGGTTGCCACCCATTTTCCTTCATACTTCAGCGGAAGCTTCTCTTCTACCATTTCCTCATAGGTACGATAAGTACCATCTGGTTTTCTCATGGCGTTTATCAGCATCTCCGAGGCAACACGCACCGCATTTCCGGTCATGACATTAGAACGTGATCCTCCGGCAGGTCCGGAATTCGGAGTCTTTCCTGTATCATTCATCACCAGTTTGATCTGATCCGGTGTAAATCCTGCCTGACGGAGAGTTTCATGGGCATGGGTAAGGGTACCGATATCCGCTCCCTGTCCATGATCCTCCCAGGAATCATAAATCGTCACCGTGTTGTCCGGATTCAGTTCTGCCCAGGCTTCTGAGGAGTCCACGCCGTCCAGGCCGCAGCCATAAACCCCCAGGGACACGCCGGCTCCATACTTGAATTTGCCGTTTTCTCCCTTTTCCCTGTTCAGAGTCTCTGCATAAGCTTTATTCTTCTGGTAATAAGGTCTTGCCAGATCATACAGATCTTCCAGACAGTATACGTCTGGTTTGCAGCCATTTGGAGTCGTAGATCCTTCAGATTCTTTATAGCAGTTCATGGCACGGAACTCAAAAGGATCGATCCCCATTTTCGCTGCCATCATATCCATTGCGATATCGCCGCCCATGAAAGACTGAGGCGCTCCATATCCCCGGAAAGCGGCTCCGTATGCATGATTGGTGCAGACAGTCCGTGACCGGTTGCGGATATTGGGAATGTCTACTCCGGCTCCTACAAACTGGCTGAGACGCATGGTCAGCAGGTCGCCGAATTCTGAGTATGGACCGTGGTCAATAAGGTTGTCGCCTTCAAGGGCCAGGATCTTGCCTTTCTCATCCGCCGCCAGTTTAATATGCATAAAACCGGGACTTCTCTTTCCGGTATAAGTGATCATCTGATACATGTTAAAATTCAGAGCCACCGGACGTCCTGTGACAAGGGCGGCTACCCCTACCAGCGCTTCTATGGTAGGTGAGAATTTATAGCCGAAGGTTCCTCCTGCATGGAGCTGTATCAGCCGGAGTTTTTCCGGCTCTACGCCGATGCCTGCACAGATCATGGCATGATGAAGATGGATCCCGATAGATTTGGAGTGTATGGTCACTCTTCCTTCCTCATCCATATATGCATAGGCCACGTCTGGTTCAATGGGCATATGAGGCTGTCTGGAACAATAGGCGTCCATCTCTATGACATTGGGAGCTGTCTCCATAATAGGAGCCGTATCTTCTCCCTTTATGCAGTTGGTCTCATAGTAAACATTCGGTGTTCCCGGATGGATTTCCATAGCGTCCGGGTCCATAGCTTCCGGTGCAGACATGTAAGCAGGAAGCACTTCCAGATCAACCTTCACATACTTGGCTGCTTCCCTGGCATGGGCGACTGTATCTGCACATACCATAGCGATAGCATCTCCGTACTGGAACACTTTCTCGTCACAGAGGATCGGACGGTCCCAGCCGTCTCCTTTATTTGTGGGGAATGTAATAAGTCCAGTGATCCGGTTCTTTCCGGGAACATCTTTATAGGTAATGACCCGGTATACTCCCGGCATCTGCTCTGCCTGAGAGGTATCGATCCCCTTGATCCATGCATGGGATACTTCTGCCTGGACCAGTGCGATCTGCAGGGTATCCTCCGGAAGGGTCTTGATCTCATCGGCTCCAAAATCCCAGGATCCGGTCACTTTTGCCGCCGCCGAAGGACGGGCATAGCTGGTTCCCAAGATCCGATTATCCGTTGGCTGGAACATAAGATCTTCTTTTGTAATCTCTCCCCGCAGTACTCTGGCTGCGTCCATCACCGCATCTATCAGCGGCTTATATCCTGTACAGCGGCAGAGATTCCGGTTCTTATTGAACCATTCCCGGACTTCCGTTCTGGAGGGAGAGGGATTATTCTCCAGAAGCACTTTGGCGCTCATAATAAAGCCTGGCGAACAGAATCCGCACTGTGCGCAACCATGTGCGATCCAGGCCGCCTGCAGAGGATGAAGGTCCTCCAGAGTACCTATACCTTCGATAGTTTCAATTTTTGCATAATCCGGCACTTTCGCTATTTTGGTAATACAAGAGCGGGTCACTTTTCCGTCCACGATCACATTGCAGGCTCCGCAATGTCCCTCTCCGCAGCCGATCTTACAGCCTGTAAGAAGCAGTCTGTCCCTGAGCACTTCAGCTAAAGACTCGTGCCCCTCTACAACTAAAGTCCGCTGTGTGCCGTTAATCATAAGGATTTTTTTAATCATCCTTCCACCTCCCTATTCTGGTTTTCTTCCTGAATACTGCGCCGTCAGATCCCTTCTGCAGCGGCGCTCTATCTTTAAGGCGCTGATCCTTAAATTCTTATCTTTTTCTGGTCAAAGCTTTTTTCCTTTGCTACAATAGGCTTATAAAGGAGAAATGCTTATGGAACTGAAAGAAATTCATGCAAAACAAGTTACGGTAGAGGTCAGAGACGAAGCTACCGGAGAAGTCTTTCGCCGTACTCTGCCTATGGAATATTATGAAACCGCCAATTTTCTCCGTCTCAGCGGAGAAGACAGAAAAGGAAA
>DXFG01000248.1 GCA_019114545.1 Candidatus Blautia pullistercoris | reverse complement strand
CAAAGAAGTGCTTCCCGACAGCCCTCAGGCCGGAGAAATGATTCAGAATAAATATGGCAAGAAAGCTCTCCAAAAAAAGGAGGCTGCCAAGAACACCATTGCTTATTCTATCTTAAAGGATCATAACACCTCAGGAAATATGGAGGAGCTGAAGATTAAATTCGACAAGCTGACTTCCCATGACATTACTTTCGTAGGAATCATTCAGACAGCCAGAGCTTCAGGGCTGGAGAAATTTCCAATTCCCTATGTGCTGACCAACTGCCATAATTCTCTGTGTGCAGTAGGAGGCACTATCAATGAGGATGACCATATGTTTGGTCTGACCTGTGCAAAACGCTACGGAGGTGTTTACGTTCCACCTCATCAGGCAGTTATCCACCAGTTCGCCAGAGAAATGCTGGCCGAGGGCGGTAAAATGATCCTGGGATCTGACAGTCATACCCGTTACGGTGCTCTTGGAACTATGGCTATGGGAGAAGGGGGACCGGAGCTTGTAAAGCAGCTTCTGGGAAGAACTTATGATATTAAATGTCCCGAGGTAGTGGGTATTTACATGACAGGAAAACCTGTTCCCGGTGTAGGCCCTCAGGATGTGGCCCTTGCTATTATCGGAGCCGTTTTCGCAAATGGTTATGTAAAGAACAAAGTAATGGAGTTTGTAGGACCTGGCGTGGAAAATCTGAGTGCTGATTTCAGGATCGGCGTAGACGTTATGACTACAGAGACTACCTGCCTTTCTTCCATCTGGAAAACAGACAGCGCTATTAAAGATTTTTATGCCATTCATGGCAGAAGCCAGGATTATAAGGAACTGAATCCTGGAGAAGTGACTTATTATGACGGACTGGTACATGTGGAGCTGGACAAGATCCGTCCAATGATCGCGATGCCTTTCCATCCAAGCAATACCTATACCATCGAAGAGCTGAATGCAAACCTTATGGATATCCTGGATGATGTGGAGAAAAAGGCTCAGGTCAGCCTGGATGGCAAGATCCCTTATACCCTGAAAGATAAAGTCCGGGATGGAAAACTTTATGTAGAGCAGGGAATTATTGCCGGCTGTGCCGGAGGCGGATTTGAAAATATCTGCGATGCGGCAGATATTCTCCGGGGTTCCAGTATAGGTTATGATGCATTTACCCTGAGCATTTATCCTGCCAGCACTCCGATCTATATGGAACTGGCCAAGAACGGCGTACTGGCCGATCTGATCGAGACCGGCGCTGTAGTAAAAACTGCATTCTGCGGTCCATGCTTCGGTGCAGGAGACACGCCTGCCAATAACGCTCTGAGTATCCGTCATTCAACCAGAAACTTCCCGAACAGAGAAGGTTCCAAGATTCAGAATGGACAGATTTCTTCTGTGGCGCTTATGGATGCACGTTCCATTGCCGCTACAGCAGCAAATAAAGGACAGCTGACACCGGCTACAGAATTTGCAGGGGAATACAGACATCCCCAGTACTATTTTGATAAGACAATCTATGAGAATCGTGTATTTGACAGCAAAGGAAAAGCAGATCCCACCGTGGAGATCCAGTTTGGCCCTAATATCAAGGACTGGCCGGAAATGCCGGGGCTTACAGACAATCTGGTGCTGAAGGTAGTATCTGAAATCCATGATCCGGTAACCACCACAGACGAGCTGATCCCGTCAGGAGAGACATCGTCTTATCGTTCTAATCCGCTGAAGCTGGCAGAATTTGCCCTTTCCAGAAAGGACCCGGCTTATGTAGGACTTGCCAAAGAGGTGCAGGAGGCAGAAAAGGCCAGAGAAGCAGGAGAGTGCCCGGCATGTGCCCTGACGGAGCTGAAACCTGTATGGGATAAGATTAAAGAATCTTATCCGGATATGAATAGAGAGAATACCGGAGTAGGAAGCACGATCTTCGCAGTGAAGCCGGGAGACGGTTCCGCCAGAGAACAGGCTGCTTCCTGTCAGAAGGTATTAGGAGGATGGGCAAACATTGCCAATGAATACGCAACAAAACGTTACCGTTCCAATCTGATCAACTGGGGTATGCTTCCATTCCTGATCCAGGAAGGAGAGCTTCCCTTTAAGAAAGGAGATTATCTGTTTATTCCCGATATCCGCAAAGCTGTGGAAGAAGGAAGAAAAGAAATCAAAGCCTATACAGTAGGAGATACTCTGAAAGAGTTCACTTTAGGTCTGGGTGATATGACAGAAGATGAGAGAGAGATTATTTTGGAAGGCTGTCTGATCAATTACTACAGATCAGGGAAATAAGTTCTGTGCTGAGTGAGGCAGAAGCTGCCGGACAGTCAGTGCTGACGAAGCCGCCGCATAAGGCCGCAGGAAAGGACTATCTTTTTGCCGGCCTTATGCGGCGGCCTTTCTGTTCTTATTGTCTTTCCAAGAATGTAATGATTTTCGGCTAAATATATGGTGTTGCAGAGCAGATGATATTGTATTAAAATGCCATAATTGTATATATAATTTATATATTTCTATTTAATTTACAGCATAAATTAAATAGAAAGAAATGAAATAAAAAAATAAAAGTTTTTTCAAAAAATAGGTTGACAAATCAAGAACTATGTTGTATTATAATATCAACAAAAAACAAAACACCAAATCAAATAAAACTTCATAACCATTTCAAAATTCGAAACGAGAAATCAATTTTGAAGATGGCCACAAGGAATAAAGATTAAAAAGTAATTGCTATTTACAGAACTTTAGGTGTATGGAGAATACAAAATAAGACCTGTAAATAATAATTAAAAGTTAATCTTCCAAGGAAACAAAGTTAAGATGTTTTGGTGAAAGGTTTTTGAAAATTATGATAAGGAGGTTTAGTCCAATGGGAACGGATGAATCAAATTATCAATATGAGAGTGGTAAGACATTACTCCCCTGAAGAAAGACCTGAAATAAAGAATGAAAAAAATCCTTTAGAAGACCGATGAATGAATAGGATAAAAAGTTTCAGGTAAATATATCAAAGATGTCCTCATATTGAATATTTACCACAAAAATAATAGAAAGATTTTAAAATATATGTAAAGAAATATATTTTAAAAAAGTAGAGTATTTTATATATCATTTGAAAGTATATAGAAGTTGAGAAGATAAGAAAAATATGATGAGTTGTATTCGTTGAAATAAGCCTGTTGTATTCGAGAATCTTAAGAAAGAAGATTCGATATACTGATAAGAAATATATAA
>DXFG01000247.1 GCA_019114545.1 Candidatus Blautia pullistercoris | reverse complement strand
GTTTTTATTGAATGGACTTGTGAGGGCAGCTCGAAATTTCTTGGGAAAGAGTAGACGCTGACGGGTGTACCGATCCGTTATCAGCAGGGAGTGTATGTCAGTACATGTAAAGAGTGGCCAGGAGTCTTTTTATTTATTTTACAAAAAACGACTGGCAATTTGGGTGGTACCGCAGGAGATGATTCCCCTGTCCCAATGGAAGTGTAAAAACTTTCGTTGGGACAGGGGTTTTTTATTTCTGCGGGCAACGGGCCAAGGAAGATCCTTTACCGACATACGAAGATATCATTTAAGGAGGAATGTAAATGCTGAAACCGGATTATGCAACAGCCGGGAAACTGGCAAAGAACTATTCTGTGATCCCTGTATGCCGGGAAATCCTGGGAGACAGTACCACCCCTATTGCAGTACTGAAAAGACTGGAGGCAAAAAGCAGCCGGTATTTCCTTCTGGAAAGTGTAGAAGGAGGAGAAAAGTGGGGCCGGTATTCCTTTCTGGGATGTGATCCAAAGCGGAGGATTTTCTGTCAGAAGGGAAAGGTAAAGATCCAGGGACAAGAAGGAGCAGACGAAACAACTGAGAAGCCTCTGGAAGCAGTGAGAAAACTGATGAAAAAATATAAGGCGCCGATACTTCCGGATTATCCCCTTTTACCGGAGGACTGGTGGGATACTTTTCTTATTCTGTCATTGGTCTGGCGGAACCGGTCCTCCATATAAAAAATGAGAAATTTCCGGATTTTGACCTTTTTCTTTTTGACAAGGTCATTGCCTATGATCATCTGAAACAGCGGCTCCTTTTTATGGTCAATATAAAAACCGATGATCTGGAAAAAAATTACCGGAAGGCAGAGGAGGACATCGACAAGCTTCAGAAGCTTTTAGAAGAAGCTGAAGAAAAGCAGGAAGACTTAAGAGAGAAGATGGACTTCCAGTGCACCACGGGAAGAGAAGAATATTATGAAATGGTGGAGAAGACCAGAGAACACATCCGGAGAGGAGATATTTTCCAGGCAGTGATCTCCAGACAATTTCAGAGCCCTATGAAAGGAAGCCTTCTGAATCCATACAGGCTCCTTCGGACCTCTAACCCTTCTCCCTATATGGTGTATTTTCACACAGAGGAGCTGGAACTGATGAGCACTTCACCGGAGACTCTGGTAAAGCTCCACAACGGCAAGGTGACCACCTTTCCTGTGGCGGGAAGCAGACCCAGAGGAAAGAATGCGGAAGAAGACAGAAGACTGGAAAAAGAACTTCTCCAGGACGAAAAAGAACTCTCCGAGCATAACATGCTGGTAGATCTGGGAAGAAATGACCTGGGAAAGATCTGCAGATTCGGAAGTGTGAAAGTGACAGAGTATATGGCTGTTCATAAGTATTCAAAGATCATGCATATCTGCTCTCAGGTAGAAGGGGTGATCCGGGAAGACAAAGATGCATTAGACGCTATCGAGGCGGTGCTTCCTGCAGGCACTTTGTCAGGCGCCCCTAAGATACGGGCCTGCCAGATCATAGAGGAGCTGGAAAAAGAGGAACGGGGGATCTACGGAGGCGCTCTGGGATATCTGGATTTTACAGGAAATATGGATACCTGCATTGCCATCCGTATGGCGGTGAAAAAAGATCAAAAGGTTTATGTCCAGGCAGGAGGCGGTATCGTGGCAGACAGTATTCCGGAGAAAGAATACGAAGAATCCGCCAATAAAGCGGCGGCTGTGATCCAGGCCATCATTCAGGCAGAGGAGGAAGGAATATGATCTTAGTGATTGATAATTACGACAGCTTTACTTATAACCTGGTCCAATATCTGGGCACTATCCGGCCAGATATCCAGGTGGTCCGAAACGACCAGGTGACTCTGGAAGAAATCGAAAAATGGGATCCTTCCCATATCCTTCTTTCCCCGGGACCGGGCTATCCGGAGGAAGCCGGGATCTGCATAAATGTGGTGAAAAAATTTCAGGGAAAGATCCCTATACTGGGAATCTGTCTGGGACATCAGGCTATCTGCCAGGCATATGGGGCGGTGATCGCCCCGGCAAAAGAACTGATGCACGGAAAGAAAAGCCTGATAACCCTAAAACCGGACTGTTCCCTGTTTGCAGGACTGGCCGGGACTATAGAAGCAGCCAGGTATCATTCTCTGGCTGTAAAAAGAGATACCCTTCCGGACTGTCTGAAGATCACGGCGCAGACAGAAGACGGCGAGGTTATGGCGGTAGAGCATAAAGAATATCCTGTATATGGGCTTCAGTTTCACCCGGAGTCGGTGCTGACGCCAAAGGGAATGAAGATACTGGAAAATTTTGTAAAGATTGAGAGAAAGGAAAGAAAAGTTATGATAAAAGAAGCAATCCACACATTAATGGATGGAAAAGATCTGTCTTATGAGATGGCGAAAGGCGTTATGGAGGAGATGATGGACGGAACTGCTACCCAGGCCCAGATGGGAGCCTTTCTGGCGGCTCTGCGGATGCAGGGAGAGACCATTGATGAAATCACGGCTTTTGCCCAGGTTATGCGGGATAAGGGGATCAAGATCCAGCCTCAGAGGGAAGTGATCGATATCGTAGGTACCGGAGGAGACGAAGCTGGAACCTTTAACATCTCTACCACTTCGGCTTTTGTAGTGGCAGCAGGAGGAATTCCTGTGGCAAAGCATGGAAACCGGAGTGTTTCCAGCAAGAGCGGAGCAGCAGACGTGCTGGAAAAGCTGGAAGCCAATGTTTCCCTGGATCCGGAACAGAATGAAACTATTTTAAACCGTACAGGTATGTGCTTCCTT
>DXFG01000026.1 GCA_019114545.1 Candidatus Blautia pullistercoris | reverse complement strand
TGCTGCAGATACACCAAATTCTTCTTCACATGCTTTTACTAAATCATTTAACTCTAATACAGATAACTCTTTGATAGCTTCAATAAATTCAGCTGTTGTTAACTTTGCCATTATTATTTACCTCCGATTATTTTTTCTTTTTTATTCCGCCTGTATCTTTACAGACTCTCTTTTGTAAAACTGCTGCTCATTAAGCCTGCTGCTCAGCGATCTGATTAAGCACACGAGCAAAGTTTGCGATAGGAGACTGGATGCTTCCAAGAAGTTTTCCGAGAAGTTCTTCTCTTGAAGGAATCTTGGACAGTGCTTCCATTCCTGCCTTGTCATAATAAGTGTCTTCTACGACACCGGCAACTAACTCCAGAGTAGGAACTGTCTTTGCATATTTAGCAAGGATTCTTGCAGGAGCTGTAGCATCTTCTGCACATACAGCCAGAGCGTTTGTTCCCTCCAAATGCTGGCACAGTTCTTCGCATGGTGTTCCTTTGAATGCAAAGTTCATCATTGTGTTTTTGTAAACTTTGTAAACAACACCAGCTTCTCTTAATTCCTTACGCATCTGAGTATCCTGCTCAACATTGATGCCCTTGTAGTTTACCAGCACTACAGAAGCTGCATCTTTAATGCTGTTGGAAATCTCTTCTACGACAGGTTTTTTAAGTTCTACTTTTGCCATGAATTGTGCACCTCCTTATTTTTTTAGGCTGCGCTGCTTCGGCCAGGATTTTCACCCAGGCCTCGAATAAGAAAAACCTCTTTGTCCAAAAGACAAAGAGGTATAGATCAATCTTATATCCGCAAAAACCTCAGATTTTCGCTTCTGTCATTAAGAATGAAACTTTCCTCGGCAGGCGTTTTCATCATTATACCTTACGGCACCTGCTGTCTTCGGCAGCTAATCCTTTGATAACATATCATAAACTTCTATTGTTGTCAACAATTTTTTTAAGAAAACAGTCCCCGGAAAAAGTCCAGGATCCTTTCAAAGAATCCCTTCACCTGTTCCTGGTCAATATTCAGGTTCAGATCCAGCCCGGCAATCTGATCGTAGAGATTGCTGGCCTGCTCCTTCAAACTGTCAATGTTCAGGTTCAATCCATCAATCTTCTCCATTAAGTCAATAATGGCCTGGCGGTCTTCCTCTGAAAGGTTGACTTCCATTTCCTGAGCCGCCTGGTCTACCACATCGCCGATTTCTTCTGTGGTAGTGGCATTTCCCTCTACCACTTCACCTTTTACCGCACCGATAAGTTGCTCTGCCTTTCCCTGATCTCCCACATTCTCCGCCACCTGTCCGGTGACTACCAATTCGTTTGTGGCCGTATCTGCATTTTCTTCACTGACCTCTTCCCCGGTCATCGTTTCATAAGCTTTAATAGCCCCAACCAAAGCTGCCGTACCGGAAATATTAAAAGGTCCCGCCACCTTGATATCTGCATTCTCTACCCCTGCCGTAGCCAGAGCATTCTCATACATCCCCGGTGTGCAGTAGGTAATATTGCTGGTGGTCACATTAATTCCGTTTCCAGCTTCCTTTCCCTCTACCAAAACTGAGGAAAGAGCCCTGGAGCCGATAATACTGCTGCTCAGGTAAGAATCCAGATACGCATGCTCGTCTGCATTGGTAACCGTGGTCACCGTATAATTTTTCAGGTCATCTTCTGTAACTCCCAGAAGCCGGAGAACTGTCGCCCGCTCCTGCTGATTCAGATCTGCACCTAAAGATATGTAGGGTGTGTCTGTGGTTTTATTGTCACTGGCTCCATATGCTGTAATGGGAAGAGCCGCTGCTATTATACCTGCTAATAAAGCTGCCAGAATTCTTTTTTTCATAATTATATCATCTCCTCTGTAAAGAGTAAATTTAGGTAACGTCCTCTATTATAACACAGTTTTCGAAATCTTACATCTAAACTTTCTGTGAATTTCAGCACTGTTTTGTATAGTGCCTAAACAAATTCCTCTTGCCCTTATTTTCCCTTAAGTGTTATGATAAAGAAAAATTCTGTTAAAGGAGGCAGTTGTTATGCCTATCGCCAATCAGGAAATGATACGTGACAATAACCGGCGTCTGGTTCTGGAATATATTGTGAATAACCCTCCTGTTTCAAGGGCGGACCTCTCTAAGCATCTGAAACTGACCAAAGCTACCATTTCCGCCATTGTCCAGGATCTGCTTCTCCAGAATCTGATCCTGGAAATCGGCAGCGCCAAGACCTCTTTGGGGCGGAAGCCTATCCTTCTGGAGTTTAACCAGCAGTATGGGTATGCCCTGGCTATAGATGTGCGTCCCCGGCAGATTCTGGCCCTGATCTCTGATCTGAAAGGAGAAAACTGCCATGTGCACAAATATCCTTTTCTGCCGGAAGAACAGCTTCTTCCTCTCCTGACCCGCATCGTACAGGAAATGCTGAAAGAATATGAACAGGAAAACCGAAAAATCCTGGGAATCTCTGTGGGCATATACGGAGTCGTCCGAAAAAACCAGATTCTTTTTACCCCCTATTACCCTCTTCCCGATCCGAATCTGGGCAGCATGCTGGAAGAAACATTTGGCATTCCGGTTCTGGTGGAAAATGAGGCAAACCTTTCCGTATTGGGGGAATCCGCTTTCCACTATGACTGCCGGAATATGATCCACATAAATGTCCACGATGGTATCGGTATGGGAATCCTGATCAACGGCCATCTGTATAAAGGAAAAGACGGCTACGCAGGAGAATTCGGACACACCATTTTATTTCCTGACGGAAAGCCCTGCCCCTGCGGAAACCGGGGCTGTTTTGAGCTTTATGCCTCAGAGAAAGCCATTCTGGAAGAATATGGTAAAAGAACAGGAAAGGAAAATGTGAGCATTGACGAATTTCTCTCTGACTACAGCCGAAAAATTCCCCAGGCTCATGATATAATGGAGCTCTTTGTGAAATATATGTCCATTGGTATCAATAATCTGATCAACACCTTCAACACAGACCTGATCGTGCTGAACAGCTCCTTTTCCAACTATATTCCGGATATTAACTCCAGGATCGTGGAATACCTGGCCAGACATCAGAACCGGGACTGCCGGATCATCCCTTCCAGTCTTCAGGACATCTCCGGTCTGATGGGCGGAATCCGGCTGAGCAGTGAACATTTTCTGGATATCCGTCACCTGAAAATACGCACAAGCCCTCTGGATCTGGAGCATTGAATGGCATTTCCGCTCATTCATAAATCTTTTTAATTTCGTTCATGAAAACTTCACAACTTAAACATGATTTCAACATATTTAGCGGATATACTAAAACCATAAAAATAATAAGAACAAATTATTTTTATATTTTCTTTTTCATATGTCGACCCGACAGGGTCGGCTCTCCTTCCTTTAATATTTATAGAGAAAGCCATCGCAGCAAAGCTGCGGTGGCTTTTACGTTTTACATTTCTGAAAGGCAGTTAGCCAGATCGGCAAAATTCTGGAGCGTCAGTGCCTCTCCCCGGATCCCCACGGGAAATCCGCAGGCAGATACCGCTCTCTCGATCTCTTCTTTTGTAAAATTCAGATCCTGCGCATTTTTTAATCCGTTAACCAGAGTTTTTCTCCTCTGGTTAAAAGAAGCTCGTATGATCCGGAACATCAACCGGGAATCTTTCACATTCACCGGCGGTTTTTCGTGTCTGGAAAGGCGGATCACCGCACTTCCCACCTTAGGTCTTGGCATAAAACAATTAGGCGGCACATTCGCCACAATATATGGACTGGCATAATACTGGACCGCCAGCGACAGAGCTCCGTAGTCCTTACTGCCCGGTCCGGTCTGCATTCTGTCCGCCACCTCTTTCTGCACCATTACGGTAATGGATTCCACAGGCACATCTTCCTCAAACAACCCCATAATGATCGGCGTCGTAATATAATATGGCAGATTCGCCACAACCTTAATAGGTCTTCCCTGGTTGTGCTCCTCTGCCAGTTTTCTGATATCCACTTTCAAAATGTCTTCATTCAGGATCGTCACATTCTTATATTCGCTGAGGGTATCCTCTAATATGGGAATCAGGGCTTTGTCAATCTCCACAGCGAAAACCTCTCTGGCTTTGGAGGCCAGATACTGAGTCATGGTCCCGATCCCGGGACCAATCTCCAGTACAAAATCATCTTCTGTGATTTTTGCTGCATTTATGATCTTATCCAGAACATGGGTATCGATAAGGAAGTTCTGCCCGTATTTTTTCTGAAAAACAAATTCATATTTCTGAAGAACTTCTATAGTCTTCTTAGGGTTTCCCAGATATGGGGCTGTCATTTTCGCTTCCTCCCTTAAATATCAAAATCTTTCTCATACAGCATGATCCTGCCGGTTTCATCCAGATGACGTTTGCCCACTCTTTTACCCGGGCGGCGTCCTTTCCTGGCAGCTTTTTTCAGAGCTTCATCCATCATTTCCCTTACCATGCCTATGGATACCGGATTTTCCTCATTCTGGTTGTCTCCGATCAATGTATAGAGGGCCAGAACCGCCATATCGTCAATCTTATATCCCAACTCCTTTGCATAGGTTTTCGCAAAGGATACCAGCTCGTCATTGGTAAACACCGGGATCACAATACGGGAATCGAATTTCTTCATAAATTCCGGATATTTCTCTTCCAGATCCCGGATTCCCGGTTTCAGATCTTCCAGGATTACCGTAAGCCGGTTGGTCTTAAACTCCATGGCCTTGGACATATTTTCCACAATGTCTGCCTCCAGGGCTCCTGCATGTTCTACTACCAGGAAACCTCCGGAAAGTTTATCTACCACTGCAGCCGGATCTTTCTGATTCAGCTCCTCAGCTTCAATATAGGCAACTTTAGCCCCCTGCATCTGGCGTTCCTTGCACAGGGCTTTGATCAGACCTTCAGAAAGTTTGGTCTTTCCTGAGCCTTCTCTTCCGGTAACGATAATGTTTCCGGCCTGGGAAGTTCTGGCGCAGGCAGATTCCTGGGCCGTATCAAGGGCCTCATTGATTTGCTGACTCATACCGGGAACCGGTGCAAAATATGTAAAGAGTCTTCTGTGTTCTTCTTCCGTAAGGTGATGGCGCATTAAGCCTTCCACCGCTGTACCGAAAGCAGCCGGCTGGGAAGCCGGAACTGTCTCCTGGGCCGGTTCTTCTGCAGGCCTCTCTTCCTCTTCTCCCTGCTCTTTAGGAAGAACTGTAGTCTCAAGTTCCTGTTCAAGAGCTGCAGACAGGTCGATTTCTCCTAAAGCTTCCCGCACCTGATCGTCCGGGATCACCCTGGTTTCCTGAAGATCTGTCCGGGATTCTTCCTGAGCCTCAGACAATTCCTCTGCCTCGGCCTGAACCGTCTCCTCTTCCTTCAGGGGTTCCTCAGCCTCTGTAACAGCTTCCTCCATACCTTCGGACACTTCAGCAGCTTCTGTCTCTTCCAGCTCCTGCCGGGTCGGTTCAGAAACTTCTTCACCGTTTTCCTCCTGGGACTCCTGTACATTTTCCTCTTCAAATTCAGCCTCTTCTACGGCTTCTACTACAGGCACTCCATATTCCGTATCCAGAATCTCTTCTGTGACGATTTCACGTGTATCTCCCAGGGCTTCCTTTGCATCTTTTTCAAATTCTTCTGCTTTTTCCATCAAAGCAGAAGCAATGGCATCTGCCACCATAGCAGATTTTGCTGCCGCCGGCGCCGGGATTTCATCCTGAGCGGAAGTTTCTTCCCCTGCTTTCTCCTTCGGGTTCTCGCTCTCCGGTTCCTGTTCAGCCTCAGATCCTTCCTGAGGCTCCTCTTCTCGGATCTGTTCTTCCTGAATCTCCGGTTCCTGAGTTTCCTCTTCCTGCACTTCCGGTTCTTCCCGGACAGGCTGAGGACTTCCTGTCTCTTCCGCTACTGCCTGCGCCAGTTCACTGGCAGTCTCTGCCAGAAGAGCTTCCAGATCCAGCTCTTTTTCCTTCAGATCTGTTTTAAAATCATCCGGATTCATATCTTCTTCTTTAAAAAGCTGGGACTGCGGCGCCTGGATCTTGGCTGCAGGTTTTATCGCCCCTCCCATATGGAAAGGTTTCAGTTCAGACGGCTTTCCGAATGTCTCCGGTTCCAGGTCTTTTACAACATATTCTTTTGTCTCCGTTTGTTCTCTCGTCGCTGCCGCTTCTTCTCCGGAACTTCTGCCCGGCAGGACATCCAGAATCTCCTGGGCAGCTTTATCCTTCAGATCCTGTGTATCGGAAACCTGGAAAACAGGATTCTCCGTAAAGTCCTGGGGCCCGGCCTGGGAAGTTCCTTCTTCCACAACACTCTTTATGATATCATCGATCTCCCTGTCCCGGTTAGCCGAAGAGGGCACAGATGCCTTGACAACATCTTCTGCCGCCTGTGCAGCGGCAGCCACTGCCTTCGCCGCCACTCCAGGGGTATATCCCTTCTGAAAGCGATGGTCATATTTATCCTGCTGGATGGGCGTCAAAGGCGTAAACTTCATTTTCAGTTCCATAGCCTTTGTTACATATTTCCCTTCGCTGAACCACAGGATCAGGTCGTCGCACTCTTCTATGCAGGCTTCTTTCTTTCCTGCTTTTGCGTAAAGTCTTGCCAGTTCGTAAGACCATCTCTCTGTATACTCTCTGCTCTTATATTCCTGAAGGATTGAAATCTGCTCTTCCAGAGGCGCCCTTTTTGCCCTGGCAAGTTTATATTTTAAAATATAACGGCTGTTGTCGTTAGGAGAAATTTCCACAAACTGCTTATAATAATCTGCCGCCTCATCAAAATTTCCCATTTTAATGGACAATTCCACCAGACGGTATAATACGGTTCTTCCGATAGGCGCTCTGTGATGAGCCATCAAAAGCAGCTTCCGGCTTTCTTCATAGCGCTTATTGGCCTCATAAATCTCTCCCACCATACATAATGTCCTGGCGCTTCTTACCCTGCGCCAGTCAATGGTGTCTACGATCTTAAGGGCGCCTTTGTAGTCCTGCCGGTCTACCAGATCATTTATTTCATCCAGTTTTGCCCTGTATTCATTCTTATCCACTTCGTTCACCTCTATACATTTTAATTCAAATAATGTCACCGAACCCTGAGGGTATAAGACTCCATAATTGATTTTAGTTTATCATACTGGATATAGTATGTCAAAGTAAATGATTGGAAGAGTCAAAAGATTTTTTCAAACAGCAAAAAGGAGTATTTCCCCGGGTACCCGGCAAAGGGTCTTGGAAATACTCCTCTTTATTTTTTTGAAAGTTTTTCCTATGCCCGTCTAAAAATCCGGTTTCTGTATCTGCTCAGAACAGAGAGCAGGCAGTTCCCCAGGATCCCGCAGGAGACTACTTCTCCGATCCCTACTGTAAGCATCAGGAAGGGGATCGGGAGTACCACGCCGTAAGCGTAACGAAGCACAAAAGGCACAATGCAGATATTCGCCACAATAGGGGGAAGCACTGCAAGAAACCTGTTAGAATTTCTCAGATAATAGGTTCCCACAGCTCCTATAAAGGTAGCCAGACTTCCGAATATTACATCCGGCAGAAGCCCTCCTCCGGTAATATTTCCGATCAGGCAGCCAACAAACAGCCCCGGAATAGCAGCCGGTGTAAAAACAGGCAGCACAGTAAGCATCTCTGCAATACGGATCTGTACCTCTCCGAAACTGATGGGTGCGAAAACAAAAGTCAGCACCACATAAATGGCGGCAATCATAGCCGCCTGGGTCAGAAAAGTAACTTTCTTGTCTCTCATATTTGGTTTTCTCCTTTAGTTTTGTTTTACGAGTGGAAGGTCTCGAACACTCGATTCATTTAACGCCGGGAATCGGCGGCAAGCCCGATAGACCTTGGTTTTTGTGGGCTTGGCAACGGTTCACAGTATAGCATGACTGCAGCAGGAAATCAAGGAAAACTAAAGCTCCTCTATGATCCTTTTCATTGCCGGATAATCAGGAACAGGCACTACTCTGGTGATGTCTCCGGCCAGCTCGGCCACTGCCTGGCCGCCGCCTTTTTCCAGCGTCTCATAATTGCTGGTCCTAAATCCATGCTTTTCCCAGGCCAAACGCTGTACTTCCTCGTCAAGAAGTGCTGCGGCTCCATTTTTTCCCTGATCATCCAGAGCAATATACACATGGGTAGACCAGACCGTAGGCGTAGGATAGATCATCACAATATCCTCTTTCAGCTGATCATAATCCTCAGGGTTTTGTGCCGCAAATTCCAGTATCTGGCTTTCATAGCCTGCGATCATAGGTTTTGCCCCTATCCCCATCTTCAGAAACTGGTCAAAAATGTCAGAAGAAGAGGTTTCCATATACCCAAGCCTGGAATAAATCTCCTTTAATTCAGGCAGTACTGTCTCTACCGTCTGTTCATTTACTGTCTCCCCACCGTTCAGCACACTGGCCAGAAGAGCGGCAAACATATTTCCGGAATTGGATTTCACCGGATCCGTTGTGTCTACGGAAATTCTGCCGTAAAGTTCTCCCAGGCCGATATCCGCCCACTGGGTATCCGCCATGATCATCTGAACAAGCTTCTCCATATCCATATAAAAAACTCCGTTTTCTTCTGTCACTGCCCCCTGCTCCTGGAAGGCCTCTTTGATGCTCTGATGCGTATACAGGACGATAGGCGTATTGAAGATGATCTGATCCTGGACAGGATCACCCATCTGGTCTTCATACAAAGCCAGGGCAGTCTGACTGGAAGGAAAAAGATAATCCATATCTGTATGGTCTGCCGTGACCATATCCAGAGAACCTGCCCTGGCATAATCAAATTCTATTTGATATTTTTTCTTCAGGATTTCCCGCACCTCCTCATCCTCGAAAAGCCCGGTCTTTTCTCCGCCCAGATACCCCCTAAGAACGGTTGTCTGGCTGCTCTGGCTGTAAAAATAATAACCCCCTCCGGCAAGGATCACCAGGATCAAAACCAGTATTCCTGCAATCTTCGATCTCATAAAGGTCCCTCCATCTTCATCATATTCTCGAGCATCTGGATCTCTACGTCCATATCCATCAGTTCATTCCTCATCATCCTCTGGAACTGCTGTTCAAATGCCTTATTCAGCATACATATAGCCTTTTTGGTATTCTCTTTCAGATTTATGGCTTCCGGTGTGCCCAGACCTGAGTTCTGAAGCTCCACATATTTTTTCAGAAGAGAGGAAGCCGTGTCCTGATAGTAATCTATAAATCTCCCTGCCATAGAAATCTTATCCGGATTTTTTTCCAGATAAGCCAGTATATGGAAAGAAGTATCATAAAGTCTTTTGGATTCTTCCCGCAGTCCCTGATCCTGAATCTTTTCCATAGACCGGCGGATACTTTCAAAATCTTCTCTGGCCTCCTTTAATCTTTTTTCCAGATAGGCGCCGTCCGGCCTCATATCCAGAGGGATTTTTCCTGAAATCTTTTTTGGCTTTGTCACAAGATAGATGCCTTCAAAAAGTCCTGCCGCCAGAAGGGCCGCCACCAGGAAATTCCAGTCCATGCCCAGGAGCAGTCCCAAAAACAGCACTCCTGCAGTCAGGCCGCAGAATATACTCCGCATAGTTTCCTTTTTCTTCATCAGTTATACCCCTTTACACTTCTGAAAGCTCCGATCAGATCCGAGCGTCCGTCAAAAACCCTGGCATTGGTCAGAGCAGCCAGTTCCTCCAGCTGGCTCTCCTGGGCCTGGCCGAACATAATGGAAAATACAGGAACGTCCATTTGCTCCTGCAGGTAAAATTCCTGAAAATCCCCAAAAACCGTATCTCCATTAGACTTACCGTCTGTCATTAAGATCACTGCCGGCGTGTACTGGGTAAGATCATAATTTTCCCTCATCTCTCTCAGCGCAGCCATAGCAGGAAGATAGATGTCGGTACCTCCCCCTGGTCGCTCTTCCTCCACAGCTTTATACAGATCCTCCAGGCTTTGGGGGGATGCATCTTTAGCTTCGTAGGTGTGGATGATCCCATTATCAAAGGTGATCACAAGATTTACATCACGTTCCCCCGCCTGAAGGAAATTCTTTTCCGCATTTTCCTGGAGGAGTACTTGTGCCATGGCCTGTACCAGCTGGTCATTGCCCTTTCCTATCATACTGCCGGAAAAATCCAGGCAATAGACCGTAAGGGAAGGTTTTCTCAGCTTGCTCTGGTAAAGATTCAGCGCCTGAGTAAGGACTTCTGAGGAAGGCATGGTAATGGTAGAAAGGATCCTTTCTGTATCGATCCCCCATTCGGGCTTAAAAATATCTTTATTTTCTTCCTTTACACCTGCATAGCCTGTCCGCCTGCCGGTACGCTGGATCTCGTCCTGTGCACTGTCGGAAAGCAGATATTCCTGAATCTTCAGAAAAGCTTCCTCTTTGTTCTTTTCCCCGTGGTCTACATAACCCAAAGGAGAATCTGCAATATTCAGTCCGTCATAGGGATATACCACATAGAGAGGCTCTTTTCCTTCCTCCTCAAGCTTCTGGTTGGTACTGATGACCAGACATTCATAATTTACCATGGCATCATAATTTCCTTCCAGAAACATATCCATAAGCCACTCTGAACTCCCCGAGCTTCTTTCGATCCCGGAAAGAAGCCGGGTCATATCCTGCTGAAGCTGTGGTGCTTCCAGATCTGCCAAGGTGATCCCATCCTGTTTTCCCAGCAGTGCATACAAAAAGCCGATATAGGCGCTGGCCCCTGAATTGGACTGGGTGGCGCTGGTCATACAGAAAGACATCTTCCCTTCCTGTATCGCAGCCAGGATATCCTTTACGGAAACCTCACTCCCCACAAATCCCAGTTCCTGGGCCAGACTTTTTCTGATCCCGAAGACCACCGGGGTATTAGAGATAGATTCTGTATGTTTGACCAAATGCTGCTGATCTCCCATGGAGATCCACAGGCCGCTGGCCGGCCATACCGCATCATAATCCTCTGCCCCCGCCTCCAGATCTCTCATAATATCCACAGAGCCCTGGTAACTGATCTCTATATTTACCTTTGTCTCCTCTGCGCACTTTTCCAGAATGTTTCCCAATTCCCGGTTTTCAGAACCGGATAATATCCGGATAGTCTCTCCGGCCCCAAAAGAGGTAAAACTCTGCTGTTTTGAGGGATCTCCTTCCTGCTGCCTGCCGCCGGATCCAACGCAGCCTGACAGCAGGAAGAGGATTCCTGTCAAAAGCAGAGAAAATACGGCTTTACCTTTCCTTTTTCTTCCTTTCATACCTTTCCTCCTGCACTTTTCTTTAAGTATAGCACAGGGATTTTCTCTCTTTGGTTAAAGCCTTGTGAAATGTATGTAAAAAGGAGGGGACCGTCGCATTTGCGACAGCCCCCTCCTTTCATGAAGAGCCTCTTATAAAGTCCTCTTTTTTATTTTCCGATGGTAACCTTATCCAGATGCCAGATTTCATCTACATACTGCTGGATCGTTCTGTCAGAGGAGAACTTGCCTGAGCAGGCAGTGTTCAGCAATGCCATCTTCGCCCATCTTGCCTCATCTCTGTAAGCTTTTTCCACTTCTTCCTGAGCTTTTGCATAGGACTTGAAGTCAGCCAGGATAAAGTAGGTATCTGCTCTGTCGCTGCTGTTGGTGTTCAGCAGAGAATCATAGATATCACGGAACAGGTTGAAATCTCCGTGAGAATAAGTTCCGTTGATGAGCTGCATCAGCACGTTCCGGATATCCGGGTCGTTGTTAAAATACTGCATTGGATCATAGCCGCCGTTGTTTTCATAATTGATAACCTCATCGGCAGACAGTCCGAAGATAAAGGCATTCTCTGCCCCTACTTCTTCTACGATCTCCACATTGGCGCCATCCATGGTTCCCAGAGTAGGCGCTCCGTTTAACATAAACTTCATGTTTCCTGTTCCGGAAGCTTCTTTACTTGCTGTAGAAATCTGCTCGGAAACGTCTGCTGCAGCAAAGATCATCTCTGCATTGGAAACACGGTAATTTTCAATAAATACAACTTTCAGTTTTCCGTTGATGGAAGGATCGTTATTTACCACATCAGCTACTGCGTTGATCAGCTTAATAGTCAGTTTCGCCCTTTTGTATCCTGCTGCTGCCTTAGCTCCGAAAATAAAAGTTCTTGGATAGAAGTCCATTTCCGGATGTTCTTTGATCTTGTTATACAGATACATTACATGAAGAATATTCATCAGCTGACGTTTGTACTCATGAAGCCTCTTAACCTGTACATCGAAGATGGAGTTTGGATCTACTTCAATTCCGTTATGCTCCAGGATATATTTTGCCAGGCGGACTTTATTCTGATGTTTGATATTCATAAACTCCTGCTGAGCTCTTTTGTCATCTGCGTAAACTTTCAGCTTAGACAGTTCCGGCAGATTTGTGATCCAGCCGTCCCCGATATGATCGGTGATCCAGGAAGCCAGCAGCGGGTTGGCATGAAGGAGGAAACGTCTCTGGGTGATACCGTTTGTCTTGTTATTGAATTTTTCCGGGTACATCTCATAGAAATCTCTCAGCTCCTGTTTTTTCAGGATCTCTGTGTGCAGCTGTGCCACACCGTTTACAGAGTAGCCGCCGGCGATAGCCAGATGAGCCATCTTCACCTGTCCGTCATAGATAATGGCCATCTTGCGGATCTTCTCCTGATTTCCAGGATATTTTACCTTGATCTCCTCAATAAATCTCCGGTTGATTTCTTCAATGATCTGGTAAATACGGGGAAGCAGTTTAGAGAACAGCTCAATAGGCCATTTTTCCAGAGCTTCTGCCATAATGGTATGGTTTGTATATGCACAGGTATGTGTCGTAATATCCCATGCCTCATCCCAGGACAGGTTCTCCTCATCAACCAGGATACGCATCAGTTCAGCCACTGTCATGGTAGGATGGGTATCGTTTAACTGGAAGGTCACTTTTTTCGGCAGATCATGGAGATTGCTGTGGGCCTTCTTAAATTTAGCGATAGCAGCCTGGATGCTTGCGGAAATGAAGAAATACTGCTGTTTCAGACGCAGCTCTTTTCCTGCATAATGGTTGTCATTCGGATACAGCACTTCCACAATATTCTTAGCCAGGTTTTCCTGTTCTACAGCTTTGTGGTATTCTCCCTTGTCAAAAAGATCAAGACGGAAGTCTGTAATAGGCTCCGCATCCCAGATGCGAAGGGTATTTACGATTTTATTATTATATCCTACGATAGGCATATCATAAGGAACTGCCAGTACAGACTGATAGCCCTTCTGTACAAAACGGGTCCTGCCTGTAGCATGGTCGTATTCCACATCTACATAACCGCCGAATTTTACTTCTTTTGCATATTCCGGACGGCGCAGTTCAAAGGGATAGCCGTTTTTCAGCCAGTTGTCAGGAACCTCTACCTGATAACCGTCTTCGATTTTCTGCTTAAACAGACCGTAATGGTAACGGATACCGCAGCCGTAAGCGCAGTAGCCCAGGGTAGCCAGAGAATCCAGGAAACATGCAGCCAGACGTCCCAATCCTCCGTTTCCAAGAGCCGGGTCCGGTTCCTGGTCTTCTATTACATTCAAGTCAAATCCTAATTCGTCTAAGGCTTCTTTCACCTCGTCATATGCGCACAGGTTGATCAGGTTATTTCCCAGCGCACGTCCCATAAGGAATTCCATGGATAAGTAGTAAACAATCTTCGGGTCGTCCTTCTCGTACTGTTTCTGTGTCAGCAGCCAGTTATCAATAATTACGTCCTTCACAGCAAGAGATACTGCCTGAAAAATCTGCTCCTGAGTGGCCTCTTCAATGGTCTTTCTGTAGAGCATTTTTACGTTTTCTTTAACGCTTTTCTTGAATTCCTCTTTCTTAAATTGATTGTCTAACATTCCCTTTCCTCCTTCAGAATGATGAAGGCAAATACTGCTAACCTTCTTTTTTGCAGGAAAAAGGCTGCCGCATAGCAGAACCAGAGCTATTGAATTCCCCGCGACAGCCCTTTTTCCTATGAAAGTTTCTCAACGCCTAATTTCACGTTTTCTGAATTTATTTTCCAGTCTTTTGCATAACCGCTCATCTGACCGTATACAACTTCTTCAGCCAGAACCTCAGATTTGATCTGGGCTTCATGGACACGGAAGATTCCTTCGATCACCTGATTATCTTCCAGAGAAACCCGGATCTTATCGGTAACCTCAAAGCCGGCTTCCTTACGCATGGTCTGGATCTTGCTGATGATCTCACGGACAAATCCCTCCTCGATCAGTTCGGGAGTCAGATTTGTATCCAGCAC
>DXFG01000025.1 GCA_019114545.1 Candidatus Blautia pullistercoris | reverse complement strand
GTATTGGACGTGAATAAATCGGAACGGCATATCCGGGGAGGACTGGCTACCAGAGAGAAGTATTTACATCAGCATATTTAATTTTTTGATTTCTACAGTATAAAAAAGAGTCTGTGAAACGGCAAAGGCCGGGATTACAGGCTCTCTTTTTCTATATGGGGATGCCTGTATCAGCAAAGCTTGTCTTGTAAAATAAAACCGCCGGAAGAAATAAAGAATAACATTTGTCCGCATGGTAAAAATAGATAAAAGAAGAAAAGGAAATTTGTGAAAAGTCACGTAAATACATAAAAAGGGACTCGAGTCCTTTTTGAAAAAGGGAATTACAGGTAATATGCAAGTAGAACAAAGAACAAAGAGAAAGAAGGTATGATTATGAATTACTCAGAAGATGCAAATAAACAGTATCACATCCAGGTGGGAAAGGGAGATGTGGGACGTTATGTGATTCTCCCGGGAGATCCCAAACGCTGTGCAAAGATCGCCAAGTATTTTGACGACCCGGTCCTGGTGGCGGACAGCAGAGAATATGTCACCTATACCGGTTACCTGGATGGGGTGAAGGTAAGCGTTACATCTACGGGAATCGGCGGACCTTCTGCTTCCATTGCCATGGAAGAGCTGACCATGTCCGGGGCGGATACTTTTATCCGGATCGGAACCTGCGGGGGCATGCAGCTTGACGTGAAAAGCGGAGATGTTGTTATTGCAAACGGAGCCATCCGCATGGAAGGAACCAGCAAGGAATATGCGCCGATTGAATTCCCGGCAGTGGCGGATATCCGGGTGACCAATGCGCTGATCCAGGCAGCAGAAGAATTGGAAAGTCCTTATCATGTAGGGGTTGTTCAGTGCAAGGATTCTTTTTACGGACAGCATTCCCCGGAACGGATGCCGGTGAGCTATGAACTGCTGAATAAATGGGAAGCCTGGAAGCGGCTGGGCTGTCTTGCTTCAGAGATGGAATCTGCAGCCCTCTTTGTGGTAGCCAGTCATCTGAGAGTACGGGCAGGCTCCTGTTTCCTGGTCATGGCAAATCAGGAGAGAGAGAAAGAAGGCCTGGAGAACCCGGTAGTCCATGACACGGATATGGCCATCCGAGTGGCCGTGCAGGCAATACGAAATCTGATCAAAGCAGATCAGAAGGCAGAGAAGTAGAGGAGGACCATGATGGAGAAAGCAAAGATCCAGGAACTGATTGATACAGCCATTGCCCAGCTTTCCTATTCTTATACGCCATACTCTCATTTTAAGGTAGGGGCTGCCCTCCTTGGAAAAAACGGACAGATCTATACAGGCTGCAACATTGAGAATGCAGCTTATACTCCTACAAACTGTGCAGAAAGAACGGCGTTTTTTAAGGCTGTCAGTGAAGGCGTAAAAGAATTTGAAGCTATCTGTATTGTAGGAGGACCTGAGGGAAAACTGGTGGATTATACCCCTCCCTGCGGAGTCTGCAGACAGGTGATGATGGAATTCTGCAGGCCAAAAGAGTTTCAGATCATACTGGCAAAGGGAAAAGAAGACTATAAGATATACAGGCTGGAAGAACTGCTGCCCCAGGGATTCGGCCCTGGAAATCTGGCAGACTGAGAGATAAGGAGGACAGAAATGAGAAAATATAAACGTGTATTTACCATCGTAATCGATTCCCTGGGAATCGGAGCTATGCCTGACGGAGAAAAGTTTGGAGATGTTGGAGTAAATACCCTGGGACATATATCGGAAGCAGTAGAAAATTTCCGGATTCCTACTCTCCAGAAGCTGGGAATGGCCAACCTGACTCCACTTCGTCAGGTATCTGCGGTGGAGAATCCTCTTGGATATCAGGCTGCCCTGAGAGAGCGGAGCAACGGGAAGGACACCATGACCGGCCATTGGGAGATCATGGGAATTGAGACAAAGAAACCTTTCAAAACCTTTACAGAACATGGTTTCCCAAAAGAATTGATTGAAGAACTGGAAAAACGGACAGGGCATAAGGTGATCGGAAACAAAAGCGCCAGCGGAACGGAAATTATTGACGAGCTGGGAGAAGAAGAGATTGCCACCGGCCATATGATCGTGTACACGTCAGCGGACTCTGTACTCCAGATCTGCGGAAATGAGGAGACCTTCGGCCTGGAGGAACTGTACCGCTGCTGTGAGATCGCCAGAGAACTGACCATGAAAGAAGAATGGAGAGTGGGAAGGGTTATTGCAAGACCTTATATCGGAAAGAAGAAAGGGGAATTTGAGCGGACCAGCAACCGTCACGACTACGCTCTGAAACCACCGATGAAAACCGCTCTGGATGTACTGAAAGATCATGGACTGGATGTGATCTCTGTAGGAAAAATCAAAGACATTTTTGATGGAGAAGGAATCACAGAAGCCTATAAATCCAAATCTTCTGTTCACGGTATGGAACAGACCATAGACATTGCCAAGAAGGACTTTCATGGGCTTTGTTTTGTAAATCTGGTGGATTTTGATGCAAAATGGGGACACAGAAGAAACCCGGAAGGCTATGCAAAAGAGCTGGAAATGTTTGACGAAAAACTGAAGATTTTGCTGGAAAAACTGAAAGATGATGACCTTTTGATCATCACAGCAGATC
This sequence comes from Candidatus Blautia pullistercoris, assembly GCA_019114545.1. Lineage (GTDB taxonomy): Bacteria > Bacillota > Clostridia > Lachnospirales > Lachnospiraceae > Blautia > Blautia pullistercoris. The sequence continues at coordinate 15,687 of DXFG01000025.1, read as the reverse complement.
ATGGAAATGACCCTACCTATACAGGAACAGATCATACAAGAGAAAAGGTACCTTTCCTTGCCTATGGAAAGGCTATGGAGGGGAATGGAATGCTGCCGGAACAGGATACTTTTGCTGTGATCGGTGCTACTATCGTTGATAATTTTGGCCTTCATATGCCGGAAAATACGATTGGAACATCATTGCTTTCCTATATAAAATAAAAAATAACAAAGGAGGAACGAAGAAATGAAAAAACTGAAAAGGCTTGCCGCTTTTCTTCTGGCAGTGTGCATAGCGGTTTCTGCTCTGGGCTGCGGACCTTCAGGGAGCCAAGAAAGCACCAGTGATTCAGACTATCGTGTAGCCATGATCACGGACAGCGGCGACATAACAGACCAGTCTTTTAATCAGACTACCTATGAAGCCTGTCTGGAATATTGTACGGAAAACAACATTGATTTCACCTACAAAAAGCCGGACGGAGATACAGATTATGCCCGCATTGCCATGATCGATGTGGCTGTGGCAGAAGGTTATAATATCATTGTTATGCCAGGATATATCTTTGCACCTGCCCTGGTAGAAGTGACCTACAAATATCCGGATGTGAAGTTTATCGCCCTGGATATGACGGCCGGAGATATCATTGCGGCAGCGGTGGGAAGCAAGTATTATGATGATCCGGATTCCTATGAGGCTTCCGACTATTACAACACGGAAAACACATACTGCGCAGTTTACCAGGAGGAGATCCCCGGGTATATGGCAGGGTATGCGGCGGTCAAACTGGGCTACCAGAACCTTGGCTTTCTGGGGGGCCAGGCAGTGCCGGCAGTTATGCGTTTTGGATTCGGCTATGTGCAGGGGATTAATGATGCGGCTGAAGAACTGGGTATTGTAGATGAGATTCAGGTAGAATATGCATATGGAGGACAGTTCTACGGTTCCACGGAGATCACGGCAGCTATGGATACCTGGTTCAGCCAGGGCACAGAGATCGTATTTGCCTGCGGTGGAGGAATCTTTACTTCAGCAGCAGAAGCTGCAGCGAAAGTAGGGGGCAAGATGATCGGCGTGGACAGTGACCAGTCTCCTATTATTGACGCATATGGAGAAGGAATGACTGTGACTTCCGCTATGAAGGGGCTGGGAGCTACGGTAAAAGCCATGCTGAATTCGATTATTGTAGATGGTACCTGGGAAGAGCATGTAGGAAAAATTGAGAACCTGGGACTGGTATCAGGAACAGATACATCTGTGAATTATGTAGGGCTTCCGGAAGACACCACACAGTGGAATGAAAACTTTACAGTAGAGGACTATTATGAACTGGTACAGAAGATCTATGACGGGGAGATCCAGATTGACAATTCCATTGACCAGATGCCGGAAGTATCTGTAAAGGTAAATGAAAGACAAGGATCGATCATGTAGGACATGGGGAAAGGAGGAAATAAAAATGGGAGAATACGCAGTTGAAATGCTGAATATAACCAAGAGATTTCCCGGTATTGTGGCAAATGATAACATTACACTGCAGCTGAAAAAAGGCGAGATCCATGCCCTTCTGGGTGAAAACGGCGCAGGGAAATCTACACTGATGAGCGTGCTGTTCGGATTGTATCAGCCAGAGGAAGGAGAGATACGGAAAGACGGGAAAACCGTACATATCAAGAATCCCAATGATGCAAACGCTCTGGGGATCGGTATGGTACATCAGCATTTTAAGCTTGTAGAATGTTTTTCTGTACTGGACAATATCATCCTGGGTGCGGAGCCGGTCCAGGGAGGATTTCTGAAGAAAGAGGAAGCAAGGAAAAAGGTGATGGAACTGTCTTCCAGATACCATCTCCAGATCGATCCGGACGCTATTGTGGAAAATATTACTGTAGGTATGCAGCAGAGAACGGAAATTTTAAAAATGCTGTACCGGGATAATGAGATCCTGATTTTTGACGAGCCTACGGCAGTACTGACGGTACAGGAAATCGAAGAGCTGATGCAGATCATGAAAGGACTTGCAAAAGAGGGAAAAAGCATCCTTTTTATTTCCCACAAGCTGAACGAGATCATGGAAGTTTCCGACAGATGTACCGTCCTCAGGAAAGGAAAATATGTGGGGACTGTTGAGACAAAGGACACCACACCGGAGAAGCTGTCCGCTATGATGGTGGGAAGAAATGTAAGCTTTAAAGTAGAGAAGAAGCCTGCTAAGCCGGGAGAGGTCGTGCTGGACGTAAAGCACATGAGCGTTGAGGGACAGAATAAAAAAGACGCAGTTCAGGATGTGAATTTCCAGGTGCGGAAAGGTGAAATCGTCTGTATTACAGGAATCGACGGAAACGGTCAGACGGAACTGGTCTATGGGCTGTCCGGTCTGGAACCCCTGAAAAGCGGAAGCATTGTCATGAAGGGGAAAGACATCACCAATGCATCTATCCGCCAGCGGTCTGTGGCAGGTATGAGTCACATACCTGAAGACAGACATAAACATGGACTGATTCTGGATTATTCTCTGGAAGATAACCTGGTGCTTCAGCGGTATTTTGAGCCTCAGTTTACCAATAAGTTCGGAGTGCTGAAGAGAAAAGAGATCCGGGAATATTCAGACCGTCTCATTGAAGCGTATGATATCCGTTCCGGTCAGGGATCGGCGACTACTGTCCGGTCTATGTCAGGAGGAAATCAGCAGAAGGCCATCATTGCCCGGGAAATTGACAAGGATCCGGATCTTCTGATCGCTGTACAGCCTACACGAGGAGTGGATATCGGAGCTATCGAATTCATCCACAAACAGCTTATTGAACAGAGAGATGCAGGAAAGGCTGTGCTCTTAGTCAGCCTGGAACTGGATGAAGTTATGGATGTGCCGGATCGGATCCTGGTAATGTACGAAGGAAAACTGGTCGGGGAATTCAAACCGGATGAAGTGACGGTTGAAGAATTAGGACTTTATATGACCGGTGCCAAAAAACAGGAGGTGTAGGATATGAATACGAAAAACGAAAAGAAAGGATTCCTGGAAATCGCCGGCGTACAGACTGTGATTGCTTCTCTGATCTGTATCATTCTGGGACTTCTGGTGGGCTACATTGTACTTTTATGTATCAATCCTTCAGAAGCCTGGAGCGCAATGACTGCAATCCTTAAGAATTTTTTATATTTCCCCAGACCTGAAGTTGCCCTGGAATATTTCGGAAGCACCCTTGCAAAAACAGCGCCTCTTCTTATGTGTACCCTGTCCATCTTATTTGCCTATAAGGTAGGACTTTTCAATATCGGCGCTTCCGGACAGTATGCAGTGGGAGCGGGACTTGCCCTCTATCTTGCCATAGCTTATCAGATGCCCTGGTATATCTGCATGATCGCAGCCATGATCGGCGGAGGGATCCTTGGAGGAATTGCAGGTATTTTAAAGGCATACTTAAATGTAAATGAAGTTATCGCAGGAATCATGCTCAACTGGATCAGTCTTTACAGCGTAAACATGCTTCTGACTAATGTAAAGGAATCAAGTACGACTTATACCATGGCCCTGAAAACCAATGCACCAGGAGCTCTGATCCCAAGCCTGGGACTGGACAGACTGTTTTCTAATAACCGTTATGTGACCATCGCGATTCCCCTGGCGGTTATCATCGCTATACTGGTGTGGTTCCTGATGAGCAAAACAAAATTGGGGTATGAACTGAAGGCCACAGGATTAAACAAAAATGCTGCAAAATATGCAGGTATGAAAGAAAAGAGAAATATGATCCTTACCATGGTGATCGCCGGCTGTCTTTCCGGACTTGGAGCTGCATTCCTCTACTTGAGCGGCATCGAGCAGTGGTCCTGCGCACAGACTGCAGTGCCGGCCATGGGCTTTAACGGGATTGCAGCAGCGTTCCTTGGAGGCCTGAATCCCATCGGAAGTATCTTCTCCGCATTCTTTATCCAGCATATTACAAGCGGCGGTTCTTACGTGGACAAGATGGTATACTGTGCTCAGATTTCAGACCTGATCTCAGCGATCATCATCTACTTCTGCGGCTTTGTATTATTCTTTAAATACTGCATGAGCAGAAAAGGGAAAAAGTAGGAAAGGAGGAAGAAAAGGATGGCACTATTATTACAATATACATTAATCTATGCGTCAGTACTTATGCTCGTTGCCCTGGGCGGATGCTTTTCCGAGCGGAGCGGCGTGATCAACCTGGGATTAGAGGGAACGATGGTCATTGGCGCCCTGGGCGGAGCCCTGGTAATGAAATATATGGGAAATCTTCCGGCTGCCCTGATGATCCTGGCAGTTGTGATCGGAAGTATTCTTTTCGGTATGGTCTATTCTCTTCTGCTGGCAGTATCGGCCATTAATTTTAAGGCGGACCAGACCCTGATCGGAACAGCCATGAACCTTCTTGGTACAGCGGCAGCTACGGTGTTTGTAAAAGCGATCAACATGGCAGAAAATGTAAACAACGTTTCTTCCTCAATCCAGTACATCGAACAGAGAAAAGCATTTTCCGCTTTCAAGATCGGAAATTTTGAGGTGAGCTGGTTTATGATCCTGGCGGTTGTTCTTCTGATCATTGCACATATTGTTCTTTATAAAACGCGGTTTGGCCTTCGTCTGCGGGCCTGCGGCGAGCATCCTCAGGCAGCGGATTCTGTGGGTATCAACGTATACAAAATGCGTTATGCAGGAGTTCTTATCTCCGGACTTTTCGGAGGACTTGGAGGAATTGTTTATATCACTGCAGGAGTCAGTGAGTGGAAATTTGAAAACGGCGTGGCAGGCTTCGGATTCCTGGCCCTGGCGGTTATGATCTTCGGCCAGTGGGAGCCTAAATTCATCGGACTGGCAGCCCTTCTCTTCGGATTGTTCCGGGCTCTGTCCAATGTGTATTCAGGATTCGATATCCTGGAGGCACTGAACATTCCAAGCGCAGTTTACAACATGCTCCCATACATTATTTCCCTTGTGGTGCTGGCACTGTTTTCAAAGAACTCCAGAGCGCCTAAGGCAGAGGGAATCCCCTATGACAAAGGGCAGCGATAAAAAATATTGGAATGACAGAACAAGGAGACAACGACATGGAAAGATTTGCTATCAGAGGCCATATCTGTTACAGTGAGGATCAGAAAAAAATACGGACTGTGGACCAGGGCTATGTAGTATGCGAAGATGGAAAAAGCCGGGGAGTTTTTGAAACTCTCCCGGAGGAATGGAGAGGGATTCCCTGCCGGGATTACGGGGATAAGCTGATCATTCCGGGACTTGTGGACCTGCACGTTCACGCTCCTCAGTACACCTTCCGGGGCCTGGGGATGGACCAGGAACTGATCGACTGGCTGAACACCCACACTTTTCCTGAGGAAGAGAAATATAAGGATACAGAGTATGCCCAAAAGGCGTATAATATATTCATAGACGATCTGCTCCACAGCGCAACCACAAGAGCCTGTGTTTTCGCCACCTGCCATAAAGAGGCTACTCTTTGGCTGATGGAGAAGATGGAAGAGGCAGGGCTGGCAGGCTATGTTGGAAAGGTAAATATGGACCGGAACAGCTCCCAGGGCCTGCAGGAAGAAAGCGCCCAAAAGTCTGCCAAAGATACAGAAGACTGGATCCTGGCGGCTGCAGATCTTACCAATGTAAAGCCTATTCTGACTCCCAGATTTATCCCTACATGCTCTGATGAACTGATGGAGAAACTTTCAGAGCTTCAGAAAAAATACCAGCTGCCGGCACAGTCCCATCTTTCCGAAAACCTCAGTGAGATAGAATGGGTCCGCCAGCTTTGTCCCCAGGCTTCATGCTATGGAGACGCCTACCGCCTCCACGGGCTGTTTGGAGGTGACTGCCCTACGATTATGGCACATTGTGTGTACAGCGATGAGGAAGAAACCCGGATGATGAAGGAACAGGGGGTATTTATTGCCCACTGTCCGGAGTCCAATGCAAACCTGGCATCGGGGATCGCTCCGGCCAGGAGATTTCTGGACCAGGGACTGAAGATGGGCCTGGGCACAGATGTGGCTGCCGGCACCTCTCTTTCCATGTTCCGGGCCATGGCTATGGCAATCCAGTGCTCCAAGCTTCGGTGGAGGATCCAGGATCAGAGTCTTTCTCCCCTGACTGTGGAAGAGGTCTTCTACCTGGCAACCAAAGGGGGAGGAGAATTCTTCGGAAAGGTGGGGAGCCTGGAGCCGGGGTATGAATTTGACGCAGTGGTCATTGACGACGGAATGCTCCGCCATGCCAGAGAACTTTCCACGAAAGAGCGGCTGGAGCGGCTGATCTATCTGGCGGAGGACAGGCAGATAGACGCAAAATATATCAAAGGGAAACAAGTGCTTCCTATAGAAAAGAACTGAAGGTGACGAAAGATGGAAAACAAATATCTGGCTAAGATCCTGCCTTTTCTGAATGATATAGAAGAGGAGAGAAGGAAACAATTTGAAGAGTATTTTCGGACGGCCCCTATGTGGTTGATGGATACTTTTGTGGTGGAAGAGCTGGAAAAAGGAACGATCTTTGTCCAGGAAGGGGAACCGGCGGACACAATCTTCCTGATCGGAAAAGGTCTTATTAAAGCCACGGATTACAGGATCTATGGCATCAATTATGATTTTACGGTGTTTGACAAAGTCTATGCTTTCGGCGGGATGGAAGTGATCATTAATCTGGATAAATATCAGACCACTCTTCAGACAGTGACAAAATGTACAGTGCTGAAAATCCCCAAAGAAGGCTTTAAAAAATGGCTGGATTCGGATATTACCGCCCTTCAGCAGGAAAGCCGGCTGATGGGAGAGTATCTTCTGGAACAGGCCCGGGACAGCAGGATGCTTTTGTTCCTTCAGGGCGCAGACCGGGTGGCTTTTCTGCTGATGAAACGGTATCGGAAATATGCAGAGAACGGAGTCATGAAGATGAAGGGAGACAGGCAGGAATTGTCGGATTTCACGGGATTGTGTGTAAAGACCATCACTCGTTCCATTAAGAAATTTAAAGAAAGCGGGTTGATCACCACCCAGGGAAGCTATATTCTCATTAACTATGAACAGTACTGCCGGATGGAAAAAATGATATCGGAAATCCTGGCGGAAGATTTATGAGAGGAGTGGAAATATGGAAAATAAATTAAAGACTTGCCTGGCAAGTATCAGAGAAAAAACAGATTTCAAACCAGAAGTTGCCCTGATCCTGGGAAGCGGACTGGGAGACTATGCGGAAGGTATTAAGATAGAAACTACTGTGGATTACTCGGATATTGAAGGATTTCCCGTGTCCACAGTAAAAGGCCATAAGGGACGGTTTGTCTTTGGATATGTAGGAAATGTCCCGGTGGTGATCATGCAGGGAAGAGTTCATTATTATGAAGGATACTCTATGTCTGATGTGGTGCTGCCCACAAGGTTAATGGGCCTTTTAGGAGCAAAAAAACTGATCCTTACCAATGCAGCAGGAGGAATCAATGAGAACTTCCAGCCGGGAGATTTTATGATGATCACTGACCAGATCGCAACAGGCGTCCCCAGCCCCCTGATAGGACCAAACCTGGAGGAGCTTGGAGACCGGTTCCCGGATATGAGCGAAGTCTACAGCAAAAGAATCCGGGAGGTAATCCGGAAATCTGCCGAAGAATGTGGAATCCATCTCCAGGAAGGGGTCTATGTACAGCTTACCGGCCCTAATTATGAGACTCCTGCAGAAGTCCGGATGTGTCGGATCTGGGGTGGAGACGCTGTGGGAATGAGTACTGCCTGCGAGGCTATGGCTGCCCGCCATATGGGAATGGAAATCGGAGGAATCTCCTGTATCACTAACCTGGCCGCAGGACTGTCAGATAAAAAACTGGATCACAAAGAAGTGCAGGAAACTGCGGACAGAGTCTCCGTGCAGTTCAAAGAACTGGTTACTAAAATTATAGAAAAGGTGTGATTATATGGATATAGAACAGCTTCCAAAACTTGATCTTCACTGTCATCTGGACGGCTCTCTTACAAAGTCCATGATAGAAAGACACCTGGGGAAAGAAGTGGCCAGGGAAGCTTTGACCGTATCCCAGGACTGCAAAAGTCTTACGGAATATCTGGAGAAATTTGACCTGCCTCTTCAGTGTCTTCAGGACGAGAAGGGACTGGAAGAAGGAGCCTATACTTTTGTGGAAGAGATCGCAAAAGAAAAGGTAGAGTATATTGAAGTACGCTTTGCGCCTATGCTTTCCGTACATGAAGGTTTAAGCTGCAGACAGGTGATCGAAGCGGTGAGGCGAGGTATGGAACGGGGAAAAGAAGATTTCCAGGTGCATTATGGAATCATAGTGTGCGCTATGAGAAACCATAGTGAGGAACAGAACCTGGCCATGCTGAAATGTGCCAGAGAATATCTGGGAGAAGGGGTATGCGCCCTGGACCTGGCCGGAGATGAGTCCGCCTTTCCTACGGCTCAGTACCGGAACATTTTTCAGGAGGCAAAAAGGCTTGGTATCCCCTATACCATTCACTCCGGGGAAACCGGAAGCCTGGAAAATGTCCGGGAGGCCTGGGAACTGGGAGCGTCCAGGATCGGTCATGGAATTGCCCTGAAAAAAGCCCCGGAGCTGATGAAAGCATATGCCAGGGCAGGGATCGGCGTGGAAATGTGTCCTACAAGCAACTTCCAGACTAAGGCAGCGCAAAGCTGGCAGGATTATCCTCTCTGTCAGTTTTTGGAGGAAGGAATTAAGGTTTCCGTAAATACAGATAACCGGACTGTCAGCGGAACGACTATGACCAGGGAACTGACAAAGGTTTATGAGCAGTACGGCCGGGACGGGGAACTGATCTTTACTCTCCTCAGGAATGCGGCGGAAACAGCTTTTAACCCGGAAATCAGAGAAATCTTTGAGAAGAAATGGAAAGGAATTTAAGATGGATAAAAAAGAGATTTTGAAATATGTAGACCATACTTTACTGACACAGACTGCAACCTGGGAGGAGATCCGGCAGATCCTGGATGACGCCATAAAATATGGAACAGCCTCCGCATGTATTCCGGCTTCCTATGTAAAGCAGGCTGCCGAATATGCAGAGGGAAAGCTTCCCATCTGCACAGTGATCGGTTTTCCAAACGGCTACAGCACCACAGCCACTAAGGTATTTGAGACAAAGGACGCTGTTGCAAATGGAGCTTCCGAGATCGACATGGTCATCAATATCGGAAAGCTGAAAGATAAGAAGTACGAAGAAATCGAAGAGGAGATCCGCCAGATCCACCAGGCCTGCGGCGGCAGGATCCTGAAGGTTATTATCGAGACCTGCCTTCTTACTGAGGATGAAAAGATAAAAATGTGCGAGACCGTCACAAAGGCAGGGGCAGAATATATTAAAACATCTACAGGATTTTCTACCGGAGGAGCCACCTTTGCAGATGTGGAACTGATGAGAAAACATGTGGGAAAAGAAGTGAAGGTAAAGGCTGCCGGAGGCATTTCCTCCTTTGACGACGCAGAAGAATTTATCCGCCTGGGAGCTGAAAGACTTGGTACCAGCAGGCTGGTGAAGATCATGAAAAACAGCCCGGATGCCGGGAATGGATACTAAGGGGGGACGGCGTGAGTACACATATGATGGTGGAGCTGGTGGGATATATTGGCTCCATACTGGTGCTGATCTCCTTTCTTATGACTTCCGTGGTAAAACTTCGGATTATCAATGCAGTGGGAGGAACGATCTTTGCAGTCTACGCCATGATCATTCAGTCTTATCCTACGGCCCTTATGAATTGCTGCCTGGTAGGGATTAATATTTATTATCTGGTCCGCCTTCGGAAATCGGATAGAAATTATGATTTTATTGAAGGAAAGCCGGGAGAGTCCCTGGTGCAGTATATGATGGATTTTTATCACACAGATATCCAGAAATACTTTCCGATATTTAAAGAAAAACAGCCGGAATGTGATACTGCATATGTAGTCTGCAAGGATGCTTCCCCTGCCGGGCTGTTTCTTGGAAAGAAAGGGGAAAAGGGTGAGCTGGAGGTCCTTCTGGACTATTCTGTACCGGCATACAGAGACTGTTCCGTGGGAAATTATCTCTACTCAAAATTAAAAGATCATGGAATCCGCAAAATGATCTTTACAGGAACGCCGGGCTCTCATGAATCTTATCTGCAGACAATGGGATTTGAAAAAGTAAATGGAGTTTATGTAAAAGAGCTGGCCTGAAACAGTCTGAGACATAGCTGCCCTGTGGATGAAAAGAAGGGGAAATTTTTGCCAGGGTTATGATTGCATATCAGAAAAACAAGATGTATAATAGGGCTGTTTGTCCAAGTCCAGGCCCGTGATCCCGGGATTTTCGGCAAGGACAGCGCAAAAATTTCGCATGATGTGCAGGGAGACCATTACATGAAAACTCTGAAAGAATTTTTTAGAAAAGAGACGGTTTTCTGCGTCTCTTTTCTTCTTGCTCTTATTTCGGCAGCGGTGGTGAGACCGGATCCGGCCTATCTGACTTATCCGGATTACCGGACGCTTGCCTTGTTGTTTTGTTTTATGATCATTGTAGCCGGATTTCAATGGCTGGGGATATTTTCCCTATTGGGAGAGACCCTGCTGAAGAAGGCCAGCAGCCTGCGGAACTTGTCTGTGCTTATGGTGCTTTTGTGCTTTTTCTCCAGTATGATCATCACAAACGACGTGACCCTGATCACTTTTGTGCCATTTACCATATTGGTATATCAGATGGTAGGCCGGGAAGACAGGATCCTGAGGATTGTGGTGCTGGAGACCATTGCCGCCAACCTGGGAAGTATGGCTACTCCTATAGGAAATCCCCAGAATCTTTATTTATATTCTATGTCGGGAGTTACGCTGGGAGAGTTTGCACGGGCAGTTTGGCCCTATGCCGGCCTTTCCCTGATCCTTCTGGTGTGTATCCTTTTTACAGAAAAAAATGAAGCTTTAAAGAGTATTGCAGTAAAGGAGCAGAAAGAAGTCCAGATAGGAAAAAACCTGTCCCAGCTTTTTGCATTTGCGGCCTTGCTTTTATTATGTCTGCTGGTGGTATTTCGGGTCTTTCCATATATTCCGGTGCTGATCTGTGTGGCGGCAGCCGTGCTGGCAGTGAACCGGAGATTATTTGGAAAAGTAGACTATTTTTTGCTGCTGACTTTTTTGTGTTTCTTCATTTTCATCGGAAATATGAAGCGGATCCCGGAGATCAGCAGTACCCTGGCTTCTCTTGTCCAGGGAAAAGAACTGTGGGCAGGGATCCTCACTAGCCAGATCATCAGCAATGTGCCTGCGGCGATCCTATTGTCGGGATTTGCAGGAAATTTTTCTCTTCTCCTTACAGCGGTTAATCTGGGCGGCCTGGGAACCCTGGTGGCTTCACTGGCAAGTCTGATCTCCTTTAAATTTTATACAGTGGAATATCCCCGGAGAAAGGGAAGATTTATGGCAGTCTTTACGGTGTGGAACCTTGTTTTCCTGGGAATCCTTATCTGTGAGGCTCTTATCCTTACATAGCTGCCAAGTATATCATCTCGAAAAATATCCAGGAGGATTGGTCCGATTCTTTATGGGACAATGCACTAACGGAAGTCTTTTGGCAGAGGGGAGGGGGAGCTGAGGCGGGCTTGCCCACTTTGTTCTGCGGAAGAGAAAAAGTTGAGAATCTCTCTTGTACACCAGAATCCGGGAGCGTATAATGTGGGATATCAAAAAGATACGGAGGAGAAAAATAAAGAAAAATGGACAGGAAAAAGTTCTTTTTTTCCAATGCAGACCTTCGGAAGCTGATCCTTCCTCTGGTGGTGGATCAGTTCCTTCAGGCCTTTGTGGGACTTGCAGATTCTGTCATGGTGTCCAGCGTAGGGGAGGCTGCAGTATCGGGGGTTTCTCTCATTGATACGGTGATGGTTCTGATCATCAATATCTTTACGGCTCTTGCCACAGGCGGAGCAGTCATCGCCGGCCAGTTCCTGGGCAAGAAAAGGACAGAAATGGCCTGCAAGGCCACCAACCAGCTTTTGGCTTTTACTTTTAAAGCTTCTCTGGCAGTGATGATCCTGGGATATCTGGGACGGAATCTGATTACCCACGTGATCTTTGGCAATATTGAGGCGGATGTTCTTTATAACTGCAATGTCTACATGATGATCGTCTTTGCTTCCATTCCCATGATCGCCCTGTATAATGCAGGGGCAGCGGCTTTCCGGGCAATGGGAAATTCCTCGATTGCTATGAAGACCTCTCTGCTGATGAATGCCATTAATATCTGCGGAAATGCCATTCTGATCTATGGACTTCACAGAGGGGTGGAGGGAGTTGCTATCCCCACCTTAGTTTCCAGGACCGTAGCCTGTATTGTCATGTTGATCATGCTGAACAATCAGAAGCATATGGTTCACATTTACCACCCCTTTTCCTTTAAAACAGACTGGTCTCTGCTGAAAAAGATCCTGTATATCGGAATCCCCAACGGCCTGGAGAACAGTATGTTTCAGTTGGGTAAGATCATGGTGCTGAGTATTGTGACAGGATTCGGTACTGCTTCTATTGCAGCGAATGCGGTTTCCAACAATGTAGCTACTTTTGCAACCCTTCCGGGAATGGCCATTGGTTTTGCCATGCTAACCGTGGTATCTCAATGTGTGGGAGCCGGGGACTTTGAACAGGTAAGATATTACACCAGGAAGCTGATCAGGATCATTTATATTTCTGCCCTGGCAATTAACGTTCTTGTGGTACTGGCGGTGCCTTTTGTGGTGAGTATTTACGGACTTTCAGAAGAAGCCAGCAGCTATGCACGACAGATTCTTTTCTATTATTCCGCCTGCGTAGTGACCATATGGCCCTTGTCCTTCTCTCTGCCGAATACACTGAGAGCTGCGGCAGATGTTAAGTTTACCATGGGGTTGTCTATCTTTTCCATGTGGGTATTCCGGATTGGTTTCAGCGTAGTGCTGGGTGCATATTTCCATATGGGTGTGTTTGGCGTATGGGTGGCTATGACGATTGACTGGCTGTTCCGGTCTATATGCTTTGTCGCCAGATACATAAGAGGAAAATGGAAACATACAGCATTGGTATAGGACGAATGACAACTATGAATAAAAAAGTATTTAAAGAACCCCAGATTCCCCAGGAGCTGACAGAAGTCAGAGATGCAGCGGAACTTATGGAAGCAGCCAGGGAAGAAGAGGGAGAAATTTTCAGAAGGCAGTTTACCGGGACCTTTCTGTCCCGGATCGATGGAAGCCATATATCCTTTCAGCAGGTGGTGTTTCAAAACTGCAAATTCCTGGGCTGCTTTTTTGACAGAGCCAGCTTCGCTGATGTGAAATTTATAAATTGTGATTTTTCCAATTCCAGTATGAATGACGTTAATTTCAGAAGCTGTGCCTTTGAAAACTGCAAGGCCCTGGGGACAGACTTTTACGGCAGCATTATCCGTCATGTTTCTATGAAAAACTGTAATTTCAGAGAGGCCGGTATGGATGCAGTGCGGATGAGCTATGTGAAGGCCTACCACACAGACTTTACCGAGGCCAGCTTCAGCAAATGCAATATCACCAATGTAGACTGGAAGGACGACTGTTTCAAAAACGCCAGCTTCTTTAAAACCTGGCTGAAAGACATTGATCTTACAGAGTGCGACATTACGGGTATTGTCATCTCCGATGCAAAAGACGAACTGCGGGAAGTGGTCGTAAATCTGGAACAGGCCATTATGCTGGCTAAGAGACTGGGGATCGTGATCAAAGAGCTGGAGAGATAGCATGAACGGCACCGGTCACAGCCTGTTTGGCATGTACCTGGCGAGGTGTTTCGTGAAAAGACGCCGGATAGATTTTCTGTTTTCTGCGGCAGATGGCTTTTATACAGCACATGAGGGGGGATTTTGCCCTTGTAAAATGGAGGGGGATACTCTATAATGAAGTGGACGATCCAGCCTGCAGACAAAACCCTGGATCATAATTTTTCAAATGATGATAAAAAAGAACAGGAGGGCACTTTCTTGAAGAGAGAAACCGTTATTGTACTTGACTTCGGCGGCCAGTATAATCAGCTGATCGCAAGACGTGTACGTGAATGCAATGTTTACTGCGAAATCTATTCTTATAAAACAGATATTGAAAAGATCAAAGAAATCCAGCCGAAAGGTATTATTTTTACCGGCGGTCCTAACAGCGCCTATCTGCCGGATTCCCCCACCTACACAAAAGAAATCTTTGAACTGGGCGTGCCTATTCTGGGAATCTGCTATGGATCTCAGCTGATGATGCACCTGCTGGGAGGAACCGTGGAAAAGGCTCCTGTGAGAGAGTACGGAAAGATCGAGGTAACGGTAGACCAGAACTCTAAACTCTTCGAGAATGTGTCTGAGAAGACCATCTGCTGGATGAGCCACAACGACTATATCTCCAAACCGGCTCCCGGATTTGAGATCATTGCCCACACAGCAGACTGCCCTGTGGCAGCAGTAGAAAATACAGAAAAGAATCTTTACGCAACCCAGTTCCATCCGGAAGTCCTTCATACAAAGGAAGGAAAGAAGATGCTTTCCAACTTTGTCTATAATGTATGTCAGTGTTCCGGCGACTGGAAGATGGATTCCTTCGTAGAAGAAACCATTAAAGCCATCCGTGAAAAAGTAGGAGACGGAAAAGTGCTGTGCGCTCTTTCCGGCGGCGTAGACTCCTCTGTGGCAGCAGTCCTTCTTTCCAAAGCAGTAGGAAACCAGTTGACTTGTGTGTTCGTAGACCACGGCCTTCTCCGCAAAAACGAAGGAGATGAGGTTGAGGCAGTCTTCGGCCCGGAAGGCCCCTATGACCTGAATTTTATCCGTGTAAACGCTCAGGAAAGATTTTACAGCAAATTAAAAGGGGTAACTGAGCCGGAGAAAAAACGTAAGATCATCGGCGAAGAATTCATCCGTGTATTTGAAGAAGAAGCAAAGAAGATCGGTGCCGTGGACTTCCTGGTACAGGGAACCATTTATCCCGACGTAGTGGAAAGCGGTGTTGGAGGAGAGTCCACAGTGATCAAATCCCACCACAACGTAGGAGGACTGCCTGACTATGTCGATTTCAAAGAGATCATCGAGCCTCTCCGTGACTTGTTTAAAGATGAGGTTCGCCAGGCAGGCCTTGAACTGGGAATACCAGAGTATCTTGTTTTTAGACAGCCATTCCCAGGCCCGGGACTTGGTATCCGTATCATCGGCGAAGTAACTGCTGAGAAAGTACAGATGGTACAGGACGCTGACGCTATCTGGAGAGAAGAAATCGCTAAAGCCGGCATTGACCGGGAGATCGGCCAGTATTTCGCAGCTCTGACCAATATGCAGTCTGTGGGCGTTATGGGAGATGAAAGAACCTATGACTACGCCATTGCACTGAGAGCAGTGACCACAACAGACTTTATGACAGCAGAGAGCGCAGAGATCCCATGGGAAGTAATCGGACGGACAACCAGCAGGATCGTTAATGAAGTGAAACACATTAACAGAGTACTGTATGATTGTACGGGGAAACCACCGGCGACGATTGAGTTTGAATAGTCGGCGGTGGGCCAGAAAGCCTTTATTTACGGGATTTTCCGGCACCGGTGCCTCTGGATTGCATTATCATTGCATTTTTACATTTGCCTGTGATAAGAAGCGGTGAACTGATTGTGTGTGTAATCAGCCACGCTTTCCGTAGCAGGTGTGAAGTTAATAACTCCG
>DXFG01000246.1 GCA_019114545.1 Candidatus Blautia pullistercoris | reverse complement strand
ACCAGGTCGATTCCCAGCATATCGTTCTCCGGGAAAGAAAGACCGCAGTCTACCACAACAATACTGTCTTCGTACTCAAAAGCTGTAATATTCATTCCTATCTGTTCCAGTCCGCCCAAAGGAATGATCTTCAATTTTCCATTATGATTTTTTTTCAATGTTATTCCTCCAATAATTTCCGTTCCTATTCAAATTCAATGTCCTCTAACATGGCTGCAAAGACCTTGTAAACCGCATCGTATTCCGTATCATCTTCCACGAATACATAGCAGCCGTCTTTGTCGCCGTCTTCTGAAATGTCCTTTAAAATGTACGCCGCACTTCCATTTTCATTCTCTGCTTCGTCCGGATCAATGACCAGAAGATAATCAACGCCTCCTACTCTGGTCTGTTCCAGGATACCGAATTCTAATTCAGATCCGTCCTCTCCGTCAAATACTACTGTTTCCATAGTTTCGTCCTTTCTTTTTGTTTTTCAGGCATACACAGAACCCGGAAACTCGCTGGTCTCACCCTAATCCTGTCTCTTACAGTTCAGGCTGACATTAAAACCCCGCTGCACTACAGCGGGGTTGTTAACCCTTGCGGCAGTCGCCAAATGGCCGTGCAAGCACGTCCGCCTGGCTCGTTGCTCGCAGAAATCAAACGGTATCCGGGTTTGCTTTTGCATCTAAATAGCCCTGCAGAATAAATACAGCAGCTATCATATCCACATATTTTTTTCTGTTCTCTCTTCGCACACCTGCTTCGATCAGTGTACGGTCCGCTTCCACGGTAGTAAGTCTTTCGTCCCACATAATAACAGGCAGACCCAGTCTGCGTTCCAGGGTCTCTTTTAGCTGCAGTGATTTCTGTGCCCGCTCACCAATAGTATTATTCATATTTTTGGGAAAACCAAGGACAATCTCTTCTACCTGATATTCTTTTACAAGTTCCTCGATCCTGCGCAGAGATTTTCTCAGCTTATTTTCCTCTTCTCTCCTGATGATCTCCAATCCCTGGGCCGTCAGCCCCATGGGGTCGCTGACCGCCACCCCTATGGTCTTAGAGCCGTAATCCAGTCCCATGATCCGCATAAGCTTACTCATGCTTCCAGGATTTATTCCTGATATATTCTTTCAACAGCTCCTCTACCAGCTCATCCCTCTCTACCTTCATAATGGTACTTCTGGCTCCCTTATAACTGGTAATATAGGTAGGATCTCCGGACATAATGTAACCTACAATCTGGTTTACCGGATTATATCCCTTCTCTGACATCGCATTATATACCAAATCCAGAACTTCTTTCACTCTTACTTCCGGGTCTGTCTTCACATTAAAATATTGTGTATTCTCTAAATTTGCCATACTCAATTCACGCCCTTATCTCTAAAATTCGTTCTAATCTGCTATAGCCCTCTGGGATCTAAAAAAGGACATACAACTGCAACTATACCTTTATTCTAATATATCTTTTCCGGAAATTCAACTATTATATTGCGCAAATAAGAATACCGCCTTTTAAAAACCCTGTGATTTTGGCCTTTTTTATACGGTTTTCCAGATTCTCCCCGGTTTTTACTCCGGTCTTTATATACTCTCTGGTATGTCCGATCCAGTAAGTTTCTCCCTGGATTTCCATGGTTTCCTCAAAAAGGACTTCTACTTCCTTGCCCATAAAGCTCTCCATATATGCCTTCTCCTGTTTCTTCCCCAGCTCGATGAGGATATGGCTTCTTCTGGTTTTCACATCTTCCGGAATCTGCCCCTCCATGCGGTCCGCCCTGGTGCCTTTTCTTCTGGAGTATTTAAAAATATGGGTCTCATAGAAATTCACCTGCTGGATAAAACTCCGGGACTCTTCAAATTCCTCTTCGGTTTCCTGGGGAAAACCTACAATGACATCTGTTGTCAGCGCCGGATTTTCAAAATATTTCCGCAGGATCCTGCAGCCTTCCATATATTCCTCTGCTGTATATTTTCGGTTCATACGCTTCAAAGTCTCATTGCAGCCGCTTTGGAGCGACAAATGGAAATGAGGACAGATTTTTTCCATACTTCCAAGAGTCCGTCCGAATTCCTCTGTAACAATTCTGGGTTCCAGGGAGCCAAGACGGATCCTTTTTACCCCTTCCATCTCATGGACCGCCTGAATCAGTCCCAGGAGATTTTCTCCGATATCCATGCCATAAGAGCTTAAATGAATTCCTGTAAGGACAAATTCCTGATAACCGTTTTTTACCAGTCTCTTTACTTCCTTCAGAACTTCTTCCTTCTTTCTGCTCCGTACCCTTCCCCTTACATAGGGGATGATACAGTAGCTGCAGAACTGGTTGCACCCGTCCTGTACCTTCAGATAAGCCCTGGTATGTTCGACCGTAGAGGAGAGCATGAGATTTTCATATTCCACCGGTTTTTCCAGATCCGTCAGAATCTTTTCCTGTCCCTGCCCCTTCCGGTAATTCTCCAGGATATCCAGGAGTTCCTGCTTCCGGTTGTTCCCCAGTACAATATCAATGGCTTCATCCACTTTCCCGGCATCTTTTTGGGCCTGCACATAACAGCCAGCTGCAATCACAATGGCTTCCGGATTCATTTTTCTGGCCTTGTGGAGCATTTGGCGGGACTTTCGGTCAGCAATATTGGTCACGGTACAGGTATTAATAATATACACATCTGCCCCTGGAGCAAAAGGCACGATCTCATATCCGGCCGCCTTCAGTTCCTGCTCCATGGCCTCCATTTCATAGGCATTTACCTTGCAGCCTAAATTGTGCAATGCTACTCTTTTTCTTATATTCTCCATTCTTATATTCTCCATACATTAAGCGTTTTGACGAATTGTCACCAGATTCTTTGTGTTTTATTTTTCCCTTTTTCATATTGACTTTTTCTGCCAATGACGGTAACATAATCCTTGTAAAATGCAATTACTAAAAATGAGGTAAGGGAGGATTTTTCCAATGAAAACAGTTAAAATTTCACTGAACTCTATCGACAAAGTTAAATCTTTTGTAAATGA
>DXFG01000245.1 GCA_019114545.1 Candidatus Blautia pullistercoris | reverse complement strand
CGGATCAGCCCTGCTTCCTCCAGCACCCGGATATTTAAGGCTGCAGAAGAAGAGGGAATCTCCAGCAGTTCTGCAATCTCATTGACACACAAGGGCTCCCTTCCCAGCAAATGGAGGATCCGGATACGGGTCTCAGAAGAAAGGGCCTTGCCAAGAGCCGTCAGTTCCTTTTCATTAGCTAAATTCAAATTCCTGTCCATTTATACATCTCCGCTGTTTTAAAACAAATATTTTATTCTATTTTACCCTTCTCCCTTCCTGCTTGTCAACGAAAAAGGAGCCTGGACAGGCTCCTTTCCTTTCTATTCTATCTGAAACTCCCATGTCTGCCGGCGCAGACACTGTCATATAAGAAAGCCCACGGATTGCGTCCTGCTATGCGCTCCCGCAATCCTGGTCTTTCCTGACAAACTTGTTAGTCAGTATTCTGTTCCTTGACCTGATCTATTATATCTGTCAGACTGTCATCTTCCATTAGATACAGGGCGACCGGCGCTTTCTCCTGGTCCTTCCACTGAATCTCTACACTGACATCATAATTTACCGGACTTCCCACTGTAAATCTTCCTTCCGTAAATGTGATCTGCTCCAGGATTTTCTCCAGTTCCCCTTGCTCCTGGAAAACCTTTTCCTGGTAAAGATCGGTCTCATCTGTACTGATATATCTGCTGAGGCGGATAGATTCCACTTCCTCCCAGGAAACTTCATTTGGCATGGGATTTCCCATTTTTTCTAATAGATTTCTGGTCTTTTCAAAACTTTCATATACCGGCACATAATAGCTTATATAGTCATTAGCCCAATAGTAGCTCTGATCTTCCCGGGTTCTTTCCTGAAGTTCCATATAACCTACTACCTTTTCCTCCGTACTTTGGAGGAAGGTAAGATTTTCCAGTTCTCCTTTGTAGGTTTTCAAAAGAGTATCCGCTGAATTTTGGGACAGATCCAGAGGTTTCCCGGTTTCCAGGAAGCTGCTGGTATAGATTCCCTGGATATTTTCGGGATCTATATAGCTGGTGGGAAGGACGTCTCTCCGGTATTCCCAGTTATCATAGATTTTTCCGATATTCTCCACCAGTTCATCTGTCTCCGGCAGGTTATACATCCGGTAAACATCCCTCCCGGATTTCAGATGATAGGCGATGTAGCAGGACACCTGTACCTGATGATCCCCAGTCTCTATAGAATTCTGCTGATCATAGGGACCTACTGCTTCATAATACTCTACACCTTTTTGGGCCAGTGCGTAAATATCCTGAAAATCCTCCACCTTCTTTTCTCTCAGAAAAGCTGAAAGACTGGTATCTCCGGCTTCTTCCGGATAGCCGAACTGGCCGTTAATGCTGCCAAAATACACAGACATGGAAGCAATCTGATCTTCCCGGGGCAGATACCGGTCCACCCCTGCAATATCCATTCGGTAGCCTCCCAGAATCAGAATCAGTCCTGCCAGAATCACTCCTGTAGAAACCCTGGGTTTCAGAGCGCTCCGGATATCCATAGTGCAGAGAAAATCATAAATTGCAGAAAAGATCAAAGTGAGGATCAAGGATCCTGCTACCAGCCAGAAAAAGCCGGCATACATCTGTCCGCTGAAAAACATAGCGATTAAAAGTATCACTGGCGGAAGACCGCAGACTTTGATCACCGGTTCCAGTTTTTTAAAGGCAATCGTCTTATGAAAACTCTCAGAAGGCCGCCGGTGGTAAACCAGGAGATCCGCCCCGAGAAGCAGTGCAGCCAGAAGGATTCCATAAACCAGGTATAAAGTTGCCGATCTGTCTGATCCATAGAAATTGGAAGCCTGGAGATACGCTGTCACCGGGCTGAAAAGCGCTCCCAACTCACCGGCTGTCTCCGCTACAAGTGTATCAAAGAACCGATAATTCAGTTTTGTAAAGGTCAGATACAGGATCGGACCATAGGCCATCAACGCCATAAAGCCCAAAATCCCGGCAAAAAGATTTCCCGTCAGCAAAACAGCCAGGATCCCGGCCCCATACACTGCCAAAAAATATATCACAGCAAACAGCACCTGAAGTCCCGCTGCTATAAAGATCCTGGAATTTAAAGCTCCGTAAACGCCCCCCACTCCAAGAGTGATCAAAACACTCAGAAGGTACGGGCATAAAAACGTAAGAAGACCGCTGCAGTACTGGATAGCAAAAAGCTTCTCTCTCTTCAGAGGAAGACTGTGGTAGAAATCAGTTTTCTCCTGGGAATACAGGTAGAAAAAACCGGCAAATGCCGCCAGAGCTGCGCAGATCACCACCAGGATAATAGTCAGAGAATTGGTCAGGCTTATATTACTCCATAAGGTCCACTGAAGATAGCTCTCCAAGGTAAACCCGTTGGGGTAGGGGGCTGAAGTATGTTTTGCGGCATCCAGGGATACCAGTGCCTGCACCGGGCCTGCGGCGAAAAGGGCAAGGAAGATCAAAATAGTCAGCCAGAGATTTCTCCGCATATTTCCTATAATACTTTTAAGCAAATAATTTCTTGATGTCATATCCTGCCACCTCCGTTTCACTGATAAAGATTTCCTCCAGAGTAAGAGGCAGAGCCTCTGCAAACAACGGATGTTTTGCCTGGATCTTTTTCATGATCTCCTCCTGTTCTCCCCGGACTACCATGGTCAAAAGGGAAAGCCGTTTTTCATATTGGAGGACCTGCAGCTCGGCAAGCAGCGCTTCCTCATCCCGGGCATCCGGGATCACACACTGGACTTTATGCATATTCTCCTTCATCTCTTCCACATCTTTGGAAAGGAGCACGCCGCCCTTGTGAAGAAGCCCCACATGATCACAGATATCCTCCAGTTCTCTCAGATTATGGGAAGCAATGATAGGAGTAAAAGTCCGATTAGCCACCTCGTAAGCCAGCAGGCTCTTTGCGGCCTGACGCATCACCGGGTCCAGGCCGTCAAAAGTCTCATCGCAGAAAAGATATCTGGTTCCTGCACAGATTCCCAGGATCAGCCCTGCCTGACGCTTCATTCCCTTTGAGAAAGTGCTGATCTTCCTCTTAGAATCCAGACTGATCTTTCCAAGAAGCTTTGTCATCCGTTTCCTGTCATACCGGGGATAATACGCAGAATAAAAATCTGCCATATCCTCTATTGTAGCATTCTGAAAAAAATAGGACGTATCCGGAAGGAAAAAGATTTCTTCCTTGATCTTGGGATTTTCATAGACGGCCGCTTCGTCTACCTCGATCTTCCCGCTGTCAGGCTTCAGAACACCTGAAAGCATTCGCAGAAAGGTACTTTTCCCGGCTCCGTTGGTACCGGCCAGACCAAAGATGCTGTTATCATCTATGGTAAGAGAAATACAGTCCACCGCCTGGATAGAACCGAATTTCTTACAAAGTTTCTCTGTCTTTATCATAGTTCATCCTCCTCATAAAATTCAGCCGCTTTTGAAAGACATGTCTCTTTTTCAATTCCAAGTTCTTTTCCTTCTTTTATGATCTCTCTCAGCTTTCCAAAATAAAGTTCTTCCTTCTGCTGTTTCAAGGCCCGGTCCCCTGATACAAAATTTCCACGGCCTTTGACAGGATAAATATATCCCTGCTGCTCCAGGATAGTGTAGGCTTTCTGGATCGTATTCGGATTAATGGAAAGCTCTGCGGCAAGGCTCCTGACAGAAGGCATCTGAGAGTCGGCTTTGAGAATACCTTTAATAATCAGCATCTGGAATTTCTCTACAATCTGTTCATAGATCGGCTTCCGATTCTGATAATCAATAACAATCAAACCGGTCCCTCCTTTCTCTCCTCTCGGCTGCATGTTTTCGTGTATTCAGTGTACTATGTGTCTTAGTACACTTGCAGTATAAAAAATCCGGATCCTCTTGTCAATAGAAAATCCGGATTGTAATACTTATTTAACACTTTCTTTTAAAAATCCCTGGTGGTATTTATCCCAGCCCCTTTTTAAGGAAACTACATTTCCTTGCCGGTCCAGAAAGCAGTGACTGCTCTTTCCTGTGCAGCGCAGCTCACCGGTTTCTTTGTCCCGGACGGTATAGGACAGTTCCAGTTTCACACTATTATACTTAAGGATCTCGGTCTCAATTTCTACCGTCTCTCCAAAGTGTGTCATGGTCTTATACTCGCAGGACACAGAAAGCACCGGACTGATCAGTCCGTCCTTCTCCATCTGGGCATAGGAAAAGCCGCAGTGATCCATAAAATCAACCCTTGCTTCCTCAAACCACCGGATGTAATTAGAATGATGGATGATCCCCATCTGATCCGTCTCATAATATTGGGTTTTATGTTCATACTTCATCGTCCGTCGCCTCTTATGCCACTGCTTCCAGCTCTTTTTTATTTTTCATTGCGCCCCACAGATAGAGGCCGTGTAGTACAAAGGGGAACAGCATGGACAAGCCGATGCCGCTTTCCAAAAATGCTACCTGCACGATATCGGAGAGGAGTACAAAGGCCAAAAGGCCATATCCACAATAAATCGGAAGCTTCTGCTTTCCCGGAAGGGATCCGAAGATCATGCCGATCGCTCCGGCCAGGGCCATGATCAGTCCTCCTATACAGGTAATGGCCACAGAGGCCCCCAGAACCCCTACAGAATATTCCATTCCGCTTTCCGCAAAGGAAGCCATGACTCCGTCCAGATCCGTGAGCAGCACATAGGCAGACATCAGTCCGGTCATCAGGTTATAAGCACCTATGACCAGCTCGATCATAGCAAGCCATTTCAGCAAAGATGTTTTTCTGGTTTTCATATCTGTTTCTCCTGTTTCTGGATGCTCTTAAATCTGGGTTTCCACAAAGATATCATAGATTGCCCGGATTGCAGGTTCAAAATCCTCGTCCTTCACGCCTACGATCACGTTCAATTCACTGGAACCCTGATCGATCATCTTAACGTTTACATTCGCATGAGCCAGAGCTGCAAAGATCCTGGCTGCAGTGCCTCTGTTGGAACGCATGCCTCTTCCCACAACGGCAATGAGAGAAAGATCCGTCTCCAGTTCCATATAATCCGGATGTGCGATCCTGTGGATTCCTGCGATCACCTGCTGCTCCTTCTGAGAAAATTCATCCTGGTGAATGTAAATGCTCATGGTATCGATCCCGGAAGGAATGTGTTCAAAAGCAATCCCCTGCTCTTCCAATACCTGAAGGACCTTTCTGCCAAATCCGATCTCTGAGTTCATCATAGACTTTTCAATGTATAAAGAACAAAAGCCTTTCTTTCCTGCAATACCGGTAATGGTATAAGGAGGCTTCTTGCAGGTATCTTCTACGATCATGGTTCCCGGATCTTCCGGTGCATTGGTGTTCCGGATATTAATGGGAATGCCGGCTTTGCGCACCGGAAAAATAGCATCTTCATGAAGAACAGTTGCTCCCATATAGGACAGTTCTCTCAGTTCCCGGTAGGTAATGGTATCGATGGGCTTGGGATCGGGAATGATCCGGGGATCCGTTACCAGAAAGCCGGATACATCCGTCCAGTTCTCATAAAGATCCGCATCGATGGCTCCTGCCACAATAGAACCGGTGATATCAGATCCTCCTCTTGAAAAAGTCTTGATCGTGCCATCCTCTTTTGCGCCGTAAAATCCCGGGACTACTGCATTTTCCAGACCTTCCAGCCTTTTCACTACCAGCTTCTCTGTGATCTCCCCGTCAAACTGGCCGTTGCCGTCAAAGCGGATCATATCTGCGGGATCCACAAAAGCAAAGCCCAGATAAGCCGCCATGATCTTTCCATTTAAATATTCACCTCTGGAAGCTGCGTATTCCTCCCCGATCTGCTTCTTAAAATTATCTTCCAGAAGAGCAAAATCTTCTTCCAGAGACAGTGAAAGCCGCAGACCGTCTATGATCTCCTGATAGCGGCTCTTGATCTCAGCCAGGATCTTGCTGAATTTTTCTTCATCACCTGCACTTCGATAACAGGCGTATAACAGATCTGTCACCTTTGTGTCCTCTGAAAAACGCTTTCCAGGGGCAGAGGGCACTACATACCTTCTGCTCTCATCCTCCCGGATGATCGCTCCCACTTTTTCAAACTGGGCCGCACTAGCCAGAGAGCTGCCCCCGAATTTTACAACTTTTTTCATCTCATATCCTCCTTAGGGACTTTACAGTCTACTTTCGTATGGCAGAATACTTTTCCGCATTGTATAAATAATAGCTTTTTCCCTGTCAAATGTCCAGTGTTTTTTTATTTTTATAAGCAGTAAGGCAGAAAACCGCCGCAAAATCCAAAAAAACTGTTTCCAGCAAAAGGATTTTGTTTGTCCAGCAGTTTTCTGCCTTATGTAATTATCGTTGACTGTTCTCTTTTACTTGTTTCTGCTTCCTCTGTATTTTTCTTCACAGTATTTGCAGCGATAAATCTCTTTTTTAGGATCGGCCAGGATAAAAATCTGTTCCAGTTCCTGCTCTATGGAGGTAATACACCGGGGATTTTTACATTTGATCACATTATGGACTTCTTTGGGAAGACTTAACTGTTTCTTCTCTACGATCTCTCCGTCCTTTATGATATTTACTGTTATGTTGTGATCAATAAAGCCCAGAATATCCAGGTCCAGCGTGTCAATAGGGCATTCTACTTTAATAATGTCCTTTCTTCCCATTTTATTGCTTCTGGCATTTTTGATGATCGCCACACAACAGTCCAGTTTATCCAGCTCCAGATCATGATAAATGGTCATGCTCTTGCCGGCTTTGATATGATCCAGCACCACACCTTCACTTAACTGTCCTACATTTAACATAATTCCACCCCCATTCCCAGCAGGCTCAGGATCAACGCCATACGGACATATACGCCATATCTGGCCTGTTTAAAGTAAGCAGCTCTCGGGTCAGAGTCCACTTCCACAGAAATCTCATTCACCCTTGGAAGAGGATGAAGCACCAGCATATCCGGTCCCGCCAGTTCCATCTTTGCCTTATCCAGAATATAGAAGTCCTTCATTCTCACATAATCTTCTTCGTTAAAAAATCTTTCTTTCTGTACTCTGGTCATATATAAAAGATCCAGCTTCGGAATGGCGTCTTCCAGCCGCTCTACTTCCTGGAATTCATGGCCGCTGGCTTTAAGTACATCTTCCCGGATGTAATCCGGTATCCGGAGTTCTTCCGGAGAGATCAGCACAAACTTCACACCTTCATATCTTACCAAAGCTTCGATCAGAGAATGCACAGTTCTTCCAAACTTCAGATCTCCGCAAAGACCAATGGTAATATGGTCCAGGCGTCCTTTCATAGAGCGAATGGTAAGCAGATCTGTCAGGGTCTGGGTAGGATGCTGATGACCTCCGTCACCTGCATTGATCACCGGAATCTGGGAAGCCATGGAACCTACCAAAGGCGCACCTTCCTTCGGATGGCGCATAGCGCAGATGTCCGCATAACATGAAATCATCCGGAGAGTATCCGCCACACTCTCACCTTTAGCAGCCGAACTGGAATTTGCACTGGAAAATCCCAGAACCTTTCCTCCCAGACGGAGCATTGCCGACTCAAAGCTGAGACGTGTACGTGTACTTGGCTCATAAAACAATGTTGCAAGAATCTTTCCGTCACATTTATGAGCGTATTTCTCCGGATTTTTTTCGATATCATTGGCCAGGTCTAAAACCTTGTCCAATTCCTCTACGGATAAATCCAACGGACTCATTAAGTGTCTCATAGATTACCTCCTGTATATGTTTGACTTTTTTATTATCATATACCAGTTCCAGGGGTATTTCAAGAATTTTCAGTCATCATGAGACAATATTTTTTCAAAAAGCAGTCCCGTACAGAACCACAGCGGCGCATAATCCAAACGGATCACCCCTTTATAATTCAGAGGATAGCTGCTGTAATCCCAGGGACACATATCGTAGCGTTTCAACAGAAGCCCTGTGCTGAATTCTGCTGCAAAGATCCCTGTCATATATAAACTTCCCCGCAGCACGACAGGGATCTTTTTCAAGCTTCTGGATATAGGTCCAATACATGCAGCCATACCGTAAATGGGAAACATCCACAGAGAAGACTGGCCCATCATTTTCCATTCTTTCCTCCCTACTGCATGAAGCCCTGTCCAGAAGATCTCCAGGCACCAGCCGGCAGCTCCGCAGCGAAGAAAATCTCCCTTCATATCTTGTCCTCCTTCTTTCCTATACGATCCCTTCTTTTCCTTATTATATCCCTGCTTTTTCTGCTTCATACATTTCCAGCATCCGACTCTTTGAAAAAAGGATCCCCATTTTTCTGCAAGAAAAGACTTGCGGGAGAAAATCTGGCGGTGTATCATAAGCATAATGACTTTAGGAAAAGGAAGGAAGATACAAATGCTAGACCTGACCCAGCTCAGAAATGAGATCGACAGTATTGACGACCAGATTGTCAGACTCTTTGAAGAGAGGATGGCCGTGTCAGAAAAGGTCGCCCGTTTTAAAATAAAGGCAGGAAAACCTGTGTTTGATCCGATAAGAGAAAAAGATAAGCTGGATAACCTCAGCCATCAGGCAACCGGGGAGTTCAACAGCAGGGGCATTTATGAATTATACCGGCAGATCATGTCTATCAGCAGAAAACGCCAGTATCAGCTTATAGGGGAGCAGCAGGAAGCTGCAAAGCCTTTATTCACCCCTGTGGCGGCATTGAAAAAAGAAGGAGTCACCGTAGTGTTCCAGGGAGTGGAAGGTGCCTACAGTTATGCTGCCATGCATACCTTTTTTGGAAAAAATATCAAAAGCTTCCATGTAGATACCTGGAAGGATGCTATGGAAGCCATAAAAAATCAGGAGGCTGACTTTGCGGTGCTTCCTATAGAGAATTCCACAGCCGGTATTGTTCAGGACAATTACGATCTGCTGACCAAGTACGACCATGTGATCGCAGGGGAACAGATCATTCCCTGTCAGCATGCACTGGTGGGGCTACCCGGAACATCTCTTGAAGAGATCAAAGACATATATTCTCATCCTCAGGCGCTTATGCAGTGCCGGGAATTTCTGGAAGCTCACAGGGAATGGACCACCCATGAGTTTGGAAATACTGCGGCAGCCGCAAAGAAAATCGCTGAGGACAAAGATAAGACCCAGGCGGCTATTTCCAGCCCCTATGCTGCAGAGTTTTTCGGATTGGCGGTACTGAAGGAAAACATCTATACCAATGCGGGAAACTCTACCAGGTTTATCATTGTCACCAAGGAAAAAGTCTATTGCCATGATGCCGGAAAGATCAGCGTCAGTTATGAACTTCCTCATGAAAGCGGAAGCCTCTACAACAGTCTTTCCCATTTTATCTATAATGGTCTGAACATGACCAAGATTGAATCCCGCCCTATCCACGGACGGAACTGGGAATACCGTTTCTTTGTGGACTTCGAAGGAAATTTAAGTGACAGTGCTGTAAAAAATGCACTCCGGGGCCTGGAAGCAGAAACCCGGAATTTCCGTATCCACGGCAATTATTAGAAAGGAATCATGAAAATGTTTAATATCGATGAATGTATTTTATACCGGAACTTCCAGCAGGGGGACATTCTGGAAGACATGTCCAGAGCACTGGAGATCTGCTGTCTGGAACCGGAAGAACCCGGCAAATCAAAGCCTCTCTTCTATAGCTGCATGAACCGGCTGGTGGAAATGGCCAGCACCTATGGTTTTACAGGGAATCTGTGGCACAGCTATCTGACTTATCTGCTGGCCAACCATGAAAATGCCTTCAGCACTGCCTGCGAGATCACCGGACCTGTGGAAGGGACCATCAATCAGCTTGCATTACATGACTTTGCCATTTTCAAAGACCTGTTTAACCTGGATTTTTCCGCCTTTGAAAATTTCTACGGTTCTTCCTCCTGCTGCCATCTGATCAACGAATATGAAAATGACAGTCATAGCAGCAAACAGTTTAACGAGCGAATCAGCAGCCGGTTAAATAACTTGAGCCAGCTTCTGGCTTCCTCAGATACTCCGGAAGAATTTATGAATCACATGGTGGAATTTTACAAAGATTACGGTGTCGGCAAACTTGGGCTCCACAAAGCCTTCCGTCTGGAACACGGTCCCAATGACGAACGGGTAAAGATCGTTCCCATTACAAAGATCGCTCATGTACATCTGAATGATCTGGTAGGCTATGAGATTGCAAAGAAAAAACTCATTGACAACACCGAAGCCTTTTTAAATGGAAAGCCGGCAAACAACTGCCTGCTTTTCGGGGATGCGGGAACGGGAAAATCCTCCTGTATCAAGGCAATCCTTAACCAGTATTATGACAGAGGCCTGCGGATTATTGAAGTATATAAACATCAGTTCAAAGATCTGAATGACGTGATCGCACAGATCAAGAACCGGCATTACAAATTTATCATCTATATGGATGACCTGTCCTTTGAAGATTTTGAGATTGAATACAAATATCTGAAAGCAGTCATCGAAGGAGGACTGGAACGGAAACCGGATAACATCCTGATCTACGCCACTTCCAACCGCCGCCATCTGGTACGGGAGAAATTCAGTGACAAAGCAGACCGGGATGATGACCTGCACACCAATGATACGGTCCAGGAAAAACTTTCCCTGGTATACCGTTTCGGCGTAACCATTTACTTCGGCTCTCCCAGCAAGAAAGAATTCCAGCAGATCGTCCTGACTTTAGCCCAGAGGCACGGTCTTCAAATGGATCAGGAAGAGCTGCTCCAGCAGGCCAATGCCTGGGAGCTCCGCCACGGAGGTCTTTCAGGAAGAACCGCCCAGCAGTTTATCGATTACCTTTTAGGACAGGAACAATAATCCAAAAGAAGCTGCCGCATTAGGCAACATCGAGAATATTTATATATTTTAATTCATATAAAATGTATAAATATTCCTGATATATGTCTAATGCGGCAGCTTCTTTTTGGTGATAAGCAGGACTGTAAGCCGGGTTATGTCGTGAATAATCATCTATCCAGTCCTGCCGTCGCCGGCAGGCTCAAGCGACCCACCTGAAAACGTGACGGGCAGCCACATAGTTTTCTATTCGGTCTTGCTTCGGATGGGGTTTACATGTGCCCTCCCTGTTACCAGGAAGGCGGTAGTCTCTTACACTGCCCTTCCACCCTTACCGGATTGTTCCGGCGGTACATTTCTGTTGCACTATCCTTGGAGTCACCTCCACCAGACGTTATCTGGCATCCTGCCCTGTGA
>DXFG01000244.1 GCA_019114545.1 Candidatus Blautia pullistercoris | reverse complement strand
CTGCACGGATTAAAAATTATCAGGTTTATTATGGACTGTAAATTATAGACTGCCCTCAGCTCTGAGACTTCCGGTATCTGCCGGGAGTCTTTCCTGTATATTCCCGGAATACCTTGATGAAATGGCTTTCGCTGGAAAAGCACAGGGCAGCGCTGATTTCAGACAGAGGATAATCAGTGTACAGAAGCATGGACTTGGCAGTTTCCAGCCGCTCTTTCTGCACATAAGAAAGTGGACTCATTCCCGTCTCCTCCTTGAAGAGATGAGAAAGCCTTCCGCTGCTTAAACCGGCGGCTTTTGCCAGCTGCTCCAGGGAAATTTTCTCCTGGATATGGCTGTGGATATAGTGGATGGCGCTGCGGATGGCCTTGGAGTAGGGCGGTGATTCCTGCTTATGCTTCACGGCGCTGACAAAATCTTTCAGAGCCCGGTTTCTAAGGCCTTCTATCTGAGAAAGGGAGGTACATTCCTCAGAGGTCTGAATATAACTGTCGCTCATGGCGTAGGCCAGATCTTCAGGGACTCCTCCGTCCATAGCAGCTCTGGTGATCTGGGTGATAAAAGAGATAAAAATAATCTGTTCCTGGCGCAGAGGATTGGTACTAAGCTTTCCGGCCTGGCCGGTCTTATTTAAATTTTCCACGCATTTTCTGGCCAGGACAAGGTTTCCCATACGCACTGCTTCCAGCATGTCTTTTTCATAACGGTAGGGCGTATGGGGAACAAAAGATTCCCTGGAGGCCAGGAGGATCTGCCGTGTTTTTTTGTCTAAAAAATCAAAATTATCTTTCTCAAAAATACTCATAATTTTTCTCCCAGAATGATTTTTCATAGAGATTTCATCAGTATACTTAGGTAATCGTATCATTTATAGGATACCAGAAAAAATGCAGCATTTAAATAATAAAAACAGCAAAAACATGATATTTTTTTGCGGGGATTTGTGATAGCTTTAAGCCATAAAGACATTGCAAAGGAGCGATAGAAATGAAACGTGATGTAAAAGGGATTATCAGGGAAATGACTCTGGAAGAAAAGGCCGGTATGTGCTCGGGAAAGGACTTCTGGCATTTAAAAGGAGTAGAGAGACTGGGAATTCCGGAAGTGATGGTCAGCGACGGACCTCACGGATTGAGAAAACAGGCGGCAGAGGCTGACCACCTGGGACTGAATGAAAGTATCAAGGCCGTGTGCTTCCCTACTGCCTGTGCTACAGCATGCTCATTTGACCGAGACCTGCTGGAGAAAATGGGAGAGCGGATCGGCGATGAATGCCAGGCTGAGGACCTGTCTGTGATCCTGGGACCTGCAGTGAATATTAAACGTTCTCCTCTCTGCGGAAGAAACTTTGAGTATTTTTCAGAAGACCCATACCTGGCTTCTCAGATGGCTGCAGCTCACATCAAAGGCGTACAGTCTAAAAATGTGGGAACTTCTATTAAGCATTTTGCAGCAAATAACCAGGAACACAGGAGAATGTCCTGCTCTTCAGAGGTAGATGAAAGGACTTTAAGAGAAATCTATCTGGCTGCTTTTGAAACAGCTATTAAAGAGGCAAAACCGGACACAGTTATGTGTTCTTATAACCGGATAAACGGAGAATTTGCTTCAGAAAACCACTGGCTTCTTACAGAAGTGCTGAGAGATGAATGGGGATTTGATGGTTATGTAATGTCCGACTGGGGCGCAGTGAATGACCGTGTAAAAGGTTTAAAAGCAGGACTTGAACTGGAAATGCCTGCAAGCGGCGGCACTACAGATAAAGAAATCGTAGAAGCTGTAAAGAATGGAGAACTGGATGAAGCTGTTCTGGACAGAGCTGTAGAAAGAATCCTGAACATTGTTTTCAAGTTTGTAGATAACCGTCAGGAAGGTAAATTTGACAAGGAGGAAGACCACAAGCTGGCTGCGAAGATAGAGGCAGAGTCTATGGTACTTCTGAAAAATGAGGGGGTACTTCCTCTTCCAACCCAGGGAAAGAAGATCGCTTTTATCGGAAAATTCGCAGAGGCTCCCAGATTCCAGGGCGGAGGAAGCTCTCACATCAATTCCTTCAAGATCACCGGCGCTCTGGAAGCTGTAAAAGAGGTGGCCCAGGTTACTTATGCTCAGGGCTATGACATTAAAGAGGACGTTATTGACCAGGATATGCTGAATCAGGCAGTAGAAACTGCAAAAGAAGCAGATGTAGCGGTTATCTTTGCAGGACTTCCTGATGCCTTTGAGTCAGAAGGATATGACAGAAGCCACATGAGAATGCCCCAGTGCCAGAATACCCTGATTTCTGAAATCGCAAAGGTACAGGAAAATGTAGTAGTTGTTCTTCACAATGGTTCTCCAGTGGAAATGCCCTGGGCAGATGAGGTAAAGGGAATCCTGGAAGCTTATCTGGGAGGACAGGCTGTAGGCCAGGCAGAAGTAGATGTACTTTTTGGAAAGGCAAATCCATGTGGAAAACTGGCAGAGACAATTCCTTACAAACTTGCCGATAATCCATCTTATCTGAACTTCCCGGGAGATGGTCAGACAGTAGCGTATAAGGAAGGGGTATTTGTAGGATACCGCTATTATGATACAAAAGAAATGCCAGTACGCTATCCCTTTGGATACGGCCTCAGCTATACGACTTTTGAATACAGTGACCTTCAGCTTTCAGCAGATAAGATTAAAGATACAGATACCTTAAAGGTTACCCTGAAAGTAAAGAATACAGGAGACAGAGCCGGAAAAGAAATCGTACAGCTTTATGTGGCAGACAAGACCGGAGCTGCCTGCCGTCCGGTGAAAGAACTGAAAAACTTTGTAAAGGTAGAGCTTCAGCCTCAGGAAGAGAAGACTGTGGAAATGGAGCTGGATAAGAGAAGCTTTGCATGGTACAATACCCAGATCCATGACTGGTATGCAGCTTCCGGAGAATATGAAATCCTGGCAGCAGCTTCCTCCAGAGATATCCGCTTAAAGAAAACTGTATACGTAGAAAGTACCACAGAACTGCCTATCCATGTACACATGAATACAACTATCGGAGAACTTCTGGAAAATCCAAGGACAAAAGCTGTAATTGAGGGAATGACAGACAGTCTTATCCAGCATATGGGCGGCTCTTCAGGCGATGAAGAGGAAGAAAGCGCAGCTTCTGAAGCAATCAGCAAGGAGATGTCCCTGAAGATGATGGAGAATTCTCCTCTCAGAACTCTGAGAAGCTTTATGGGAATGAGTACCGGAGAAATTCAGGAACTGATCGTGAAGCTGCAGGCAGCGGCAGATAACAAATAACATTTTATATGGCAGAGGAATATATGCCCGGAGCCTGTCAGGCAAATGCTATTTTGGCTCCTGAAGAATAAAAAGAAAGAATCCCTTAGTCGAAGGCTTGTCTTTATACAGTCCGACTAAGGGAGTTTCTGGTCTCTACGGCCCGAAATGAAGGAATCGGGGCCTGGAAGGTAGAAAAGTAGGTGTCCCTGCGGCCCAGAATGAGGAAATCGGGAGCTGGTAGGTAGAAAAGGTCATGCCTCTGCGGCTCGAAATGAGGAAATCGAGACCTGGGAGGTAGAAAAGCCCATGTCCCTGTGGCCCAGAATGAGGAAATCGAGAGCTAGGCGGTAGAAAAGCTTGTGTCCCTGTGGCCCAAAATGAGGAAATCGGGCCCTGGGAGGTAGAAAAGCCTGTGTCCCTGCGGCCCAGAATGAGGAAATCGGTCCCTAGGCGGTAGAAAGGCCCATGTCCCTGTGGCCCAGAATAAGAAAATCAAGATATGAGCGGTAGTAATGTAGTCAAGAGAAAGGAATCCCCTATATCGCCGACAGTTTAAAAGAATCCCCCCAGGATCTCTGCTTATTTATACGAGCAAGAGGCCTCTGAGGGGCTTTCTTTTTTATATGGGGTCTTAGAGTTTTGGCTTTTCCAATTTTTCTGTTCAGCAGAAACTCAGAAAGAACGCGCACTCTTCGTCATTGCATTTCTTTGCATCTTCTGATTTCATATTGCAGTGAAATACATGAGGAAGGAGATTGTCTTTATCTCCATAAAAGTGATACTGGAAGGGCACGCTGCACCGGGTCAGGGCAGAGGCCATCAGGAGGGTGGGCTCCTTTAAGAAATCTCCTGTGGCCGTCATAAGAAAGACTGGAGGGAAGTCCTTTGTCACATGGGAAACCACGTTGAGAAGTTCCAGCTCTTCTTTGGTACCCTTCTGAGGAAGGTAGTCAGCCATCAGCGCCAGGGTCTGTTCATTTGGAGAGATCTGCTCTGCGTCTACCACATAGGCGCCGCAGTTGAGGGCCACCGCCTGAGGAGCGAAGCCCTGGGGAGTCTGGAAACTGTATTTCCGGGCATATTCTTTATTGGTGCATATTGCACAGTAAAGGCCAAGGATATTTCCTCCTGCAGAATCCCCTACTCCAAAAATATGGCGGGTATCAAAATCATATTCTTCCTGATGAGCCAATACCCAGGAGAAGACCAGGTTTGTGTCTTCTAAAGGAGCCGGATATTTAAACTCCGGTGCAAGACGGTAGGTGAAGTTTACAACAGCAAATCCCCTTTGGGCCAGGCTCATGCAGTAATACTGATACCGTTCTTTATCCCCATATACCCAGCCGCCTCCGTGGACACTGACGATGACTGGGAGTTTTTCCCCTGCTCTGTCCTTTGGCCGGTAAACATCCAGTACCTGCCATTTGGGATCAGAACCATAGAGAATATCGTCATACCGAACTACATCTTCAGGGGTTGTTAATCCGGCGTCCCGGATATCGTCTCCTTCCTTAAAACTTTTCCGAATAAAATCACTGACTGCTGACATTTCTCCATAACTTCCTTTCTGAAAATCTTAACGTCCGATATCATATACGCTGCGGATCCGGAGTCCTGCAGGTTCTCCTCTTAAAATTTTTACTCTTCGCTCTCCGCCGTTCATATCGAAATAGTTGTCTTCCAAAATCAGATCCTCCTTTTCGTTGAGAATCTCCACGCTTTTCGCATAGGAAGAAGCTTTTATCACCAGCTCATCCCCATCCGCTTCTACCTGAAGTTTGGGATCCACATAACGGAAATATT
>DXFG01000243.1 GCA_019114545.1 Candidatus Blautia pullistercoris | reverse complement strand
GGAAAAGATCAAAGACCACCCGGCCTGGTCTATTGCCACGGTCTGGGGGATCGGCTACAAATTTGAGGTAAAGAACAGATGAAAAAATACCTGTATATAAAATTTGTCCTGGCATTTTTTATACTGGGTTTCATTGGCTTTTTCATCGTGGCCCTTGCAGGCAGCTCCATGGCAGAAAATCATGTAGAATCGGTATACAGCAATCAGCTTTACCGGGAAGCCACGGATATTGCTTCCAACAGGGCCACGAAATATTACCGGGAGACTCTCTCGCCGGAGGACACTTACCAGAATCTGTGCACAGTCGCTTCCTATCAGAATTGTTCCATCTGGCTGATCAGCCCTCAGGGAGAGATCCTTATGAACACAGCAGAGCCCATGTATACAGAAGATTATCCCAAGATCGAGGACTTCGATCCGGGAACCGCCAGCGGCTCTTACTACCAGATCGGCGATTTCTTTAATGAATTTTCCCAGGAACAATTAAGCGTCATGGTGCCGGTTACTGTAAATATGCGGGTGGAAGGGTACGTGGCTATCCACCTTCCCATGTCTGTAATATACGGAGAACGGGATGATATCCTGAACATCATCTATATTTTATTTTTTGTTTTTCTGGCAGTTCTGGCCCTGATCATTCCGGTATTTTCCTTTATGATCTACCGTCCTCTGAAAAAGATTATCCAGGGGGCGGATGCCTTTGCCTCCGGAAATCTGAAATACAACATACCACTGGACAAAGAAGACGAGCTGGGGTATCTGGCCCTGACTCTGAATTATATGTCCGACGAGCTGGATATGACCGGCAGCTATCAGCGGAAATTTATCGCTAATGTTTCCCATGACTTCCGCTCCCCTCTGACCTCTATCAAAGGTTACACCGAAGCCATCCTGGACGGAACCATTCCTCCCGAACTCCAGGAAAAATATCTGAAGATCGTAGTGTTTGAAACAGACCGGCTCTATAAGCTGACAGAAAGTCTTCTGACTCTGAATAACCTGGATCAGAAAGGACGTCATCTGGATTACTCGGATTTTGATATCAACAATGTGATCAAAACCACAGCCGCTACCTTTGAGGGAACCTGCAGAGACCGGAGGATCTCCATTGAGCTGCTTCTCACAGGACAGACTCTCTTTGTCCATGCAGATATGGTGCAGATTCAGCAGGTGCTTTACAATCTGATTGACAATGCCATTAAGTTCAGTCCGGAGGATTCTGTAATCAAGATTGAATCTTCTCTGAAACACGAAACTGTCTTCGTTTCTGTAAAAGATATGGGCTGCGGGATCGCCAAAGCCAATCTTCCAAAGATCTGGGACCGTTTCTACAAGATTGATTCTTCCAGAGGAAAAGACCGGAAAGGCACAGGCCTGGGGCTCTCTATCGTAAAAGAGATCATCAATGCCCACAAGCAGAATATCAATGTAATCAGTACAGAAGGGGTGGGCACAGAGTTTATCTTTACTCTGGCAAAAAGCCCCGAGAAAGAATCCTGACACAAAAAAATAAGGGACTGTTCTATGGAACAGAAACCGAGAATATTTTCCATAGGACAGTCCCCATTATTTATTTCCACTGATATTTTGTCAGGTGTCCCTCTAACTGCATGTGATCAAAATGATTCTGCCGCAGGGCCTCGTAAAGGACGATGGCGACGGAATTGCTCAGATTCAGAGAACGGATGTCTCCAATCATGGGAATCCGTATTGCCGTCTCCTGGTTCTCCAGCAGAATCTCCTCGGGAATCCCTGCGCTTTCCTTTCCGAACATGATATAGCAGTCCTCTTCATAATGGACCTCTGTGTAGACCTGTGGGGCCTTGGTAGTAGCCATGTAGATCTTTGCCCCGGGATTTTTCTCCAGGAAATCCTGGTAATTCAGATAAGTGGTCACATCCAGGTCCTTCCAGTAATCCATCCCCGCTCTTTTAATCGCCTTTTCATTCAATTTGAATCCCAAAGGCTCGATAAGGTGGAGCCGGGTTCCTGTAGCCACACAGGTTCTTCCGATATTTCCCGTATTTGAGGGGATCTCCGGCTCATATAATACAATATTCAGCTTTGCCATTTTCTCTTCCTCTGTTACTGATAGATTTTGTACAGTTCATCACTCTGAGGTTTATCCAGATATCTGGTATCTTCTCCATTTCTTAAAATCCGGTCTTTTCCCTCAGTGGCTTTTCCTACTACAGCAGCAGGGATCCCTGCCTGTTTCAGCTTTTCTGCCAGACCGTATCCGTCATCTGCAGCGATCATCATAGAACCACTGGACATAAGGATATAGGGATTCAGCCCCAGAACCTCGCAGATCTCCACAGTCTCCTGCCGGATGGGGATCTTCTTCAGATCAATATCCAGTCCCACCCCGGAACCGCTTCCCATTTCCCAGAGAGCGCCGAAAACGCCCCCTTCTGTAATATCATGCATAGCAGAAATACTCCAGTCCCTGGCGATCTTCGCCTCAGGGACCACAGACAGGTACTGGTCAAAATCCTTGGCTGTCTCCACAAAGGAGGGGGCAAACTTCTTTAAAAGCTCCTCTTCTTTTTCTTTAGCTGCCACGGAAGTTCCTTCCAGGCCGATCCATTTGGTGATCAGAATATCCTGTCCCGGCTTTACAGATGCCGTGGTAAGGATCTTTTCCTTCTTCATTTTACCAACTCCCGTAAGAGAGATCAGAGGCTGTTTTACCACCTGGGTAATCTCTGTATGGCCGCCCATAACTTCCATGTTCAGCTCCTTGCAGGCCCTTTCCACCCCCCGCATCATTTCTTTCAGTTCTCCCTCCTGGGTATCTGGCGTAAGGAGAATGGTCAGCATGATCCCCAGAGGATCTGCGCCGGAAGCCGCCAGGTCATTGGCGGTTATATGAACGCTGTGCCTGCCGATATCCTTGGTAGTACCTGTTATGGGGTCTGAAGAAAGGACAAAGACCTCTCCTTCTCCCAGCTCTACTACCGCGCAGTCCTGACCTACTGCAGGGCCTACCAGCACCTCGTCTCTTCTGTGTTCTACTTCTTTCAAAACGGAACGTATCAGCATAGGTTCCGGTAATTTTCCAATTTTCATCTTCCAAACCTCCGATCTAGGCCCTATTGCTTTCTCTTATAACGCATATGCTGCCAGAGGCACGACCATAGCCAGTACAATGATTACTGCCAATACTGCGGCAAAGATCCGCTGTCTTTTTGAGTCTTTTCTGTTTCTCATATTCTCTACCTCACAATCCTTCCAAAGGTTCCCAAAATCCTGTCAATCAGCCGGGAAGCTTCGTTTTTGGTCAAACTCTCCGGCTCTACATCAAGGTTTATTCTATGATATTTTACCAGATCCTGCAAGTAACGTTTTTGCGCCGGGGTGATGGGACTCTGACGTTTTGCTTTATAGATAAGGGTTTTCGTTTCAAACAGTTCCGGAGATCTCTCCTCAAACTCTGTCCGCAGTCTTTCGTAAAGGCGGAAAGTAGTGAGGGCATCTTCCAGAGCTCTGTGGGCCTCCTGTTGGGGGATCTGATAATACTGCCGCAGGCTCTGAAGACTTCTGCTCTCCAGATCCGGCAGAACCTTTCTGGCGATTTTCAGAGTATCCATTCCCTGTTTTTCAAAAGTCCGTCCCATATTCACTGCACTGTGCTTCACAAAACTGTAATCAAACATCAGGTTATGCCCCAGAAGAGGCAGTTCCTCGCAGAACTCCAGCAAGCCTCCCACTGCCTCCTCCACACAGGGCTGTCCTTCTACCATCTGATCATCGATCCCGGTAAGGTCTGTGATCCTTTCCGGGATCTTTATCCGGGGATCCACCAAAAGACTGTAGGTTTCCTGTACCTCCCCGTCTCTGATCTTTGCTGCTCCGATCTCAATGATCTTGTCCTTTTTTGGTTCCAGACCTGTAGTCTCCAGGTCCAGAGATACATATTCTCTCATAGTTATTTCCCGCTTTTCTTTGTTTGATGAAGGTTCTTATACTCTGTACAGTATTTTGTCAGAAAACACTCCTCACATTTTGGCGATCTGGCAAAGCAGATCTGACGGCCAAAGGTGATGATCTGGATATTATAAAGGATCCAGTGATCTTTGGGAAGTACCTTCATCAGGTCCAGTTCAATCTTTTCCGGATCAGTTTCTTTCGTAAGGCCCAGCCGTCTGGAAATCCTTTTCACATGGGTGTCTACTACCACGCTGGGTTCATGGAAAATATTCCCCCGGATCACATTGGCGGTTTTTCTTCCTACTCCCGGAAGACTTACCAGCTCCTCCAGGCTTTGGGGTACTTTCCCGCCGAATTCCAGACAGATTTTCCTGGCGCAGCCGATGATATTTTTCGCCTTGTTGTGATAGAAGCCTGTAGGCTTGATATCCTGTTCCAGCTCTTTTAGATCCGCTTTTGCAAAAGCTTCCATATCCGGATACTTCTGAAACAGATCTTTCGTCACAATATTCACCCGGGCGTCAGTACACTGGGCGCTGAGCATAGTGGCCACCAGAAGCTGCTCCGGGGTCTCATAATTCAGATAACATTTATATTCTCTGGTATAAACCTGGTCCAGTTTTTCCAGGATCTCTTTCGTTCTTTTTGAAGCCATTTTTCACCTGCTTTCTAAAGTTCCACCTGACAGGCCAGCCCGTCGTTGGTGAGAGGATTTCTCTTCTGATAATCAAAAAGCACCGGATAAAATCCCCTCTCCTTTTTCCCTTCCAGCACATTCCAGGCAAAGATCTCCAGATGGGTCATCTTCTCCATCTGTCTGGAAGTGCATTTCTCATATCCGGTAAGATACCGGAGGTTTTCTTTCTCTCTCTCGTAAAAAGCCTGGATCTTCTCCTTATAAGGATCTCTTTTTGCCGCCCAGGAAGGTCTGGTCTTCATATTTTCTCTGGCGTAAAGATCCAAGATCATCAGCTCCTTGTAAAAATCCAGGGAGTCCGTTCCTCTTTCCTCCAGGAACTCCAGGAGGATCTCATATCTGCGGATCCTGGAATGAGACAGTGTGTCATAGCCTTTCTCTTCGTAAAAAGCTCCCAAAGCCTCATAAAAAGTAAATGCATCAGGAAACTCCCTTACCACAGCTTCCACAGTGTGGGAAAACTGGCCGCTGTTATAGTAGATCTCCACCATTTCCTCTACGCTTTTCAGCCGGATAATGTCTCCGTAGGAAAGCCAGCGGGTCTTCAGGACCTCGTAAGGCTCCTTTTCTTTATAAATGCAGCCGTAATCCCCGGCTTTCTCATACATATAGGATCCCTTCAGCACTTTCAGGAAACCAAGCTGGAGCTGCTGGGGCGCCAGGGCGTATACCTGGTTAAAAGATCTGGAAAAACTGCTGTAGTCTTCCCAGGGAAGGCCGGCGATCAGATCCAGGTGCTGGTGGATATTTCCGCCCTCATAAACTGCCCGGACCCTGGCGGCGATCTTCTCAAAGGAAGCATATCTGCGGATCTCTTTCAGAGTCTTCTCATTGGTAGACTGGACGCCGATCTCCAGCTGGATCAGTCCCGGACGCATGGTCCGGATCAGGGC
The DNA here is from genome assembly GCA_019114545.1 of Candidatus Blautia pullistercoris. Taxonomy (GTDB): domain Bacteria; phylum Bacillota; class Clostridia; order Lachnospirales; family Lachnospiraceae; genus Blautia; species Blautia pullistercoris. Next base: position 1,188 of record DXFG01000243.1, on the reverse strand, counting down.
GATTTCCTTCTCTGTGAGAAGATCTGCACCGATCTCAAAGTGGAAGTTGGTCACTCCATTGTCATGATCCTGGATATACCTCCAGATTTCCAGCGCATGGTCCTCCCGGCAGTTAAAGGTTCTGTCCACAAATTTTACCTGGGGTACTTTTGCCTCCAGAAAAATATCCAGCTCCTTTTTTACCAGATCCAGGCTTTTAAACCGGAGCTTTTTATCCACCGAAGACAGACAATAGCTGCAGGAAAAGGGGCAGCCCCTGCTGCTCTCGTAATAAAGGATCTTGTGAGAAAAGGAAGAAAGATCCTCATAGGGGAATACCAGCCGGTCCATGTCCAGAACATCCGGAAAGCCGGAATTTACTGTTCCCTCTTTTCCCCGGAAACAGATTCCGGGGATCTTATACAATCCCTCTTCCTCTTTTGAGTTTACATAATATTCCACCAGTTTCCGGAAGGTCTCTTCTCCTTCTCCCAGCATAACGCCGAAAACTTCCGGCATTTCCTGGAGAAAGTTTTCCGGATCGTAAGATACCTCCGGGCCTCCTGTCCAGATGATGGTATCCGGCAGGATCTTGTGAATATCCCGGATCAGTTCTTTTACATAAGAAATATTCCAGATATAACAGGAAAAACACAGAACCCTGGGGGCTCTGTGGTATATGTCTTTCAATATCTGGTCTTTTCCCTGGTTAATGGTATATTCTCTCAGAGAGATCCTCCGGGAGAATTCCCGGCAGTAAGCCCGGAGGCTGTAGACTGCCAGGTTTGTATGAATATATTTTGCGTTTACTGCCGCAAGCAGGATATCCATGTTTTTTCTCCTTTTGTTTACTTAGAAAAGGCTTCCGATCTGGAACACCAGCACTGCCGCCACATAAGCCAGAAGCAGCTGGAATACTACCATTTTCAGGGTCCAGGAGGTAGAATGGGTCTCCTTCCTGATGGTGGCAAGAGTAGCCACACAGGGAGTATATAACAGACAGAACACCATCAGGGCATAGGCATTCAGAGGCCCAAAACCAATGGCTCCCAGGGCGCCGGAAAGCGTTGCCATCCCCTCCGGGGAACTGATGTTGTTGACTCCATAAAGTACTGAGAAGCTGGAAATGACCACTTCTTTTGCAGAAAGTCCTGAGATCAGGGCCACCACGATCTGCCATGCACCCAGTCCCGCCGGTACCAGTACCGG
>DXFG01000242.1 GCA_019114545.1 Candidatus Blautia pullistercoris | reverse complement strand
AGTATTGGGGTATCTGAGGATCCTGGGATTTTCATAAAATTCTTTTTTGACCATAAGCCCGCCTCCTGAATAATTTCTTTCTTATAAGGAAATTGTAGCACGTTTCCTTCATGGGAAGAAAGTTTTTGCATGAGGAACAGAAATTTTGTCATATGATACAAAAATGGGGGGAATTTGAAGCGGGAATTTGTACTTGCCCCTTTTTGGCGGATAGTGGTAGTATAAAGATACAGGAAGGGCAGCAAAAGGGAGGTATGCATTATGAAATGGGAAAAATCAGTACGGCTCCATGAAGAAAAACATACACCGAAAAAAGAAAAGGATTTTTGGCGGTCAAAACTAGATGAAGCTATCGAAGATATGGAGACTGGACGTGTGCAGACGATTGAAGAAGTATGGAGAGAACTTGACGCTCTATAAGGAGTATTGATGAGAAATAAGAAATACCGAGTGGTAATTGCGGTAAGCGCAAAAAGAGATGTTGCAGAAAAGAAAAATTATATTCTGGAACATTTTCAATACCGTCAGTATGCAGAAGATTTCTCACAGAAGATGAAAAAGGCCATAAGCCAATTAGATTGGATAAACAAAGATAGATGAAAATTAGTGATTGAAGAGCTGCTCCGGCCAATTTTTAGTTGCGGGGCAGCTTTTTGAGTCAAATCCTATAAATCTGCATATCCTGATCATAAAGGAAAAAAAGTTCATGCGTTTTGTTCCGGAGTATGCTATCATGATGTAAGCCAACGAAACAGAAAAGACAGTCAAAGACCCTTGCGGCAGTCGCCAAATGGCCATGCAAGCATGCCCGCTTGGCTCGTTGCTCGCAGGAATAAAGGAGATGAACATGGAACTTTTTATCGGAATTATGATTCCTTTTCTTGGGACCTGCCTGGGCTCTGCCAGTGTGTTCTTTATGAAGAATGAACTGAAGCCCCTGGTTCAGAAAGGCCTTCTGGGATTTGCTTCCGGGGTGATGGTGGCGGCTTCTGTGTGGTCCCTGCTGATCCCGGCTATGGATATGTCAGACTCTATGGGGAAATTTGCTTTCGTTCCGGCGGCGGCAGGTTTTCTTTTGGGGATTTTTTTTCTTCTGGCTATGGACCGTCTGGTGCCTCATTTACATCTGGGCGAGACGAAACCGGAAGGAAGAAAGAGCAACCTGAAAAAGACCACCATGCTGGTACTGGCGGTGACCCTCCATAATTTCCCCGAGGGAATGGCGGTAGGCGTGGTATTTGCGGGAATGATGGCAGACAGTGCCCAGATCACTCTGGCAGGAGCCATGGCTTTGTCTGTGGGAATTGCCATACAGAATTTCCCGGAAGGAGCCATCATTTCTCTGCCTCTGAAAAGTGAACAGAGGGTGGGAAAAGGAAAGGCCTTTCTTTACGGAACACTTTCCGGAGCGGTGGAGCCTTTGGGGGCTTTGCTTACCATACTTTTATTCAGCTTTATAGAGCCGCTTCTTCCTTATCTTCTGGCTTTTGCAGCAGGAGCCATGATCTATGTGGTGGTGGAAGAACTGATCCCGGAGACCAGCGAAGGGGAACACAGCAATATAGGGACCATCGGATTTGCCGCAGGATTTGTGCTGATGATGATCCTGGATGTTGCCCTGGGATAAAATTTATAAACTGGTAAATACTATCATTTTAAAAAAGGGAAAAGCGCTTGCTTTTCTCTTTTTTGTATGCTATACTAATTTCGTCAAGAATAATACCCCCCTGGGGTGTAGGGAGATGATGAAATGAAAGCAGATAAAACAAAGATCAACCGGCTGCTTAAAACAGCCAGAGGACAGATAGACGGCATTTTGAAAATGGTGGAGGAGGATCGGTACTGTATGGATATTTCCCAGCAGCTTATGGCCACAGAAGCTATTTTAAACAAGGCCAATAAGGAAATTCTTACGGCCCATCTGAAAAGTTGTGTAACAGGGGCTAAGACAGATGAGGAGCGGGAAGAAAAAGTAGATGAGCTGGTAGCTATGCTGGGCAAGATCTTGTAGGAGGACAATGCTATGAAGGAAAAATTTGACGTAACAGGAATGACCTGTTCTGCCTGCTCTTCCAGAGTGGAAAAATGTGTCAGCAAGCTGGAAGGCGTGGAAGAGGTCAGCGTGAATCTTCTGACTAACAGCATGCAGGTAGAATTTAATGATGCAGTGATCCAGGAACAGGGAATTATAGATGCGGTGGTCCATGCGGGGTACGGTGCCAGTGTCCAGGGGAAAAAAGAAAATTCCTATGGGAAACAAAAAGAGCAGAAGGCTGGAACTGACCCGGTAAAGGAACATATGGCATATATGAAGAAGAGGACCATCTGGTCTTTTATCTTCCTGATCCCCCTGATGTATGTGTCCATGGGGCATATGATCGGACTGCCTCTTCCGGGATTTCTGCACGGTACGGTAAACGCAGTGGGATTTGCAATGACTCAGTTTCTGCTGTGTATCCCGGTAATCTATATTAACAGGGCTTATTATACAAAGGGATTTGGCACCTTATTTCATGGAGCGCCTAATATGGATACGCTGATCGCCGTAGGCTCCACGGCTTCTCTGGTATATGGAATTTTTGCCATTTACCGTATGGGCTACGGACTGGGGGTACAGGATCTGGATCTGGTAAATCGGTATCTTCACGATCTGTATTTTGAATCGGCGGTGATGATCCTGGCCCTGATCAATATCGGAAAATATCTGGAGGCCCGGTCAAAGGGAAAGACCAGCGAGGCAATCAATAAGCTGATGGATCTGGCGCCGAAGACAGCCTTGGTAGAGCGCAGCGGAGGCGTAGTAGAGATTCCAGCAGAGGAGATCCAGATTGGAGATATCCTCCAGGTAAAGCCGGGAAGCAGTGTTCCTGCCGACGGCGTGGTGCTGGAGGGAACCACCAGCATTGACGAGGCAGCTATTACAGGAGAGAGTATTCCTGTCCAGAAGATGCCGGGAGATCAGGTGATTGCCGCCACCATGAATAAGGCTGGTTTCTTCCGCATGAAAGCTTCAAAGGTGGGAGATGATACTACTTTTTCCCAGATCATACGTCTGGTGGAGGAGGCCAGTGCCAGCAAGGCACCTATCGCAAAGATCGCAGATAGAATCGCAGGGGTTTTTGTGCCCATTGTCATGACCATTGCACTGATCACGGCTGTAGTATGGATTCTGACAGGGGCAGAGTTTGAATTTGCCCTGTCCTGTGCTATTTCTGTTCTGGTTATTTCCTGCCCCTGCGCTCTGGGGCTGGCAACCCCGGTGGCCATTATGGTGGGAACCGGAAAAGGAGCGGAGAACGGTATCCTGATCAAGTCAGGAGAAGCTCTGGAAGTCACCCATAATATCCAGAGCGTAGTGCTGGATAAGACAGGAACCATTACCCAGGGAAAACCGGTGGTCACAGATATTTATGGTGTGAAGGCAGACCGTACAGAACTGCTGAGGATCGCTGCAGCTATGGAGGAGAAAAGTGAACATCCTCTTGCAGAAGCGGTTCTTGCAAAAGCCCGTGAGGAGCACATTTCTCTTCCGGAAGCTTCAGAATTTTCTGCAGTAGCAGGTATGGGTATAGAAGCGGTCATCAAGGGAAAAAAATATTATGCAGGGAATCTCAGACTGATGCAGGAAAAGAATATCAGCTGTGCCGGTATAGAAGACCATCTGGAAACCCTGACAGGAGAAGGGAAAACCCCCCTGCTTTTTGCTGATGAGAAAGAACTTCTGGGTGTGATCGGGGCAGCGGACGTGGTGAAACCTACCAGCGCCCAGGCCATCCGGGAGTTGAAAAAAATGGGGATTCAGGTTATCATGCTTACAGGAGATAATGAAAGGACTGCAAAAGCCATTCAGCGGCAGCTGGATATTGATACGGTCATTGCCGAGGTACTTCCCCAGGATAAGGAAAGAGAAGTGGCGAAGCTTCAGGAAAAGGGACGGAAAGTGGCTATGGTGGGAGACGGGATCAACGATGCCCCGGCTCTGGCCAGAGCAGATGTGGGGATCGCCATTGGCGCAGGGACGGATGTGGCTATTGAAAGCGCAGATATCGTTCTGATGAAGAATGATCTCCTGGACGTGGTAACAGCCATCGGACTGAGCAAGGCCGTGATCCGGAATATTAAGGAGAATCTTTTCTGGGCATTTTTCTATAATGTATGCGGGATTCCACTGGCGGCCGGGGTTTTTTATACGGCATTTGGCCTGAAGCTGAATCCTATGTTCGGTGCAGCGGCAATGAGCCTCAGCAGTCTTTTCGTAGTATCCAATGCTCTCAGACTGCGATTCTTCCATACGCTGAAAAAGCCCCGGCAGGAGGAAGCTGCTGAGCAGGAAGAAAAAAGAGGGCCTGCAAGGGAAAAGAGAGAACAGAAAGTAAATACTGCCGTCAAAGCGGCTGAGAATAAGGAGGAAATAAATATGTATACAATGAAGATTGAAGGTATGATGTGCCCTCACTGCCAGGCAGCAGTGACAAAAGCCTTAAACGCTATTGAGGGTGTAAAGGCAGAAGTAAATCTGGAAAAAAAGGAAGCCTATGTAGAGGCTCCGGATTCTGTTAGCAAAGAAGACCTGACAAAAGCTGTGACGGATGCCGGATACGAAGTTGTATCTGTAGAGTAGGAGACGGGCTATGATACGGGTTGGAATGGGATATGACGTCCATAAACTGACAGAGGGAAGAGATTTGATCCTGGGGGGTGTAAAGATTCCCTGGGAAAAGGGGCTTTTAGGACATTCGGATGCAGATGTGGTGGTTCATGCTATTATGGATGCTCTGCTGGGAGCGGCAGCTCTCAGAGATATCGGGAGACATTTTCCGGATACAGATCCAAAGTACAAAGGGATTTCCAGTACCCTTCTCCTTCAGCATGTGGGAAAGCTTCTGGAAGAAAATATGTATGTGATCAATAATATTGACGCAACGATCATTGCCCAGAAGCCGAAACTGCTTCCTTATATAGACACTATGATCCAAAACGTGGCTCAGGCGCTTCATCTGGAGGAAAGCCAGGTGAATATTAAGGCCACTACAGAGGAGGGACTGGGATTTACCGGCAGCATGGAGGGGATCTCAGCCCATGCGGTATGCGCCCTTACAAGTGTACAGGACCTGATGGGAGACGACAGGAGCGCTCCTTCCTGCCAGGGCTGCTGCAGGCAGCAGCTTCCGGAAGAAGAGGAATACTGATCTGGGGCAGGAAGATCACCGGCCTCGGTACTCTCTGGGAGTCATATGCTGGATTTCTTTAAAACACCGGTTGAAAGACCGGAGGCTGTTGTAGCCGCAGGCAAAGGCAATGTCGCTGACCGGGGCATCTGTAGTTTTCAGAAGATGAGCGCCGAAATTGATCCGGTGCTGGTTTACCAGATCCGTAAAGGAAAGGTTCAGATGGCTGTTGATAAATCTGGAGATATACATCCGGTTGTACCCCAGGTGGACTGCCAGATCCTGAAGGGTCAGTTCCTCCAGATAATGTTCCTGGACATAGATCAGGATCTGATGGAGCAGATCGGAGGAAGGGGCCTTTCTGGGGGAAAGGCGGGACATATCCAGGAGCAGGGCGGCAATATAATATAAACAGGATTTACAGTATAAAGGCTTTGTGCTGTCTATAAACAGGTACTTTTCCATATGGGAGAAGATCGGATCTTCCATATGGAAGACCGGACAGTCCAGAGCCTTTCTGGCTGTCATTTTATGAAATTCTTCAATATAGTCCGGAGAAAACACATTTACCTGGCACTCCGCTCCCCCCAGATTTGCATAGGAATGGATTTCATAGGGGAGTATGAGAATGAGATCGCCCGGCTCCATAGGGAAATCTCTTCCGTCTACTGTTGCCATAAGTTTTCCTCTTTTCAGCCGGAGAAGCTCATAACTTCTGTGAAGATGGGCGAAAGAGCTGAATTCCCGGATATGGTAAAGGGAAATTTCCTGGGGGTCTCCGAAATGATAATCTTCGTAAATAATCATAAAGCAATACCTCTTTCAGAAATATTATAGCGGCTGGGATCTGAGGATACAAGAAAAACATAAGAAGAGCAGCCCAGACACTTTTTGACGGCTTTGATTTACAGGGATAAAGGAAATGAAACAAGAAAGTGAAGAGGTTTCA
>DXFG01000241.1 GCA_019114545.1 Candidatus Blautia pullistercoris | reverse complement strand
TTCTAAGCTGGTTTCCGTCCTCCTGTACCCTGGCTGCTCCCAGTGCAAAATATCTCCGAAGCTGCGACTTCACCCTGGCCATCAGTTCCTGGGTATTATAGGGCTTGATCACATAGTCATCTGCCCCCATAGAAAGTCCCAGAACCTTATCGCTTTCCTCTGTTTTCGCTGATAGTATGATAATCGGTATATTATTTTTTTCCCGGATCTTCATCAGAGCTGAAAGGCCGTTGAGTTTCGGCATCATTACATCCAGCAGGATAAGGTGGATTTCCTCTGTCATGAGGCGGTCCAGAGCCTCCATACCATCGTAGGCTTTATACACTTGATATCCTTCCAGTTCCAGCAGTTTTCCAAGGGATTTCACGATCTCCCGGTCATCATCTGCAAGCAATATATGGTAGTTATCCATTTTTCTGATCCTCCCTTTGTTTTTACAGGCACATTGTAGCAAAAGAAACTAAGAATTTATTAAAGGTATTCTTACATTTTTCTTAACATTTCTGAAACAGAAAAATCGCCGCACATCAACCGGCAAAGGCTGTTGTGCAGCGATTTTCTTTCTCTATTCACTTTCCCGGAGCCGTTCCACCACGCTCTTTTTCTGAGTCTGCCGATAGGCCGCCAGGGAAATTCCCAGTCCTAAGACCATACACAGAGGAATCATAAGGACAAAGGGCAGAGCCGTATACCGATACTGGAAGCACATGATCACATCATTCAATGCACTTACCAGATAATAGGCCCCCAGGCTTCCAAAAGCCACGCTGATCACTCCTGAGATCAGGATATAATACCCGCTTTCCCAGAGGAGCATTTTCTTGATCTGTCCTTTCGTCATGCCGATGCTCTGCATAGTAGCCAGCTCCTGTTTTCGGGAGATAATCCCCGTAAGCATAGAATTGGCATAATTCAGGATTCCGATGATTCCGATCACCGCACACAGAGCATATCCTACTATGGCCATGGAATTTACCATGCCGGAAAAATCTTTCTCCAGACTGGACTTTGAAAGATAGCCCATAGAAGTATTTACCTGCTCTGTATAGTTTTCCAGATAACTTTCAAAAGCCGGCTGGTCTTTCTCATCCACTGTATAGGTTTTCGCAAACATAATGGCATTGGGAGATTTTTTCATATCCTCCAGAGGAACCACTACAGTCAGAGAATTAAGAGAAAAAGCATGCATATTCATGCTTGCAGGCAGCGGTTCAATAACTGCCATGACTTCATATTCTTTCTCTTCCGTATTGGTATAATGCCAGTTCACAACTTCCCCATTCTCATTGTATTCGAAAACTTCTTCTGATTCTTCGGTAGTATAGGAAAGAGTGAGCCTGTCTCCTGGTTTATAAATGCTGTCATTCTCACTGCTGTACCGGTCAAACTTCTGTACCAGTACATAATCTCCTGTGGCAAATTTTTCCAGATCTATGGTTCCTTCCACTGCTTTCAGCTTTGGCAGAAGGGAATCTGAGTAGGCGTATCTTTCCTCATCGATCTGTCCCTTACCGGCAATAGCCTCCAGAGCCTGCTCTTTTGTATCCTCGTATTCTGTATTCATCTTCCCAGCCTGATAAAGAGCCTCATACCTTTGCCGTCCAGTCTCGGTAAGGGTATGTTTCATCCCCCGGTCTCCCCACAGCTCTCCGCTCTCTAAAATTCCTGTCTGGCTGTCCGCCCCGGCAAGGTAGTTTTCATCTATGGTATAGTCCATATTCATTGGAGAAGACCTGGTAAAGTCTACACTTCCCACCATATAGTCTCCGGTAAGCCTGGTCTCCAGATACTGGTCCATACGGAAGCTTCCTACTGCAGTCATAACGATTTCCAGAAGAATCATACTCAACGATACTGACAATACCACAATGGCCGTTTTCTTTTTATTTCTCCCCAGATTTGCCAGGGCCATCCTGGATATTTTTCCGCCCTTCAACCCTTTCTTTTTTCTCCGCCGTTTCACTGTTCCATCTGTATAGCGGAGAGCCTCTACCGGGGAAACCTTTCCTGCAATCTTTGCCGGTTTCCTGCAGCTGATAAACACCGTTGCCAGGGAAAACAGAGCGCCGAAGACAAAAATCCAGGGACTGAAATAAATCCCGGCAGGGCCTTCATATCCCGAAAGACTGGTAAGAAGGGGAATCAGCATCTGGCCTGCAAAGAACCCCAGGAGCAGCCCTAAAGGAATTCCCACTGCCGAAAGTTTCCACACCTGGCGGTAGACCAGTTTTTTCAGCTGTCTCTTGGTAGTTCCCACAGTTTTTAGAAGTCCATAGAAACGGATTTCCTTTAGAATAGAAAGCTGGAAAATATTATAGATAATCAGGTATCCGGTAACCAAAATCACCAGAAAAGCCCCGGCTAAAAGGACCACAGTCCCCATATCCAGGTTTTCTGTCCGGGAGGTAAGATACGCCCAGTTTACTCCATAGTTGATTACTTTATCAGGGTCTGTTCCTTCTGCAGCCTGTCCTTCCGGCACATAGCCGGCATCCTGTATGATTTTCTGCACATTGTCCTCTATATTCCTGGCATCAGAAAAGAAAATATTACCGGCAGTGAGGCCGCATATCTCTCCTGTTTCTCTGTAATGCTCCACAAAGTCCTGTTCTGTATAACCCCTGCTCAGCTCTTCAAAATAAGCCTGGGACACATAAAGCTCACTGGCATGGCTGATCTCGTTCCCCTGGTACCAGCCGCAAAGTGTGAATTCCTGTTCTGTTTTCTCCCCCATAAATTCAAATTCCAGGGGAACTTTCTCTCCTATTTCCGCCGGTATTCCCAGAGCTTCCAGAGTAAGGGTATCTGCTGCCAGTTCTCCTTTCTCCCTGGGAAGCCTTCCCTCCTTCAGTCTGGAAAAACTCTGGTCCAGCTCTTCTATTCCGCTTGCTACCCGGATTTCTGCCTGGCGCTGTTTTACATTTTCTGCAATTCCCACATAGATGTTATAGGAGGAAGATTTTACCAGAGGATTATCTGTGATCTTTTCATATTGTTCCCTGGTAACATTCTTTAATCCGGCGTGAAACTTTCCTCCCACTTCCATCATAGTCTGTTCCTGGAATGCCTGCCCCATCCCGATTCCCATGGAAAATACCGCAGTGAATAAAAGACTGGTCAGGCAGATAGCCCCTATGGCAAAAAGGTTCCGCATCCGGTTCTTTTTCATGTTTCTGGAGGAAAGCTTTCCGATGACTTTTCGGTTATTATTACGCATCTCCTCACCCCCTGTTTCCTACAATCCTGCCGTCTTCGATCCGGACGATCCGGTCACAGAGCTGAGCCAGTTCCTCAGAATGAGTGATCATCACAATCGTCTGAGAAAACCGGGAGTTGGTCAGTTTCAGCAGTCCCAATACCTCCTGAGAAGTCTTGGAATCCAGGTTCCCGGTAGGCTCATCTGCTAAAAGGATGGCAGGCTTTGAGGCCAGAGCTCTGGCAATAGCCACCCGCTGCTGCTGTCCTCCGGAAAGCTGGTTGGGAAGGTTATAGATCTTATCTTTGATCCCCAGAGTTTCTATAATCTCCTCCACATATTTTTTGTCCGGTTCTTCCCCGTCCAGTTCAATGGGAAGCACAATATTTTCGTAGACATTCAATATGGGAACCAGGTTGTAATTCTGGAAAACGAAGCCGATATTCCTTCTCCGAAAAATCGTCAGTTTTGTCTCATTAAGGCCGAAAATATCCTTTCCTCTCACAAAAACTTTTCCCTGTGTAGGGTAATCCAGACCTCCCAGCATATGAAGAAGGGTAGATTTTCCTGAGCCGCTGGTTCCTGCCACAGCTACAAACTCCCCTTCCTCCACAGACATATCCACGCCATCCAGAGCCTTCACCAGACTGGCATCTTTTCCATAATATTTTTTCAGGCCTACTGTCTTCAAAATTTCCATATAAGCACCTCGTTTCATTTTCCTGTTTTCCATTTATACTTATATTGTATAGGAAACTCCTGACAGTTCCCTGACATCTGCCGTCTTTTTTCCTGACAGTTTTGTCAGGACTCCCGATTTTTCAAAAGAAACAGGGAAAAACAGCTTCCCTGCCCTTCCCTGGAAGAAACTGTAATATAGCCTTTCTCTTTCTGCAGGATAAGCTGGGCCAGATACAGCCCCAAACCGGTGCCTTCTTCCTGTTCCACCTGGCTGCCCCGGTAAAAACGCTGAAAGATCTTATTGAAATCCCTCTCCGGTATCCCCGGTCCCTGGTCCCGGATATTCACCTGTACATACATCTCCAGAGGCCGGACTTCTATTTTTACAGTGCTTCCGGCAGGAGAATACTTCACTGCATTTTCCAGGATATTCCCCATAGCCTCGGCAGTCCATTTGGGATTATGCACCGGAAAGCACTCGGTAAAAGGCCCTGCCTCCAGCTCTATATCCTTTTCTCTGGCCTGGGCATACACCCCGTTTATACTCTTGGCAATGGTCTCTCCCAGGGGAGCGGGATGGCTCTCAAAGGTCAGGATTCCCTGTTCCAGCCGGGAAGCCTTTACCAGATTTTTCATCAGCCACTGCATTTTTTCCGCCTGTTCCTGGTTCCGTTTCAGAAACACTTTCTGTTCTTCTTTTGTAAGCTTTTCCTCCTTTAAAATTTCTGTGTTCAGCAGAATATTTGCCAGAGGAGTCTTTAACTGGTGGGAAAGGTCAGAAAGAAGAGAAGCAATCTCCCCTTTCTCCTTTCCCGCCTTCTCCCGCTCCAGAGAAGATCGTCTCAGTACCCGGAACAGCTGGCTGAGAAGTTTGGATTCCATCTCTTCCTTACAGTCCTCATCACCTAAAAATCCTGTCTGTTCATAGGTCTGAAGTGCTCTGGAAAACCTCCTTAGTTCCCTTCGGTAATACAGCATTGTTCCCAGACAGCAGGCCAGGCAGAGGAGGATACAAACGCCGCAGACTCCATATAAGATCTTCTCTGTCATAACCGCTCCTCCCATATATAACCGATTCCGTGAATGGTTTTAATAAATCTTGGTCTGGAGGGGTCTTCCTCGATTTTCTTTCTCAGCCTTCCGATATTTACCTGAAGGGTATTGGGGTTTACAAACTTTCCTTCCCGGTCCCACACCGCCTCCAGGATCTGATTCTGGGTCAGCACCTGGTTCTTATTTTCCAGGAAGTATTTCAGGATCTTGAACTCCGTCACACTGCATTCCATCTCCTGCTGTGCCTTCCATACCTTGATCAGATCCGTGTCCATCACTATATCCCCGGAGCTTAAAATATGAGATTTCGTCTTTTCTCCTTTTCTTCCCAGAAGCTTTTCCAGGCGAAGCTTCAGAACCGCTACAGAAAAAGGCTTTGTCATATAGTCATCTGCCCCGCTGGACAATCCCATGATCTCATCTGTCTCCATATCTCTGGCCGTCAGCATGAGAATGGGAACCTGGGAGCTTTCTCTGATCTTCCTGCACAGGTCATTGCCGTCCATATCCGGGAGATTCAGATCCAGCAGGATCCCCTGGGGCGCTTCCTGTAAAAAAAGCCGGTATCCCTCCTTTCCGTTCTGAGCCTGAAGAACTTCATAGCCTTCCTGGGCCAGAGAAAAGGCAATGCCCTGGCGCAGACCCTGGTCATCTTCAATGATCAATACTTTCATTTTCTCCTCCCTCTATACACCTAGTGTAATCCACTTTAAGCATTCTCAGTGAAACGGTAAGGCATTTAAAGTGGATTACACTAGTTTTTTATGCTGTCTTACTACCGTTTCATAATCTCCATAGATAAAATAATAATCTGCCTGGGCCTCTCCTTCTGTATATACATAAGTACCATACATGGGAATATCACAGCCCAGCACCGTATGTCCCGCTCCAATGCTGATGCCATATCCCTGATAAGAATAGATCAATGGCATACGCATCTTTTTCCCGCCAAAGCTGATATATCTGGCCTTATGACTTAAAGGTTCCTGGTTGCCTGCCAGGATACCTTTGGCAAAAATCTTTTCTTCTTTTGGCCATTGAAAATAGGCCCAGGTTCTGGAAATTCCATCCAGCTGCCGGGGCATCTCCGGATTTTCCTCCAGCAGTTTCCGCCCCTGTCTGTCAAAAAATGTCAGGGCTCCTGTCTTCTTTCGGATCCTTACTATAAGCCTGTCTGTAGCAAGCTCCACCGTATCCTTTCCTGCCCTGGCGCTCCAGTTTACCCCGGTTTCCGGCTCACTGTCCCAGTAGCCCTGAGGGAATTTTCCCTCATTTTCCCTGACAAACTGAACCCGGATCACAGCCTCTCCCAGAGGCGTCAGCCGCAGAGTTCCATATGCTCCCTTTAGTGTCAGCCAGGCTCTGCTTTTCTTTACTTCTGTAATCTCCAGTTCCCTGGGATGTATCCTTTCCTGTATCATCAGATTCTTTAGGACCTGGGTATCCGGAATATCTCCGAAGTGCCGTGGAGAAGGATTGACGGGAAGAGGTCTTGGGGCCTTCTGGATCAGACGGATATCCTCTGCCGGCTTCTCCTGAGGCTCTTTTCCAGAAATCTCTGGGCTTTTTGCTCCGTTCTTTCTGCTTTCTTCTGAGGTTCCCGCTCCAGCTGCAGTTCTCTTTTTTAAAGCCGGAATCTTATTGGAAATCTCTCTTTTTGGCTGTCCTTCCTTCTGTATTCTGTCTGTATCCCTGTCCTGTTTTTTCTCCGGATTTTTTTCTGTTTTTTGAGTTTTTCCTTCCAGGAATTTCATATGTTTTTCTCTGGATACCGGTTTTCCGATAAGTTCTGTCAGATTTTCCCCATGAACCACTGCCAGCTCGTGAAGGGCTCTGGTAGCCGCTACATAAAGCAGCTTGACATAGCCGTCTTCCCAGGGATATTTCTCCTTCGACGGGTCGTAGAGAAGCACTGCGTCAAACTCCAGTCCCTTGGTATATTCCACTGGAAGGACCATGATCCCTTCCCCGAATTCCGCTCTTTCCAGGTCGCTCTCTGCTAAAGAAAGATGTTCTTTCAGACAGCCGCTGAGCCAGGAGGCTTCCTCCTGGTCCCGACAGATCACTCCAATAGTCTCATGGCCCTCTTTCTGCCAGTTCTGGAGAATTTTTACTGTTTTCAGGACCATTTTCTCCTTCCTGCAGGGAAGCAGGGACACTTCTTTTCCATGGCGCTCCACAGGTTCTACAGGATATACCGGAAAGTTTCCATGACGGAGGATTTCCGTGGCAAATCTGGAAATTTCCACAGTATTCCGGTAGCTTTTCTTCAGTATCCCGAAGGTATCACGGGGGCCGGTAAGAAGCAGTTCCTGAAGCTCTTTCCAGTCATTCAGTCCCCAGCCGAAATGTATATTCTGGGAAACATCTCCCATAACCGTATAGGTACAGCCCCTCAGACAGTAGTCCAGGACTCCGTAGGCCATCATGCCGAAGTCCTGGGCCTCGTCGATGATCACATGGCTGGCTTCCCGGATGCCGTCTGTCTCTTTGATCCGTTTATAAATATAGGCCAGAGCCGCCAGGTCGTACAGGTCAAATGCACTTTCCCGGAAAGGTACTGTTTTTCCTTTTTCCTGCTGTGTCTGGAGGAACTCTCTATAAAAATCATAGACAGACCCCTTCCAGTTTCTTCCGCCGAAATGTTTCCGGTAGGTCCGGAATAGTTCTTTTCTCTCTTCCAGTGTATAGATAGTTCCCACACAATTCAGTTCATTTTCCAGCTTTGCCATAAGAATTTTATTCAGCATACGGATCTTGCTCTGCATAGACATCAGAGGATTGTCTTTCAGATAATTTTCTATGGCTGTCCCGGACATGATCAGTCTCCTGCCTCTTTTCAGACGGATTTCTTCCCGGGGTATCTGCTGCCTTTCATATTCTCTGCAGAAGTTTTCCAGATCCCGGAACCACTCCAGACTTCCTTTCAGGCAGCTGCTTTTGTCATTCTTATCTGCCGGAATGATCTGGTATTTCTCTCCGTCCCATTCTTCATAGAGCAGCCTTACAAAGAGCTGTTCCATCGTCATCTGGGACACCCCGTATACATCCAGATCCGGCAGGACACTGGTAATATAGTTCAGCAGTATACGGTTGCTTCCGATAATATAAAAATCCTCCGGACGAAAGGTCTCCTCATAATTATACAGAATATAAGAAATCCGGTGCATGGCCACTGTTGTCTTTCCGGAACCGGCCACACCCTGGACGATCATATTGGTCTTTGGGGATTTACGGATGATCTGGTTCTGCTCTTTCTGTATCGTTGCAATGATCTCTCCCAGAACTGCTTTCTTGCTCTTTGCCAGGTATTTGTTCAGCAATTCGTCTGTAGCTACAATATCTGAATCATAAAAATCTTTTAAATGATCATTTTCAATCTCGTAGGTACGCTTCCGCCGCAGGTCAATGTTATAGGTTCCATGATCTTTTACCGTATAGCTGCATGGTCCCAGAGCGTTCTCATAATAGACAGAAGCCACCGGTGCTCTCCAGTCTATGACCAGGGGGTCTGTACTATCTTTGGTGATTCCAACTCTTCCCACATAATAGGACTCCTCCCAGGGGATCTTGGAATCTTTAAAATCGATCCGCCCGAAATAAGGTTTTTTTCTTGCCCGCTCATATCTCAGAAGCTCCCTCTGGCTCTCCCTTAACTGGGACTGGGTATTATGGAGAAGAGACAGCCCCTCCTTGTCCTTTGGCCCATAGGTTTCTATCAAATCATGGATATCTTCCGACAGAGTCTGGATATTCTTTCTGGTCTTTTCAAGATTTTCCTGAGCTGTGTCAATGATAAGGGCCAGCTGCTTTTCTTCCGCTTCCCTGGTCAGCCCCGGAACAGGGCGGAAAGCCTTTTTTTCATTCATATCTGGATCATCTCCTGTCCTTTGATTCTTCTGATTTAAAAACAAATATACTATTTGGTATATCATCTTCCCGTCTAAAATTCAACTGCTTTCTTATATCTTTCTGCCTCCACGCCCCTCTCCAAAATTGAACTTTTTTTATTTAGATTGTTTTATTGTTGAACTTTTTATTTTTCTATTGAACTTTTCGTAAGTTTATACTATAATGCAATCAATCCGTTGAACTTTTGGAGGAAAAATATGTTAAAAGAAACTTTTGCTGAGCGATTAAAGACGGCAATGGACCTCCAGGGTAAGAAGCAGGTGGATCTTATCCGCATCGCTTCCCTGCAGGGGGTCAAACTTGGAAAAAGTCATATCAGTCAATATGTAAACGGGAAAACCCTTCCCAGAGAGGATATTCTTCATTTCCTGGCGGAAGCCCTCCAGGTAAAGGAAGAATGGTTAATGGGAAAAGAAAATCAGACCACGGGGGAAACAGAAATGAGAGAGTTTAAGAAATCATCAAAACTGGATAATGTATTATATGACGTAAGAGGGCCGGTGGTAGATGAGGCCGAAAAAATGGAAGACGCAGGCATGCAGATCCTGAAACTGAACATTGGAAATCCGGCGCCTTTTGGCTTTAAAACCCCGGACGAAGTGATCTACGATATGCGCCGGCAGCTTACTGACTGTGAAGGCTATTCCTCTGCAAAGGGTCTGTTCTCTGCCAGGAAAGCCATCATGCAGTACGCTCAGATAAAGAAAATCCCTAATGTGACTATCGAAGACATTTATACGGGAAACGGGGTCAGCGAGCTGATCAATCTCAGCATGTCCGCTCTTCTGGACAATGGAGATGAGATCCTGATCCCTTCTCCGGACTACCCTCTTTGGACGGCCTGTGCCACTTTGGCAGGAGGAAAAGCCGTTCACTATATCTGTGACGAACAGTCCGACTGGTATCCGGACATGGAAGATATTAAAAAGAAGATCACAGACCGGACAAAAGCCATTGTCATCATCAATCCCAACAATCCTACAGGGGCTCTTTATCCCAGAGAAGTGTTACAGCAGATCGTGGATATCGCCAGAGAACATCAGCTGATCATCTTCTCTGACGAGATCTATGACCGTCTGGTCATGGACGGAGAGGAGCATGTATCCATTGCTTCCCTGGCTCCTGATCTGTTCTGTATCACTTACAGCGGTCTGTCAAAGTCCCATATGATCGCAGGCTTCCGGATCGGCTGGATGATCCTCAGCGGAAACAAAAGAATTGCAAAAGACTACATTGAAGGGCTCAAGATGCTCTCCAATATGCGTCTCTGCTCCAATGTTCCTGCTCAGTCCATTGTCCAGACAGCCTTGGGCGGCCATCAGAGTGTAAACGACTATATCCTGCCCGGAGGAAGAATCTACGAGCAACGGGAATTTATTTACAAGCAGCTTTTAGATATCCCCGGTATCAGCTGTGTAAAACCTAAGGCCGCATTCTACATCTTCCCCAAAATGGATGTAAAGAGGTTCAATATCCTGGATGATGAAAAATTTGCCCTGGATCTCCTTCGTGAAAAGAAGATCCTGATCGTGCAGGGAAGCGGCTTTAACTGGCACCAGCCGGATCATTTCCGGATCGTTTACCTGCCCCGTATCGAGGTCTTAAAAGAGGCTTCCGAAAAACTGAAAGATTTTTTCAGCTATTATCACCAGTAA
>DXFG01000240.1 GCA_019114545.1 Candidatus Blautia pullistercoris | reverse complement strand
TGTTGACTTTTTATGGGGAATCGTGTATTATAATCAAGCACGGTTCGTTGGTCAAGCGGTTAAGACGCCGCCCTCTCACGGCGGAAACACGGGTTCGATTCCCGTACGAACTGCTTTTATGGGAAATACTTCGATGAGTATTTCCCTTTTTTCTTTTTATACAGGACTATTTACCTATTTTTATTCAGGAGGTTATCATGGAAAAATTTATTGATCTTCATGTTCATTCCACGGCTTCAGACGGAACTCTGACGCCTTCCCAGCTTGTCTCTCTGGCCGAAGAAAAAAAACTGAAAGCTTTCGCTCTGACGGATCATGATACTATCGCAGGCTTAGAGGAAGCTCTGCTGGCTGCCAAAACTTCTTCTGTGGAAGTAATCCCCGGCATTGAACTTTCCACTACCTGGCTGGGACGGGATGTACATATTGTGGGACTGGATATTGACTACAGCAACTATTATTTCCAGGAAGCCCTCTCCCGTTTTCAGGATTCCAGAGAGGTACGAAACGAGAAGATCATGTCCCTGCTCCAAAAAGAAGGGATTTCCATTACCAGAGATTCCATGGCTGAAGCCTTTCCGGAAAGTGTATGGACCCGGGCACATTTTGCCAGATATCTTCTGGAACATAAATATGTAGGTTCTATAAACGAGGCTTTTGACCGATATCTGGGAGACCATGCCAAATGCTATGTCCCCAGGGAAAAAGTCACACCCTTCCAGGCTATTTCTCTGATCCATGAAGGAGGGGGGATTGCGGTTTTCGCCCATCCTATCCTCTGCCGGCTGGACAAAGACCGGCTGGAAAGCCTGGCCGCCCAGATGAAGCAGGCCGGTCTGGACGGAATCGAAGCCTATTACTCCACCTATCGTCCCGCTGACGAGCAGACCGTGATACAGATTGCAAAAAGACAGGGCCTGGCTCTTTCGGGAGGCAGCGATTTCCACGGAAGCAATAAACCCCAGATCCAGCTTGGAACCGGAAAGGGAAATTTAAAGATCCCGTATCAGATCTGGGAAAATCTCAGACAACACAGACACAGCAGCAGATAATATCAGAAGAAAAAGGACTTTCTCCTCCCAGAAAGAGCCGGCAGGCTCATACTCCTGGCGAAAAGAAAGTCCTTTCTTATTTTATGCTTTCTTATACTTCTTCCGGTGCCTCAGCCGGTATGAAGATCCGGTCATGTCCCGGATTTGTCTTTGTTTCAGCTTTCCTGTGCGCTTCTTCACAAAAATATTCCTGAGAATTCACCAGCTGTTTTCCTCTCTTGTCAATCTTTTCGTAGGTGCCGTCCGGCTGTAAGATATGTGCTTTCACATTATCTGCAAGCTGAATCTGGAGAATATGTTTCACTTCTTCTTTCAGCTTTGGATCCTCTACCGGAAATACGATTTCTACACGTTTGTCCAGATTTCTGGGCATCCAGTCGGCACTTCCCATAAAGAGCTGCTCTTTTCCGTCACTGTAGAAGTAGAAAATCCTGCTGTGTTCCAGGAAATTTCCCACAATAGAACGGACTGTAATGTTCTCGCTGATTCCCGGTATTCCTACCTTCAGACAACAGATTCCCCGGACGATAAGATCGATTTTTACCCCTGCAGCACTTGCTGCATACAGGGCAGCGATCACATCCTTATCACAGAGGGAGTTCATCTTAGCTACGATCCTGGCCTCTTTTCCTTCCTCTGCTCTTTTCTGTTCCATCTCGATCAGATGGAGGAATCTGTCCCTCATCCAGATAGGCGCTACCACCAGCTTATTCCAGCTCTTTGGTTCGGAATATCCGGAAAGCATGTTAAATACTGCTGTGGCATCCGCACCGATCTTTGCAGCACAGGTCAGAATACCGCAGTCTGTATATTGTTTTGCCGTGGAATCATTGTAGTTACCAGTTCCCAGATGTACATATCTGCGGATACCCTCTTCTTCTTTACGCACTACCAGAGTGATCTTGCTGTGTGTCTTTAATCCCAAAAGTCCGTAGATAACATGGCAGCCGGCTTTCTCCAGCTTCTTGGCCCAGACAATATTATTTTCCTCATCAAATCTGGCCTTCAGCTCTACAAGGACCGTAACCTGCTTTCCGTTTTCTGCTGCCTGAGCCAGGGCTGCGATAATCGGAGAATTTCCACTGACGCGGTAAAGGGTCTGTTTAATAGCCAATACCTCCGGATCCCTGGAAGCCTGGCGCACAAAGTCCACTACGGGGTCAAAACTCATATATGGGTGATGGAGAAGAATATCCTGTCTGCGGATCTGGGTAAAGATATCCTCGTCTGTCATCATCTCTTTTACCGGTGCCGGGGTATAAGGAGGTACCTTCAGGTCGTCAAAGCCTTCCAGCTTATACATCTTCATCAGGAAGGTCAGATCCAGAGGTCCATTGATATAGTGGATATCCTCCTCTTTCATATCAAATTCCATTTTTAAGATCTTCAGCAGTCTGGGATCCATCTTTTCTTCTACATCCAGGCGGATCACTTCACCCCACTGTCTTTTCTTTAACTGCTTTTCAATCTCTGTAAGCAGATCTGCAGCTTCATCCTCATCAATCGTCAGATCCGCATTCCGGATGATCCTGTAGGGGCATGCACAGACTACTGTATTGCTCAAAAACAGTTTTCCGATATTTCTTTCAATGATCTCTTCCAGGAGCACTACTGTGGTCTTATCCTTCTTATCTCCCGGAATCTCAATAATCCTGGGAAGCACGGAGGGAACCTGAACCGTGGCAAATTCCAGTTCTTCTTTATCCTTTTTCCCTTTTTTTGCAATAAGAGCTCCAATATTTAAAGTTTTATTTCTGACCAAAGGAAAAGGTCTGGCACTGTCCATGGCCATGGGTGTCAGAACCGGGTAAACAGCCTCTTCAAAATACTGATCCACGAAGGCCTGTTGGTCCTCTGTAAGGTCCTCATGCTTTTCTACAACCTTCACCCCTGCTTTTTTCAGTGCAGGAAGAAGAGAACGGTTATAGGTACTGTACTGAGCCTGGATAAACCTCTTCACCTCAGGAGCCAGAGCCTTCAACTGTTCTTTCGGTGTCATGCCGGCGATATCCGGTTTTGTATACTTTGCATGAACCATGTCCTTTAAAGACGCAACCCGGACCATGAAAAATTCATCCAGATTAGAAGCCGTAATACTTAAAAATTTTAATCTTTCAAATAATGGTATGCTTTTATCTCTGGCCTCGGAAAGAACCCTCTCATTAAATCCCAGCCAGCTGATCTCTCTGTTCCAATAATATTCTGGTTTTGTATATGCTTTATAATCCATTGTTCCAGCCTCCTATTTTTGTTTCTTTCTCTTCAATACCGGACGGATACTGAAAATCTCTTCAAAGAAATCCGCAGCTTCTGTAAGCAGCGCCTTTTCCAAAGTCAGATCTTCCTTGGAGTTCACCCGCATGATCAGTTCCTGATCCTTAACGGCAGCACTGATCTCTTCAATTTTTTGTTTATGGCTTCTGTCCAGCACATTTGCCACACGCATAATCGCTGTCAGCTTAGCTACCTGCATATAATCCTTCCGGTCGATCATTGCTTTGGAATCTGCCTCATTATAGTACTCAAAAGGCATTTTGATAAATTTCACCACATTAGCGATCAACTCCCTTTCTGCATGGGAAAGGCCGATAATCTCCGTGGACATGATAATCTCATAAGCGCACTGAGAAGAATTGCTGGAACTGATAAAGTTTCCGCAGTCGTGCAGAATTGCGGCAATCTGAAGAAGCAGGCGTTCTCTTGGACCCATACCATGTACTTTCTTCATTCCATCAAAAATTGCCAGCGCATTTTTCAGCACACACTGGGTATGGCTTTTTCCGCTCATATATCTCTTTCCAATATTTTTGGCAGAAACTATAATATCATTTTCAAAGTTATGCTTGCTCTTTATAAACTTATGCTTCTCTGCATAATCATAAGAAATACCGTCGTTCAGCTGGGTACCCGGCAGCCACATAGTCTGAGCCCCCAGTTCTTCCACAAATACCCGGTATATAATCATAGCCGGAATCAGGATCTCTGCGTATTCCAGAGAAACATCAAGAGAAACAGAAATCTCTTCCGGCGAATGGCTTACCACCCACTGATACTCTTCCATAAAAGCATCATAACTTACTGTACGGTTTTCCTTCATACTCTGTTTATCCTCGAAGAGCTTATCCATAAAAGAGTCGCCCATAAGGATAATATTGTCTATTTTTCTGTCTTTCAGATGCAGTTTTTTAAACCCGAGGATCTGATTATGTACCAGTTCCTCCACCATTTTCTCATAATGGGTAGTTTCTTTTTCTACTGGATACAAAATTTCTCTTACACGCAGGCTTCCCAGCATAAAGCGCTGCGTTGTCAGCAGAGCATCTTTATCAAAAAGAGAGATCTGCATATTTCCTCCGCCTACTTCAATAATGGCGGTTCCCTTCTGGATCATTTTTGTAAAAGATTCTTCTTTTGCCGCCACAGATTTGTAGCCGAAAAATCTCTGTTCGGAGTTGCTGAGTATCTCTACCCGGATCCCGGTCTTCTGATAAACCTGCTCCAGAACGATCCAGACATTTTCTGCTTCCTGCAGCGTACTGGTAGCACAGGCTCTGTAGTTCTCTACCTGGTATCCCTCCATGATGTGTGCAAAATCTTTAAGGATATGGCAAAGCTGGCTGGCTGTATCAAAAGCAATCTTTCCTTTTCCATAAGTGTCCCTTCCGATTTCAAGTCTCTGACGTATTTCCTCTACCTGCCGGATTCCTATTCTGGGCGACATTTCATAGATGTCCATGCATACATTATAGGAACCTACGTCGATAGCGGCGAATGTTGTAATTCCCATTTCTCCTTTTTTCTCCTCCTGTCTGTTCTTTCTTCCTGCTTCAGGCAGGGGAACAGCTCCCCTCCCCGGATATTTCAGGTTTTCCGAGAAATTCTTTCAGCTTCTCGTATTCTTTTTCTGCTGTATGGTACCCTTCCTGATAAAGGGCTTCTAATTTTTCTCGATCCTTTTCAATTCTGCCAATTTCCACCGGTTTCTCAGGACAGATAACAAATACTCTGCCTGCTTTCTCCTCCCGGATCAGATAGTCCAGAGTTTCATTATAGCGGATATGCCGGTCTTTCATTCGTTCCACAAGTCTTGGAAATTCTTTCTGATAACGAAGCCGGATAAGGGGCATAACTTTATTCGGCCCTTTTCTGTAGCTCCGGTCTCTTGTGAGAACGACTACTGTTTTCTCGTTTCCCAGCTCCTGAGATTTTTTTACCGGTATGGAATCTCCGATCCCTCCGTCCAGATAAGGCTGTTTTCTGATCCAGACCGTTCTGGACAAAAGGGGCAGGGAACTGGAAGCCCGGACATAATGGATTCCTTTATGCATATCATCGATTTTTTTATACTCTGCTTTCCCTGTCCGGCAATTGGTGACTACCGCATAGAATTCCGTAGGATTCCTATCATAAGCTTCATAATCATAGGGATTCAGTTCCTCAGGAATCTTCCTGTAGCACATATCCACCCCAAACATATCTCCTGTTTTCAGCAGGCTTTTAAAGCTGCAGTAATCATCATCATCTAAATAATCTGTGTTTGTCTCAAATCCTCTTCTTCTCTGCTTGGACAGGTAACTACAGGCATGACAGGCACCTGCAGACACACCGATACAGGTGTGAAAAGAAATATCTTTATCCAGGAAAAAGTCCAGTACTCCTGCGGTAAAAGCTCCCCGCATACCGCCTCCCTCCAGGACAAGACCTGTTTTACTGTTCCAACTCATAAAGTCCCTTCTTTCTGTTTATCATTTTTATTGTAACACGAAAACATGTAGTTAAAAAGTTAAATCCATTTAAAAAAGCTCAACCAATAAAAAATTAAATTCAAATTATAAATCT
>DXFG01000239.1 GCA_019114545.1 Candidatus Blautia pullistercoris | reverse complement strand
AACTGCGAGTACGACAGCACAAAGGCATTTGAAAGAGCGGGAGCGAAGGTTATTACCAAGGTATTCAAGAATCTGGATGCGGAGCACATCCGTGATTCCGTGGAAGTCTTTGAAAAAGCCATTGACCAGGCGCAGATGATCATGTTCCCAGGCGGTTTCTCCGCCGGTGACGAGCCTGACGGATCCGCCAAGTTCTTTGCTACAGCCTTCCAGAACGCAAAGATCAAAGAGGCGGTTATGCGGCTGTTAAATGAGAGAGACGGACTGGCCCTTGGTATCTGCAACGGTTTCCAGGCTCTGATCAAACTGGGACTGGTTCCTTACGGCGAGATCACAGGACAGACGGAAGACTCTCCTACACTGACCTTTAACACCATTGGCCGTCATATTTCCAAGATGGTTTATACAAAGGTTGTTACAAACAAATCCCCATGGCTGTTAAAGGCAGAACTTGGAAAGGTATACACCAATCCTGCTTCTCACGGAGAGGGACGTTTCGTAGCCAGTGAAGAATGGCTGAAAAAGCTCTTTGAGAACGGTCAGGTAGCTACCCAGTACTGTGATTTGAACGGCAACATTACTATGGATGAAGAGTGGAATGTAAACGGTTCTTACTGTGCCATTGAAGGTATTACAAGCCCTGACGGACGTGTTCTGGGCAAGATGGCTCACTCGGAGAGACGTGGCGACGGCGTAGCCATTAATATCTACGGCGAACAGGATATGAAGATCTTTGAGTCCGGAGTGGAGTATTTCAAATAAAAAATCAGAAAGAATCATATAAAGAAAAAGCACAGGGCCCTTACAAGGGTTCACTGTGCTTTTTCTATTGAAGGACGGTTACATATACTCCTCCAGGGCTTTTTTTAATTCTTCCATGCTTTGATAGCCTTTTACGCTTGGATCTCGAGAGAGACCCTTAGCTTCCTCCATTGCTTCTAATGTCTGTTGACTGTAATTTGGTATTTCTACATTAAAAGGAAAACCGCCTCGGAGAACACATTGATGAAGGAAAATGTTTACAGCACTGGACATATCAAGTCCTAGATGGTCAAATAAGTCTATTGCTTTCTTTTTGACATCTGAATCAATGCGTATCTGTGTCGGAGTTGTCGCCATGATATCACCACCTTTTAAATGATTATATGCGATTTGGTTTACAATGTCAATTATTTGAGAAAGAATGAAAAATTATTTAGTAATTTCCCACGCTTCCATAATCTGCCGGCAGACATAGGGAACCAGAGGATTCTCGTTGGATTTCCGGTAGATAAACCCCATGGTACTATCCATATCCTGAATAGGAACCCGGACCAGCTGTTGATTTTCACTGTCCCGCATATAGGTATCTGCAATAAAAATTTCCATGCCGGTATCAAAGTTACAGATAAAGGCGTTGGGAGAGCTGACATATTTGGACACCAGAGGGGAAAAACCGGCTTTGGAGCACATCTGAACCACAAGCTGCTCATACATAGGGGTATCTTTCGGTGACACCATAAGAAAAGAATAAGGCCGCAGTTCCTGAACGGAAACTGAATCCCTGGAGGAAAGGGGATGTTCCGGGCGCATGTAAGCGTAATAGGTCCCGGCAGGAAGAGAATGGCAGACAAAAGCCTCCTGCTGGTAGGAAGGCAGTTCAAAACCACAGGTGATGACAATGTCAAGTTCCCCTTTCAGAAGCCCAGAAAATTATATGAAAATGAATAACAAAAATTTTCCCGGATAATAAGTGAGAAAGACTGCCGCTGATCCTTGTGAAAAAGCGGCAGTCTTTTTTTACGTCCGTTTTCTGTTCTCAAAAAATGGTATTTTTTCAATAGCTCCCAGTATATCCTGGAAATCTTCCCTGGGAGCCAGATCCATATACTTTCTTAACAGGCTGGTTTCCTGTTTCTTATAAGGGCCGTAGAAGATATTATAAAGGTCATGACCACGGACGCAGGTTTTGATCTCTTCCATGTGGTTCTGTATTTCGTCCTCAGTGGTCAGATCTTTTCCCAACACCTGAAGGAGATGACGGCCTCCCCGGGTCCGGTGGAGATATTCTTTCCATTTTTCCAGAAGGATCTTATAGAAATCTTCCGGGCTTTTGAGGATTCCAAGTTTTGCCATGACCTCCGGATTCAGAAAGTAATTTTCAAAAGAGTAGTATTTCAGTACCAGTACATTTTTGGCCGTTACTCTCGGGAGACGGTCCACATCTTCCAGGTTCCGTTCTTCGTAGTATTTACACAGGGAGCGGACCAGCTCTTCATGGTCTTTCCCGTCTCCGTCCCGGATCATGAGAAACTGATCCTTCAGGTACACCTGGTTCATGTATTTGAGATTTGCATAGGTCTTAATATTGGTGCAGCTGTTGGTGGTGATGATGGACACCCGGGACAGACTGCCGTCTTCGTTGTAGATCTCGGAATAATACTTTTCCAGGAGAAGGGGAAGGCGGCTTTTATCCTGTTTCCCCTCGACGATAAATACGAAATCCACACCCAGAAGATCTCCTGCAGAGTAGCCCAGATCTTCCAGCACCCGGGAGAGATTCGTCTTTTCCCGGACGGAGGGAAGTCCCTTTTCATCCAGAAGGATCTGACGGATCTGCCGGCTGTTAAAGGGAGACAGCAGATTGGGAGAGTGGGTGAAAAAGATTACCTGGCATTTTTTGGAAAGCCGGTACAGGATCTCGCTGGAGGTTTTCTGAAGCTGGGGATGGAGAAAGATTTCCGGATCCTCCATAAGGAGAATGGAGGGGAGCCGGCCGTCGTCTTCCATATAGGCTTCCAGAAGAGACAAAAGGTAAATGCTCCGCATTCCC
This sequence comes from Candidatus Blautia pullistercoris, assembly GCA_019114545.1. Lineage (GTDB taxonomy): Bacteria > Bacillota > Clostridia > Lachnospirales > Lachnospiraceae > Blautia > Blautia pullistercoris. Next base: position 2,869 of record DXFG01000239.1, on the reverse strand, counting down.
TCTCCCAACTGAGCTACAGGGGAAGGCTCCTCCTGATTTTTCTGACGGATATATCCCTGTACCTGGAAAAGCTCTCCGGTGTGGGTGGTAAGATCATAGGTGATTTCTCCGTGATAACCGCTGTTTTTTCCGAAATACTGATTTACTTTATCAGAGAAATCTTTCAGATTCATATGATACAGCTTATATTCCAGAAGCTTTTCTGTCTCAAAAGCATTCAGCTCTTCCGGTGTCTTCCGGTTCAGAAGGCCGATACAGGAAAAACAGTGGGTACACTTTTTCATAGGGTTGAAAAGGCAGCAGTCCATCCGCATCTGGTTCAGCAGATCGTCCTCTGCAAAAGACAGGAGATTACCCTGGACTTTTTCCAGATCCCTTTCGCTGTCCAGAAAATAGATGGAGGGAAGAATCTGAGGAATGTACCGGTTATTTTTATGAAAGCCATCGTGATACCGGATGCTGCCGTTCTGGTTGGCAATATAGGTAAAAGTCAGCTGGTCATTCTGAAAAGAGGGAAGTTTCTGGCAGAAATCCCGGTACCAGGAATCCCATCTTTTGTAGGAGCTGACCTTTTTTGCCTGGAACAATAATTCCAGATCTCCGGGAGTCAGGGAGAGAGAAACAGAAATTTCAATATTCTGCTTCCTGGGGTTAAAGTCCGAAGAGGAAGGCTGATATTCTCCCATAGCGGCGGCAATGGCCTGGAGAATGGAAGATTTCCCTACGCTGTTTTTGCCGACCAGGATCAGGGCGGATCCGATATCCCGGAGGATCATATGTTCAATAGATTTGAAATTTTGTATCTGAAGAAAAGATATTTCCATAAAGTGCCTCCTTTTTGCTGGATCTGTTACTCTAAGTGCAGGAAAGGCCAGAGGCCTCTGATATCTGGATTTTGAATTTTATGGTTATTTTCATCATAGCATAGGAAGGAGAAAAATGGTACAGAAAAAGACGGGAGATTTCCTTTCATATGAGATAAAAAAGAAAGAAAATGTAAAAAGTATTTGACATAATACTATAGGAGAATTATACTGAAAATGTAAAAAAGATTTGACGTTTTCAGAGGAGGATTCTTATGGCGAAGTATGTGGGGATATTAATTTTTTGTGCTGCTATACTACTGATTTTTATAGCATTGGATATTGGCATGCTCATATCTATAGTACGTTCGGGAGATGAACGCAGACAGATTATTGTCTGGAAAGCCAGTGCTTTTACCCTTATGGGAGTGACGGGAGCTTTGATCATTGAGATCATCGAAAACCTGGCAACGGGACAGGAGATGACTATGAATCCTTTCGTTCATCTGACAGCTACGGCCATGGTTTATTTCGGGGCGCTGTTATTTTTTAAGAAAAGGCATGGTGGCTGATATGTTGAATAAGATCAGAGAACTGCGGAAAGCCCTGGGGATCTCCCAGGAGGAGCTGGCGAAAAAATGCCGGGTGTCCAGGCAGACGATAAACGCCATAGAGAATAACAAATATGATCCTACCCTGGCTCTGGCTTTCCGCCTGGCCAGAGAGCTGCAGATAACAGTAGACGGATTGTTTGTGTTTCATGAAAAGTAGATTTCTGACGGTTGATTTTAAAAAGAAACTTTATTATACTGAACCCAGATAAAGAATTTGCAGATGCTCAGAGAGGAGCTGTGATAATGGAAAATCTCAGAGAGAAAAAACAGGAAAAGATAGATGGGAAATTTTATGATATGTCTCCGGCGGCAGATTACAGACATAGTCTGGTAAACGGAAATATTTTCTATCGTCTGAGAGGTCAGTTTCAGGACAGCCTTTGTGCGATTTTTATGGAAAATCTGGATTTTTGCTATTGTGAGGATTCAGAAGACTATGTGATCCCTGATATTATGATTATCTGCGACAGAAAGAATCTGAAAAAAGGCACCTATCGGGGAATTCCGAAATTTATTGTGGAAACCCTAAGTCCTTCTACTGCTTTCAGAGATAGGACAAAAAAGAAAGAAATCTATGAGTCCTGCGGGGTAGAGGAATACTGGATTGTATCCTCTCTGGAAAAAGCCGTGGAAATCTATTATCTGGGCGAAAATGGCAGTTACAGTCTGAAAGATGTGTTTGTACTGGATGATGATATTTCCAGTCCTTCTTATAACGGAAAACTGGAAATATCACTAAAGGCTTTTCCTCATGTCCATCTTCGATTAGAAGAGATTTTTGAAAATCTTTAAAAGGACCGTCCACTTCGCAGATAAAATACCGCCAGCTGGGTCCGGTCCCGAAGTCCCAGTTTCTCCAGGATAGTGCTGAGATAATTCCGGACCGTGCCCTCACTTAAATATAATTTCCCGGCGATCTCTTTGTTGCTCAGGCCCTGGGCTACAAGATCGATCACCTCTAATTCCCTGGGATTGATGTGATAATCTTCCCAGGGAAAACTTTTCTGATTAGTTAAAAGACCGGGGAGCTTTGCAGTGATTTCGCTGCCGTAAACGGTCTGGCCGGAGTAGACGGCTTTCAGGGCAGGAATGATGCTGTTGTAATCCTGCTTTAAAAGATAGCCTTTGGCCCCCAGTTTTAAAGCCTGGATAATGTATTCGTCATCCAGAAAGGTGGTAAGGAGCAGGATCCTGGCCTGGGGATACCGGGAGAGGATTTCCCCTGAAGCTGCCAGGCCGTCCATCTCTTCCATCCGGATATCCATGAGCAGAATGTCCGGGTCCAGAGAGGCATAAAGAGACAGAGCCTCTTTTCCGTTTTTTCCCGAACCGCAGACCTGAATCTCCGGATCTGCTTCCAGAATGGTCTTTAAAGCTGTGGTAATAAAAAAATCATCATCTACGATCAAAACTTTCATATGTAAACTCCTGTTTTTCTTTTGGGATGGTGAC
>DXFG01000238.1 GCA_019114545.1 Candidatus Blautia pullistercoris | reverse complement strand
CAACCGGAACCTGAAAAACTTTACAGTAGATGTGGAAAACAGTCTGAGGCTTCGGAGATATATACCGGAAGGAATGCTTTTTGTGGCAGAAAGCGGCATTCACAGCCCTGAGGATATTTCCAGACTTCGGGAGGCTGGAGTGGACGCTGTGCTCATCGGAGAAGCCCTTATGAAAAGCGAGAACAAAAAGGAAATGCTGAACCGGCTGAAGAAAGGAGACACCAGTGACCAGGATTAAGATCTGCGGACTGAAGACAATAGAAGATATACAAGCTGTGAACTGCTGGAAACCGGACTTTGCGGGATTTGTCTTTGCCCCGGGAAAACGGCAGATCACATCTGGGCAGGCTGCAGAGCTTCGCAGGGCTCTTGACCCCAGGATCCAGGCGGTAGGAGTTTTTGTAAATGCTCACCCGGAGGAAGCGGCCGCTCTGGCAGAGGCAGAAGTGATCCAGTATATACAGCTTCACGGAGATGAGGATGCCGCTTATATGAAAGATCTCAGGAGACGGACAGATAAGCCTCTGATCAAAGCCGTGGCGGCCAGGAGCAGGGAAGAGATCCTTAAAGCCGAAGAATTTCCCTGTGAGTATCTTCTCCTGGACGCTTACCGGAAGGGAAGTCCTGGAGGAAACGGGGAAACTTTTGACTGGAAGATCATCCCGTCCCTTAAAAAACCCTGGTTTCTGGCAGGAGGCCTGTCTCCGGAAAATGTGGAACAGGCTATAAAAATCTGCCGGCCCTTTGGAGTGGACGTCAGCAGCGGGGTGGAGATACAGGGAAAAAAATCAGAACAGAGGATCAGAGAATTTATAGAAAAAGTGAGAGGATAAGAACATGGGAAAAGGAAGATATGGAATTTTTGGAGGACAGTATATACCGGAAACCCTGATGAATGCCGTGGAGGAACTGGAGGAGGCTTATGCCAGATACAGCCGGGATCCGGAATTTCAGGAAGAACTGGAGGGTTTGCTGAAAAACTATGTGGGAAGGCCTTCCATGCTGTATTATGCAGAGAAAATGACCAGGAATCTTAAGGGAGCAAAGATTTATCTGAAAAGGGAAGATCTCAACCATACCGGTTCCCACAAGATCAACAATGTACTGGGGCAGGCCCTTCTGGCAAAGAAAATGGGAAAGACCAGGATCATTGCAGAAACAGGGGCCGGCCAGCACGGAGTGGCAGCAGCCACAGCAGCGGCCCTTATGGATATGGAATGTGATATTTATATGGGAAAAGAGGACATGGACAGGCAGGCTTTAAATGTTTACCGCATGGAGCTGCTGGGGGCAAAGGTCCATGGAGTTTCCAGCGGAACGGGAACTTTAAAAGACGCAGTAAACGAAACTATGCGGGAATGGACCAGGAGAATGGAAGATACCCTCTATGTACTGGGATCTGTTATGGGTCCCCATCCCTTCCCTATGATGGTCCGGGATTTCCAGAAGGTGATCGGAAAAGAGATCCGGGAACAGCTTATGGAGAAAGAAGGGCGCCTTCCTGATGCGGTCATCGCCTGTGTGGGAGGAGGCAGCAACGCCATGGGCGCTTTTTATGAATTTATTCCCGATGAAAAAGTCCGCCTTATTGGCTGCGAGGCTGGAGGTATGGGCATTGACACGGAGAAACATGCGGCGACTTTAAGCCGTGGGACCACAGGAATTTTTCACGGAATGAAATCCGTTTTCTGTCAGGATGAATATGGACAGATCGCTCCGGTATATTCCATATCTGCAGGACTGGATTATCCAGGCATTGGCCCGGAACATGCTCATCTGGCCAAAACCGGAAGAGCAGAGTATGTTCCTATAACCGACCGGGAAGCTGTGGAAGCCTTTGAGTATCTGTCCCGGACAGAAGGGATCATACCGGCCATAGAAAGCGCTCATGCAGTGGCTTATGCCAGAAAGCTGGCGCCAAAGATGGGAAAAGACCAGATCATAGTGGTAAACCTCTCCGGAAGAGGAGACAAGGATGTAGCGGCAATCGCAAGATACAGAGGAGTGGAGATTTATGAGTAAGATTTCAGAAGCATTTAAAGACACCAAAGCATTTATTCCATTTATTACAGGAGGAGATCCTTCACTGGAGATCACAGAACAGCTTTTATACGCCATGGAAGAAGCGGGAGCAGATATTATTGAGATCGGGATTCCCTTTTCAGACCCTATTGCAGAAGGACCTGTAATACAGGCCGCAAATGAGCGGGCTCTGGCAGCAGGCTGTACCACAGACAAGCTTTTTAAGACAGTGAAGAAGGCAAGAAAGAAAGTACAGGTTCCCATGGTTTTTCTTACCTATCTGAACCCTATCTATACTTACGGGAAAGAACGTTTTATGGAACGGTGCAGGGAATGCGGGATCCAGGGAGTGATCGTGCCGGATATGCCTTTTGAGGAGAAAGGGGAACTTAAGGAAGCCTGCAAAGAATATGGAATAGAGATCATTTCCCTGATCGCCCCTACCTCCAATGAACGGATCATGGCTATTGCAAAGGAAGCGGAAGGATATATCTACTGTGTATCTTCTCTGGGAGTTACAGGGATGCGGGAACAGATTTCTACAGATATTAAAGGTATGGTGGATAAGGTCCGGCAGGTAACAGAGGTTCCCTGTGCAGTGGGATTCGGCATTTCTACCCCGGAACAGGCACAGAAAATGGCGGCGGTTTCTGACGGGGTCATTGTTGGAAGCAGAATTGTGAAAATTGTGGAGGAGTATGGAGAAAAGGCCGTTCCTTATGTGAAAGAATATGTTGGAAATATGAAAAAAGCACTGAAAAACAGCCAGTGAGATGTTAAAATATTATCACAGCCTATTGAAAAAAATCTTAAAAAAGGGTAAAATTAAAACGCACGTTGGTTTTATTTATGCAATGTTTTAAAAGACCAAAATATTAAAAAACGGAGGGCTGATAAATGAGTAGTACAGCACAGAGCTTAGCAGGCAAAAGAATCTATTCTTTGCTTGATGAGAACAGTTTTGTTGAAATCGGCGGCTGTGTGACAGCAAGAAATACAGATTTCAACTTATCTGAAAAAGAAACGCCGGCAGATGGTGTTATTACCGGATACGGCGTCATTGACGGCAGTCTGGTCTATGTTTACAGTCAGGATGCATCTGTATTAAACGGATCTATCGGCGAGATGCATGCGAAGAAAATCGTGCACCTGTATGATCTGGCCATGAAGACAGGAGCTCCGGTGATCGGTCTGATCGACTGTGCAGGATTCAGGCTTCAGGAGGCTACAGACGCTTTAAATGCATTTGGTGAGATCTACACAAAGCAGGTGATGGCTTCAGGAGTGATCCCCCAGATTACCGGTATTTTCGGAAATTGCGGCGGCGGCCTTGCAGTAGTTCCTGCATTGACAGACTTTACTTTTATGGAGAAGGA
>DXFG01000237.1 GCA_019114545.1 Candidatus Blautia pullistercoris | reverse complement strand
AAGCTGCATCTTAAACTCCTGATATCCCTGAAGGTTCATGGTTCTGCAGAACCGGTACACACTGGTCTCTCCTACCTGACAGGCATCTGCCAGATCGGTAATCGACATAAACAGTACTTGCCGTGGATTCTGGAGAACATAGTCCGCCACCTTTTTCTCCACCTTTGTAAGAGAATGATAGGTTTCCTCAATATTCTGCATAAAATGGTTCTGCTCCATGTTCTCACCTCCTGCTGTTGTGTTCTGATGCTAGGGTAACATAGTTGAAAATTTTTTTCAATATTTTTCATAATAAAAATTTCTTTTTTATTATGATTCTTCTTTTGTCAAGCTAACAAAAAGAATCCTTTATTTGTAATATTTTGCTGATTAGCACCTGGCTTTTTCATCCGTTCAGGTTACAAGTGCTGAGGAAAACAACATTTCTGAACCAGAGCCTATTGCTGAGGGAGGAGAAGAAGATCCTGTCCAGGAAGATTTTCTGATTGAAAACGGGGTACTTCTTGAATATCGTGGTTCAGAGGAACATGTGACGATTCCCGATGGCGTTACCACACTGTCATATTCTGCATTCCAGGGTAATCAGACAGTAGTTTCTGTAGTTATCCCGAATTCAGTAACAGAAATCCAGAGTTATGCCTTCATGGACTGCCCTTGTCTAGAAGAAGTTGTTTTGCCGGAATCGGTAAAGAAAATCGGGGATTATGCATTTTCAGAGATAGCTGCCTTAAAGGAAATTAATCTTCCTGACTCTATAACAGAAATTGGTACAGAAGCATTTCGCAAGTGCAGCGGATTAACAAACATAAAACTTCCTGAAGGTTTGACGGCATTAGGCGGAAGAGCCTTCGCAGAATGCGAAAATCTGGCAGAAATATATATACCTGCGCATCTGACAGATGCGGGCGGCTATATAGAGGATGAAAACGGAAATGCCAGCTATTCTTCTCCATTCTATGGCTGTGCTGCTCTAAGGACCGTACCCTCAGTGTACAAGGGGCAAACGGTTGGCCCCTTGTACACTGAGGGTATATTTTTCAGAAGATCTTGCGGAAATCCCTCCGGCCCTTTTCGCTGACAGTAATGTAGCAGAAATTACCATTCCAGAAACCGTTACAACTATAGGAAAACATTCTTTTTCCGTTTCTTTACAGGTTCTTGTTCCCGGCGATACCAATAAGGACGCAGAAGTAAACTTATTTGACAGCTACAAAATCGTAGATCATGCTTCAGACTCCCTGTCCTCCCTTGATAAAACGGCTGGAAACTTTACGGGAGATGATGCCGTGGATCAGAAAGACGCAGAGTATCTGTTAAACTTTCTGACAAGAGGAGACGTGGATTATGCTATGAAAGCCCTGCGTCTGAACAATACTGCTCTGAAAACAGATGAAAGCCAGCTTGTTCAGAATATCTCCCTTGGAGAACTGGCAAAAGGAATTGAACAGATCCGGGGAATACAGCTGGATATTTTCGGTCTGAAAGAAAACGGCTTGTCCGCTGTCAGCACCGCTGAAAGCGCCAAGACGGACTTTGTAAACTCCGTCTACAGCACAGGGGGGGATTATGTCCGAATGATCGCCGCAGATTATGAGGGATACAGCAGTTTTACAGACAGTATTACCGTAAGATACAGCTGCGATTCCCAAAAACGTCTGCAGGGAGGGCTTTATATTCAGACAGATTCTGAAACCCTTGTAAAAGATGTGGAATTTGAATTTGACGGACAGGAAGTGGATCCCGAAAAACTGGAGGCCGGATCTGCTTTTCAGATACAGGTAACGGTTAAAAATACCGCCTCTGAAGTATTGCCTGGAAATGTTTATTTCACCATCAGCGAAACCTTAGACGGGCTGCCGCAGAAACTCTGTACGATCCAGGAAAATCCCTGGTGCAACGGCGATATCAATAACAGCGGCCAGGTACAGAGCTTTTTGGCTAAAGATCTCGGTCCTGATGAAACCCAGACCTTACTGATCGACTGCTCTATTCCGGAAAATGCAGGCAATAAAGTGGTCGGCTTAGAACTTGCGGTGAGTGAAGAAGTCAGCGGCGTTATATATGGTTCCAAAACACTGGCGTTTACAGTACCTGTGCCCGCAGAGGATCCTGACGGTTCCGATACAGACCAGCCGGGCACGGAACCCGATAGTCCCGATACGGACCAGCCAGGCACGGAACCTGATAATCCTGATACGGACCAGCCAGGTACGGAACCTGATAATCCCGATACGGACCAGCCGGACGCAGAACCTGATAATCCCGATACGGACCAGCCAGGTACAGAACCTGATAATCCCGATACGGACCAGCCGGGTACGGAACCTGATAATCCCGATACAAACCAGCCGGACGCAGAGCCTGGAACTTCTACGAAAAATCCAGATACTAACCAATCCGGAACTTCATCGAAAGAGCCTCAAACCTCCGATGAAGAATCATCCAAAGCTATATCCGGCAAGAAAGCGGAAAATACTCCCAATGGGGAAAATAGTACATCTGCAGATAAAGATTCTGTTGCTACAGGAGATAAAACAAATTTTGTCTCTTCTGTTCTTCTATTCTCCTTATCCCTGGCCGCAGTATTCACATGCTTAAGGAAAAGAAAACATAATTAAGTCAAAAATCCTCGCAGCAGTCGCCAAATGGATATACAAACCTGTTCATTTGGCTCACTGCCTGCAGGAATAGACAGCTCTTATTTTGTTTTCTTATTTTTCTTAACAATGGGCCTCATGTAAGTCTGTCTGCCGGATTACCCCAGCAGTTCCAGCAGTTCCTCTTTATCAAAGGTTCCGCTGCTCATTCCATCTCCGCTTAAGATACTGTCTGCCAGCTGACGCTTCTGATCCTGAAGGCGGATAATATTTTCTTCAATAGTTCCCTTAGCCACCAGACGGTATACATTGACTACATTTTCCTGGCCGATCCGGTGGGCTCTGTCCGTGGCCTGATCCTGGACCGCCGTATTCCACCATGGATCATAGTGGATCACAATATCCGCTGCCGTCAGGTTCAGACCTGTTCCCCCTGCCTTCAGAGAAATACAGAATACCGGTGTGTCATCCTCCTGGAAGACCTTTACCATCTCCTGGCGCTTTTCTTTAGACACAGATCCGGTCAGAAGGTAATAAGGAATCTTTCCCTGGTCCAGTCTTTTGCAGAGCTGGTCCAGCATAGTAGTGAACTGGGAAAACAGCAGTACCTTGTGGCCTCCTGCCGCCGCATTATTGATCAGCTCCAGGCAAAGGCTTTCCTTGGCAGAAATCGGCAGGTAATTCTCATAAAGAAGTCCCGGGCAGCAGCAGATCTGCCGCAGTTTTGTGAGTTCCGCCAGGATCTGGAGCTTTGCATTTTTGAATTCTTCTTCATTTTGTTTTTCCATAAACATTTTCAGCCTCTGCACATGGGCGTCATAAATTCTTTGCTGTTCCGGCTCCAGCTTTACATAAGTATTTTTTTCCAGCTTGTCCGGCAGATCCTTCAGCACATCTTTTTTCAGCCTCCGCAGAATAAAGGGCCTCACCATCTTCTGCAGTTTCCGGGCTGCCTGGGTATCCTGGCGGATAATAGGCTGTTCAAAGTCTCTCCTGAAAGAAGGATAAAGTCCGAAAAATCCGGGCATCAGATAATAAAAAATACTCCACAGCTCACTAAGGCGGTTTTCCACAGGCGTTCCTGTCAGCGCCGCCCGGAACTGTGAACGGATCCTTCGCACCGCCCTGGCCGCCTGGGTACTGTGATTCTTAATATACTGGGCCTCGTCCAGGATCTGGCAGGAAAAGTCCAGATCCCGGTAAAAACTGATATCCCTTTTCAGCAGATCATAAGAAGTTACCAGAACCTCTCTTTTCCCTGCATTCTTTATCCATGTCTCCCGTTCCCGGGCATTTCCGGCTACCGCCCGCACAGGAAGCTCCGGCGCAAACCGTTCCAACTCACTCAGCCAGTTATAGACCAGAGAAGCCGGCGTAACAATCAGCGTGCGGCAGTTCTCCTCTTCCCCGGTTTTCCGGTACTGGATCACAAGAAAAGCAATGACCTGAAGAGTCTTTCCAAGTCCCATATCATCGGCCAGGATACCGCCGAATCCGCATTTTTTCAGCCTGCACAGCCATTTTACCCCTGTCTTTTGATATTCTCTCAGAATTCTGTCCAGGTCCCCGGGAATCCTTTCCTCCTCCAGATCCTCATCCATAGCCCGGACTTTTTCTTTCAGTTCCTGATTTTCCCGGACCTCCAGATGAGTACGGCATTCTATCTGTTCCTCCACATAAAGCGCCCGGCAGCCCGGCAGCTGGATGTGCGGCTTCTCCAGATCCTTCTCACGGATCCCAAGATCATTCAGCAATTCATACAGTTCCTGAAGTTTGGGATCCCGCAGATCCAGCACCTCACCATCCTGCAGCCGGTAATATTTCTTTTTCTGACGGTAGGCAGAGAATATCTCCGCCAGTTCTTTCCTGGAAAAGTTATCTGCAGACACCTGAAGTTCCAGAAGATTCCCGGACAGAGATATCCCTGCAGTTACACTGTTGGTCCTGTGAAGTTTCAGTTTCCGCAGATTTTCCGAAACAAACACTTCTCCCAGTTCTTTCAGCTTTTCAATCCCTTCTGTGACAAATTGAAGGAGTTTTTCCTCATCTCCGGTCAGTACCAGCTGCTCTTCTTTCGGGTCAAAAGCGTTAAACCAGGGAGTCAGGAGCTCCTGTATCTCCGCCTCGTGAAACAGATCTCTCTTTGAGGGCTCCTGGTCTTCCCTGAGCAGATTGTAATTGGTTTCTCCATACACAGCCACCGGCCGGCAGCTAATCTGATCCTGCCGGGGCATGTCCAGATAAAACCGGAAAGCTGCCTCTGGGAGGATATACTCCTCCTCCCGGAAATTCTTTCGCCGAATCTTTGCATAACTGGAAACTTCCGGCAGAAAGGCGCTGCAAAAAACCGGCAGGTCTTTTTCCTGTATGAATAAGGTGTTCTGTCTTTTTTCCTCCAGACACTCCAGAAGACCTTCTAATAGCGTATCCCTCTCCCTCGGAATGAGAAAGATCTTTCCATTTTGAAAGCTAATTCTCTGATTCTTTCCCGTAAAACATTGTCCTATTTCCAGTTTTATCTCCAGTCCTCCGTCTTTTCCGGTAAGGTTCAGTTTCATCCCCGGTTCCTGCCTGATAATCTGCCAGTTTTCCTCTGTGCCCTTCTCCTGAACAATAATCCGATCTTCTGGATAAACCTGAAAAAACCGCTCCAGTTCATAGCCGTCCATGGGAATCTCTTTGCATTTTTCCATATAGCTGCCGCTGCCGAAATTCCGGTAATAAACTTTCTGCATATAATATTTCCGGTTTTCTTCCGCCCAGTCCAGGATATACTCAGCCATAGACCGGGATTTTTCTGTAAACGCCTCCATAGTATGGGTAAAGTCCAGTTTTTTCCCGTAAGAATGCCCCCTGTGATTTTTGATATCTCCCGCCAGTTCAAAAACATCCTTTACCACATATTTCTGGTTCCGGCCTATCCGGAAGGATACCTCTGCCTGTTCTTTGCTTAATTTCAAATGGGGCTCCAGTTCCACAGTTCCTTTCATATCTTTCTCTTTGATATGCCCCTGCTTCTGCCGGCTCAGAGACTCCAGCAGCTCTCTGGCCTCCCGGTCCGTGGTCCTCTGCCTGGCCGCTGCGGTTTTCTGTGCTCCATAGCGTCCCGGCGCCAGCATAGGCGAAGCTTTTTTTCCCGTATTCAACACATATTCGCTGAGAAGTTTCTGCCTCCTACAGTAGTCCTCATATTCCAGAAGAACCGCTACACAGTGCTTGCAGATTCCATCATACTCCCAGTAAGCGGGACACTCACACTGGATTTCCACGATTTCTTCGGTTTCTGTATCATAGACGCCGGACACAAAATAGCTGTTGCCGTAGCTCCCCTCCACTGCGGCCTCCAGCAGATCCAG
>DXFG01000236.1 GCA_019114545.1 Candidatus Blautia pullistercoris | reverse complement strand
TCTATGTAAAATTTTATGGGAATCTGCTCTCTCCTGCAGGTCCGGATAAAGAAAAGGAACCATTCCTCAGCAACTTTCTCGCAGACTGTTTCTGAGGAATGGCTCCTTTTCTCTTTACAAAGATTTCTTTGCAGTTATTTCTTCACTAATTTTCTCTTTTTGATCTCTTCCAGTTCATCAAAAATCACTTCATTGAGGACTTTGATATAAGTTCCTTTCATACCGGAGGAACGGGATTCAATAACCCCTGCACTTTCAAATTTTCTAAGGGCATTGACAATTACGGAACGTGTAATTCCCACCCGGTCAGCGATCTTGCTGGCTACCAGAATGCCCTCGTCTCCATCCAGTTCGTCAAAGATATGGATGATCGCCTCCAGTTCGGAAAAGGACAGGGTATTAAATGCGGATTTTACCACCTGGATCTTCCGGTTTTCTTCAGCATTCTCTTCATGTACAGAGCGCATCATCTCCAGACCTACCACAGTGGTCCCGTATTCGCTGACAATAATATCCTCGATATCATAAGTTTTTTCACTGCGATACATAAATAAAGTTCCCAGTCTCTCTCCTGCTATATCGATGGGACTGATAATGGCAACATAACGGCCGATATTTTCACTTTCAAATCCCAGGGTCTCCAGATTTACATTTTCCTTGGTGGACAATACACCCAGAAGTCTTTCATTTAACAGCTTGTCAATATAACCGCCTACCTCGCTGTCGATCAGTTCATTGATCTCCTCCACGCCAGGACAGGTGCCTACTCCCAGTACCTTTCCCTTTCTGCTGATTACCAGAATATTTGAATCCAATGTTTCTACCATGACTTCGCAGATATCATTAAAAAGGACTTTCGAGGCATGGTTATTATGAAGAAGCTTATTAATCTTTCTGGTCTTATCTAATAATTGTACGCTCATGGCGAACCTCCTTTCCTGTGATCTTGTCAAAGCAGCTCAAATTATAAGCTGACAGCCTGACGGCATCCATACTTTCTGTTTATATTACTCATTTTAGCATACAACTATTCTGAAATCAATGTATAGTTTTTCTATTTTCAGTCTTTTTATCCGTTTTCTAATAATTCCTTCATTAGGTAATGTTTTCACTTTTTCCAGACTATTTCATCTTTTTACATTTAAAAAGGAGTGGAGCTGTCTCATTAAACATATCGAGAATATTTATACGTTTAATGAAGCAACTCCGCTCCTTAAGTATTTCAGGCAATGCTGTTTTCCAGATCTTGTTCTTTTGGTTTCATCATTACATAACCGCACTGCTTGTTGGAACAAACTAATTTATTTCCCTTTTCTACCATATAGCTCTGACAGGAAGGACATTTCTCTTTGGAAGGTTTCTGCCAGGACATAAACTCGCAGTCCGGATTGTTCTCACAGCCATAATAAATACGGCCTTTTTTGCTTCTTCTGATCACTACATCCCTGCCGCAAAGGGGACAGGGAACGCCGATCTTTTCCAAATACGGTTTGGTATTCTTACATTCAGGAAATCCCGGACAGGCAAGAAATTTTCCATGGGGGCCGTATTTCACCACCATATTTCTTCCGCACTGCTCGCAGATCACATCTGTAACTTCATCCTCGATCTTCACCTGTTCCAGCTCCTGTCTGGCTTTTTTAACTGCTTCTTCCAAATCCGGATAGAAATTCCGGATCACCGTTTTCCACTGGACTTTTCCTTCCTCTACCCCATCCAGAAGCTGCTCCATAGTAGCAGTAAAGTTTACATCCACAATACTGGGGAAAGCTTCTTTCATAATCTTGTTAACCACGTCTCCCAGTTCTGTCATATAAAGATTCTTATTTTCCTTTGCCACATACCGTCTTGCAATGATCGTTGTGATCGTAGGGGCATAAGTGCTTGGTCGTCCGATCCCCAGTTCTTCCAGAGTCTTGACCAGGGCTGCCTCTGTGTAATGTGCCGGAGGCTGGGTGAAATGCTGCTGCTCCTTCAGGCCTTTCAGACTGATCTGGGTATCTTCCTCCAGATTCTTAGCGAAAAGCTGATTTTCCTGCTTTTCCTCATCTTCCTGGGTATATACCGCCATAAACCCGTCGAATTTCCGTTTGGAAGCAGAAGCTGTAAAATAGTATTCTCCTCCCTGCACTTTTACCGAGGTAGTCTCATACCTGGCCTGCTGCATCCTGCTGGCAGTAAACCGTTTCCAGATCAGCTGATACAGGCGGAACTGATCTCTGGATAGAGATTCCTTTACCTGCGCCGGCAGTCTGGAAATATCTGTAGGGCGAATGGCTTCATGGGCATCCTGAATTCGTTTGCCGTTATCACTTTTCTTTTCTGCGTCAGCCACATATTCTTTTCCATACTGAGCAGCAATATATTCTCTGGCATTCTGGTCTGCCTCTTCTGAGATACGGGTGGAGTCCGTACGCAGGTAAGTGATCAGACCCACGGTTCCGCTGCCCTTGATATCCACGCCTTCATAAAGCTGCTGAGCCAGTCTCATGGTCTTCTGGGTGGAAAAGTTCAGCACCTTGGAAGCCTCCTGCTGAAGGGTACTGGTGGTAAAAGGCAGGGGTGCCTTCTTGTTCCTTTCACCCTTTTTCACTTCTGCGATCCTGTAGGATACTCCCTGAAGTTCTTTTAAGATCTTATCCAGTTCCTCTCTGGAGTGTATGGTGATCTTCTTGCTTTTGTTTCCGTAAAACTTGGCAATGAGGGGTTTTTTCTCCCCTTCTATGCTGAACTCTCCATCCAGGGTCCAGTATTCTTCCGGAATAAAACGACTGATTTCTTCCTCCCGGTCTCCAATGATACGAAGTGCTACAGACTGCACACGGCCGGCGCTTAAGCCCCGCTTTACTTTTTCCCAGAGAAGTGGACTGATCTCGTATCCGACCATACGGTCCAGGACTCTCCTGGCCTGCTGGGCATCTACCAGATTCATGTTGATATCTCTTGCTTCCTTGATAGAAGCCTTTACTGCGCTTTTTGTGATCTCGTTAAAGGTAATCCGGCGCATTTTTTTCTTGTCCAGCTTCAGGGCATAAGAAAGGTGCCAGGATATGGCCTCTCCTTCCCGGTCAGGGTCCGTCGCCAGATAGACCTTATCTGCTTTTTTTGCTGCTTTCCGAAGAGCTGCCAGAATATCTCCTTTTCCTCTGATCGTAATATACTTAGGCTCATAATCATTTTCCACGTCAAAGCCAAGCTGGCTCTTGGGAAGATCCCGCACGTGGCCGTTGGAAGCCATTACCTCATAATTCGGGCCCAGAAATTTTTTAATTGTCTTTACCTTTGCCGGTGATTCCACAATTACCAGATATTTCGCCATGTCAACCTCCTGCTCTGGCATAGTAATTCTTGGCTGGCTCTGTAATAAGCCCGTCAAGCTCTAATTTCAATAAAACTTCTGCAATGATTCTTGTATCTAAATCGGTTTCCTGATGAATTTCTTCTATATTCTTTGGTTGGAAATCCAGACAACTATACACCATTTCTTCCTGGCTTGCAAGTCTTATCTTTGAATTTTGCCTGAAATTAACCTTTCTTTCA
>DXFG01000235.1 GCA_019114545.1 Candidatus Blautia pullistercoris | reverse complement strand
ATTTTCAAAATTAATCTTATATAATTAGCTTTAACTAACTATTATATTACTTGCTTTTCCTATTCTTGTCAATAGTATATTTAAAATTGACGCAAAAAATTTACTATGCTAAACTGAAAGCACAGCACAGCCCTGCTAACTTAATATATTACAAAGGAGTCTGCCAATGAAACTTTTATTCACCGATCTGGACGGTACTTTGCTGAACCGTGAAAAAAAAATTTCTTCTGAAAACCTGAAAGCTATCGAACGTGCTTCACGCCAGGGAAATATAACCATTATCTCTACCGGTCGTTCCCTTTCTTCTGCCAGGCCTTACATAGAGGAGCTTGCCTCAGTGCAGGAGCATTGCTACGCCGTTACTTATAACGGAGGTCTGATCTACGACTGTATCTCCCGGAAAGTAATCTATAAGAAAACCATCCCCCTTCCCTATGTAAAGTATATTTTTCATCAGGCTGAAAAATTCCAGATCCACTGCCAGACCTATGAAGATGGCTATGTACTGGCACCGAAAGACCGGGAAGAACTGCAAGAATATGCTTCTCATACCAGTATGCCGGTCCGCATTGTTACGGATCCCCCCGCCGTTCTTACAAAGGAGCCCTTTAAGGTCCTTACCTCCTGCCTTTATGATAAGGAGCTGCATCAGGCCTACCGCCGTTCTTTAGAAGAATGGGCCAAAGACAAGATCTCCCTCTTTTTTTCCAGCGAGTACTATCTGGAACATGTGCCTCTTGGCGTATCAAAAGGCAATGCTATTGACATCCTGTGCCAGATCCTGGAAGTGCCAAAAGAAAACACTTTTGCTGCAGGTGACGCAGAAAATGACATTGCCATGCTCAAAGCAGCCTATAAGGGCATTGCCATGGCAAATGGAACCAAAGAGGTCAAAAAGGCTGCTGACTATGTCACAAAATCCGACAATGAGCACGGTGGGATTGCAGAAATCATAAAAAACTTTATAGAAAATTAATGAAAACCCCTTCCCTTCTCCTTATAAGTTGGATTATAATAGAGAAAATATCATTAAACGGGCAGTTTAACTGCAAAAATCGGAAACGAAAAGAAAGGACTTAGAGAATATGGGAAATTTTGGCAAAAAACTTTTAGGAGCCGGAGCTCTCGGCGCCGCTGCAGGTGCTGCAGTTTATTACTTTGTAAAAAAGAAAAATGAGGACCCTGATCTCCAGGAAGAGTTTGCAGATTTTCAGGACAATATAAAGGAAACTGCCGCTTCAGCCGTTAATGTTGCTTCCAGGCTGAAAGATGCTGTAGAAAAATCTGTGGACAGTGCCGTGAGCAAGGTAAAAGAGCATACAGATGATTTTGTTGATGATGACATTTTTGAGGAGGAAGACTCTTTTTCCTCTACAGTAGCAGAAGCTGCCAAAGAAGTAAAGGAAGCCGGGGAAGAGGTGGCTGCAGAAACGGCTGAGGCTGTGGAAAAAGCGGCTGAGAAGGTAGAAGAAACTGCAGAAAATATAAAAGAAACAATTGAGGAAGAAAAGGAATCCTGATAGATCAACTTTATTTTTAATCATAATTTACGGACCGCAAAGGAGCGGCCTCTCTTGAAAGAGTAACTTTTTAATCTGTTTTTATTTGGGAGTTTTAGGTAAAACACGCAGATAAATCAATGATTATATCTCTGCTGTTTCACCCTGAAACTCCCTTTTTTTGGTAAGGAGGAGTGCTATTGAATGAAGTATTATTATTAGTTGGAATTGTGATCATGATCTGTATCCTTCTGGGACGTTTTGCAGAAAATCTTCCGGTCCCCTCTCTGCTTATCTTTATTGGCCTGGGTATGTTCTTCGGTGTAAACGGGCCCATCGGTATACAGTTTGATGATTATTCTGTATCAGAAAATATCTGTACCATCTGTCTGATATTTATCATGTTTTATGGCGGCTTTGGCACTAATATTTCTTCAGCCAGGCCTGTTCTGGGAAAATCTATCTGCCTTTCCACTTTTGGGGTTCTTCTCACTGCCGGATTTACCGGAACCTTTATACATTTTGTCCTTGGGTTATCCTGGACAGAAAGTATTTTAATTGGAAGCGTAATCGCTTCTACCGATGCAGCTTCTGTATTTAATATCCTCCGTTCCCAAAGTCTGGCTCTCAAGGATAATACCGCCTCTCTTTTAGAGGTCGAGTCCGGATCAAATGACCCGATTTCCTACATGCTGACTCTGGTTCTGATCTCTGTAATGACAGGTGAGGAAATCTCCGTTCCTCTCATGCTTTTTCAGCAGATCTTCTTCGGTCTGGCAGGAGGCTTTCTCATTGGCTGGATCGGTATCCTGCTCCTTCGGCATTTTAACTTTGAAATGGAACAGGGCAGAACCATCTTTGTCTTCGCCATAGCCCTTACTGCATATGCTCTTCCTTCCCTTCTGGGAGGAAACGGCTATCTCAGTGTATATTTATGCGGTATTTTAATGGGAAATTATTACATACCGGACAAGAAATATCTGGTACATTTTTTCGACACGATCACAGGGATTTCCCAGATGATCATTTTCTTCCTTTTAGGACTTTTGGTAACTCCTGCCCAATTAGGGCCGGTGTTGATCCCGGCCATTCTCATCATGGTTTTTCTTACTCTGGCCGGCCGGCCTATAAGTGTATTGTTAATTCTGGCTCCCTTCCGTTCTTCTCTGCGGCAGATCGGCGTCACTGCCTGGTCAGGGCTGCGTGGCGTTGCTTCGATTGTATTTTCTATCCTTGTAGTACTCAATGATGTGCCTATGAAATACAATCTGTTTAACCTGGTCTTCTGTATTGTCCTGATGTCTATTGCCATTCAGGGAACTCTTCTTCCCTGGGTATCAGAAAAGCTTCAGATGATCGATCTTCACGGAAATGTAGAGAGGACTTTTAACGATTATCAGGAAACAACCGGCGTAAACTTTATAAAAATCCATGTAAAAGAAAGGGATCGGCTGGCCCATTGTCTTTTAAAGGATGCCTTCCTTCCCTCCGGTCTCCTGATTGTTATGATTCTCCGGGACAATGACAGTATCGTTCCTAACGGCAACACAGAAATTCTTCCAAATGATCTCCTGGTAGCTGCCGCTCCTGAGTTTGAAGACAGAAGGAATCTGTCCCTTTACGAAAATGTCATCCGCCCCAACCATCCATGGCTGAACAAGCCCCTCTGGAAAATTTCAATCCCTGCAGGCTGCCTTATCGTCCTTATTTTAAGAGACGGAGTCTCCATTATCCCCGAGGGAAAAGATATTCTCCGTGAAGGCGATGTAATCGTTACAGCCAGATTTTAAAAAGGCTGTTCCATTCATATATGCCAGGGATATTTATGAATGGAACAGTCTTTTTAGATTTCCCATATTTCTTTTAATTTCTTCATAGCCTCTTCTATGTCTTTGTCTTCCATGGTGGCATATCCCAGAAGGACCATATTTTCCTCTTTTTCCGATTTTTGGATCCGGTATTCAGATACTCCGTAGACCTTGATCCCTGCCTCTTTTGCCCGGCGGACCGCCTCTTTTTCTGTCAGTCCGTTGCAAAATTTCAGCACCAGATGGACCCCCGCATTTTCTCCGGAAAAGGCACATATGTGGGACATTTCTTTCAGGCATCTGACCATCAGATCATGCTTATTCTTATAGACTGCACGCATACGGTTCAGATGTCTTTCATAATGTCCCTCTCCCAGAAACATCTCCAGGATTTTCTGATCTGTTCTGGATACAGTAACAGAGAACAGGTGTCCCAGAGCCAGATAATCTTTTATCAGCGCCGGGGGAAGTACCATATAACTGACCCGGACTGAGGGAGCTAAAGACTTTGAAAAAGTCCCCAGATAAATCACACACCCCTTCTGGTCAAAGCCGGAAAGAGCCGGGATCGGCTGGCCTTTGTAGCGGAATTCACTATCATAATCATCTTCAATGATATATCTTCCCTCTCTGGAACCAGCCCATTTCAGAAGCTCCATTCTCCGTGCCAGGGGCATGACCATTCCCATGGGAAACTGGTGGGAAGGCATTACATAAACCGTATCTGCTCCTGTTTTTTCCAGTTCCTCTATACGTATCCCCTGACTGTCCTGTCCAACGGGGAGTATCTGACATCCCATATGAATCAGATCATAGTATGCGCTGAGGTACGTGGGATTTTCCATGGCAATCTTCCTGTTTTTTCCCAGGATTACCCAAAGAAGCATTAAAAGATAGTCGTTTCCTGCTCCAATGATAATCTGATCCGGATCGCAGTCTACCCCTCTGGCGCTGTGGAGATATTCTGCCACGGCCCGGCGTATGCCAAACTCTCCGCAGGGATCTCCCAACTGAAAAAGGCGGTCTCCCTCCTGTGATAACACCTCTCTGGAAAGCTTTCTCCAGATATTGTGGGGAAATCCTCCCGGAGCAATGCCGTTTAAGGCAAAATCCCACCGATAAACCGGAGCAGAAACTTTTTGTTCAGAAGTTTTTTCTGTGAAAACCTTTTTCTCTATAGAAAAATAAAGCCCCTCCATCCGGCAGACATAATATCCTTTGCAGGGAAGAGACTCGATATATCCTTCCGACAGCAGCTGGTCATAGGCCATATCTACAGTACTTCTGCTGATACAGAGGTTTTTTGCCAGAAGGCGGGAAGAAGGCAGTTTTTCTCCTGCCTTCATCTTTCCCTTTTGTATTTCATTTTTAATATAATCATAAATCTGCCGGTACATAGGAATCCGGCCATCCTCTTTCAGAGGAATCATTAAATCATTCATCGCTTTTATTTCTCGGGAAGCTTAAAAGAACTCTTCAGAGATACGATACGGTTAAATACCGGTGCTCCCGGTTTTGTATCATGGCAGTCCCCGCAGAAAAATCCATTCCGTACAAACTGATAGCGGTCATAGGCTCCTGCCTTTCCCAGTTCCGGCTCCACATAGGCTTCTTCCACTACAGTAAGGGAATTTGGATTTACATTCAGGCTTCCGTCTTCTTTATTGTATACACCTTTTTCTTCATCTACGATATTCTCATAAAGACGGCACTGGGCCTTTACTGCCGTAGATGCACATACCCAGTGAATGGTACCTTTTACCTTTCTTCCGTCAGGAGAATTTCCTCCTTTAGAAGCAGGATCATAGGTGCAGTGAATCACTGTGATATTGCCCTCTTCATCCTTTTCGCAGCTTGTGCAGGTAACAAAATAGGCGTTCATCAGCCTTACTTCATTTCCCGGATAAAGACGTCTGTATTTCTTTACCGGCTCTTCCATAAAGTCTTCTCGCTCAATGTAAAGTTCTCTTCCAAAAGGCACCTGTCTTACACCCAGTTCCGGATTTTCCATGTTATTGGGAACCTCCAGATACTCAATTTCTCCTTCCGGATAATTGTCAATAACCAGTTTTACAGGATCCAGCACTGCCATCATACGCGGGGCTTTCATCTTCAGGTCTTCCCGGATACAGTACTCCAGCATAGCATAATCTACAGAGCTGTTTGCCTTGGAAACACCGCAAAGCTCTACAAATTTCTGGATGGATTCCGGAGTAAATCCCCTTCTTCTGAGAGCAGCAATAGACACCAGTCTGGGGTCATCCCAGCCGTCTACCGTTCCGTCTTCTACCAGCTTCTTAATATATCTCTTTCCTGTTACCACATTGGTAAGATACAGTTTTGCAAACTCGATCTGCTTAGGCGGATGAGGATATTCCAGTTCTCGCACCACCCAGTCATAGAGAGGTCTGTGGTCCTCAAACTCCAGGGTACAGATAGAATGGGTCACTCCCTCAATAGCATCTTCGATAGGATGGGCAAAATCATACATAGGATAGATGCACCATTTGTCCCCGGTGTTATGGTGAGTCATATGAGCCACCCGGTAAATAATAGGGTCTCTCATATTGATATTAGGAGAAGCCATATCGATCTTTGCTCTGAGCACATGGCTGCCATCAGGAAACTCCCCGTTTTTCATTCTTTCAAACAAGTCCAGATTTTCCTCTATGCTTCTGTTACGGTAAGGGCTTTCCTTTCCCGGCTCTGTGAGAGTTCCCCTGTATTCCCGAATCTCTTCCGGGCTGAGATCACAGACAAAAGCTTTCCCTTTCTTAATCAGCTTGATCGCGGCCTCATACATCTGGTCAAAATAGTCGGAAGCAAAATACAGCCTGTCCTCCCAGTCTGCTCCCAGCCATTTTACATCTGCCTTGATGGAATCTACAAACTCTGTTTTTTCCTTGGTGGGATTGGTGTCATCAAAGCGAAGATTAAACTTTCCGTTATACTTCTTTGCCAGTCCATAATTTAATAATATAGATTTCGCATGGCCGATATGCAGGTAGCCGTTAGGCTCCGGAGGGAATCTGGTGCAGATTTCCTCATATTTTCCCTCAGCCAGATCTTTCTCTATGATCTGTTCAATAAAGTTTTTGGAAACGGTTTCCTTTACTGTCTCTTTTTCCAATTTATTCTCCTCCATCTATGGTATTTATCCTTGCGGACTTCTCTTTCAATTCTTTCAAATGCCGCCGGCTTTTCTTACATTCTGCCGGAATCCGTCAACATCTGATATAGTATCATAATTTTTCCATTTTTCAAAGGCTTTGCCGCATTTTTTATTCTGCGATCATAAAATTTGCCGTAGCCGTAGCGATAAGCTTTCCTGTTTTTTCAGACTTGCACTGAGCGCTGATATTACAGATCCGTCTGCCCGCCCGGTCTGCCCGGGCAGTTACCAGCATGGCGTCTCCAGCCATTCCCGGAGAAATATAATTGATGTTCAGATTTATAGTAGGGATCATAGTTTTGCCTGTGACACTGCGGACTGCAGTTCCGCAGGCAGTATCTATAGCCGAGGCAATGATTCCTCCATGAACCGTACTCATATGGTTCAGTTCCCATCTCTGTATGGGAAAACGAAGTGTAACGCTTTTCTTCTCATAGCTGCAGCTGTAAAATTCCACCTGCATTTTACTGTATAAATGATCCGGCTCTTTCGGGTAGAGCTTGTCCATTCCCTCCCGGATTTCCCTCTCCATCTTCTCCTGCATGGTTTCTTCCATTTTTAACCGCCTTTCTGTCTGTCGAATTTATGGCAATAGATCCATCTTCTTTAGTATCTGACCTCTACCAGGGTCAGTCCCCTGGCCGGCGCTGTAAAGCCTGCCAGCCCCCGGTCTCTTCCCTCCAATATACCTGGAATTTCCTCCGGTTTCCGGTCTCCTCTTCCAACTTCGATGAGGGTTCCGGTCAGGATCCGCACCATATTATAGAGAAACCCCTCTCCCCGGTAGTCAATCTGCAGCTCATTTGGAAGCTGGGTAAGCCGGATTTCATAAAGAGTCCTGACTGTGGACTTTTTCATCTTTTTATTAGAGCAGAAACTTTTAAAATCATGGGTACCTGTAAGATACCCGGCCGCCTGTTCCATGGCTTTTACATCGTAAGTTTCATGAAGGGGACAGAGATATTTTCTTTCAAATACATTTTTATGGCTGCCTGTACCGATACGGTATCGGTACAACTTTTCTCTAGCGTTCAGGCGGCTGTGAAACCTGTCGGAAACCTGACAGACCTGGAGGATTTCAATGTCCTCCGGAAGATAATGATTCATATATTCACAGATTTCCTCACAGCTCATAGGCGTATCCAAATGTCCATTGGCCACCTGGCCCAGGGCATGTACCCCTGCATCAGTCCTTCCTGCTCCCTGTATCTGCACAGGATTTCCGGTCATCCGGGAAAGGACCTCCTCAATTTTCCCCTGAATGGTATTATCTGTAGTTTTCTGTCTCTGCCAGCCACCGTATCTGGTTCCGTCATACTGTATGTCAAATCGATAGTTCATATTTCCGTCCTTCTTTTCACTCCTCTGGCTCTGCCTCTTTTTCAAAGGCCTTTGTACATATTATATCCTGACATTTATCTGTTTCATTATATAATCTGGCAGTCTCAGTGTAAATACTAAAAACCACAAATGAACATCTGTACGTAAAATACGCAGCTACAGAATCAAGCTCTGTAACTGCGTATCCAGTCCATATCTGCTTATATATTTTGAATTTTAGAAGCAGGTAAATGCCCCATCTATAACAAAATCCGCTCCTGTAGTAAAGGAACTGGTATCTCCCGCCAGATATACAGCTATTGACTGGAGCTCTTCCGGTTTTCCCATACGTCCCATAGGCGCCATATAGTTCCATTTTTCTATAAGAGGTTTCAGACTTTCCGAGTTTAATGTAAGCTCCGTAGCCATATATCCCGGACTGATGCTGTTTACTCGAACGCCTCTTTTCGCAAACTCCACGGCCATTGATTTTGTAAGCTGGATAACTCCCGCCTTAGATGCATTATAAGAGCACTGAGGCTGCGGCACATTCACAATATGAGCAGACATAGATGCAGTATTAATAATAGATCCCTTTCCCTGTTTCAACATAACTTTAGCCGCTGCCTGGGAAGTGAGAAAGACTCCGGTAAGATTAATATCTATAACCTTTTTCCACTGTTCATAAGTCATCTCCTCCGCAGGAACGTTCATACAGATTCCTGCATTGCAGAAGGCAGCATCCAGATGCCCGAATTCTTCCATGATCCTTTTCATCATACCTTCTACGTCTTCCGGTTTTGTCACATCTGCCTGAACAGCAATCACTTTTTTCCCTGTCTTTTTTTCAATTGCCTCTGCAGTTTTTTCTGCTTCTTCGATATCAATGTCTATTAAGGCGAGGTCACTTCCTGCTTCCGCCAAAGCCTGGGCGATCGCTTTCCCTATGCCTCTTGCTCCTCCGGTGACAAAGGATGCTTTTCCGTCCAATCTCATCTTTTCCAAAATTCCCATAGCCATTCTCCTCCAAATAATCCGTATGTTCCATCTTATATATCCTGATTATATACTTCCATGATTTTCCATGCAATATATTTGCCCCCTTCTTTGCAGAAAAGAGGGGAATTCTATCTCAGATTTCAAATTAAAAAAGTACAATCTTTCCCTGAATTTTTCTTAGCGGCTCCGGGATATCCTGATGTTCCTGCATATCTAAAACCGGATATCCCAGTCTATTCCAATGGACACGGCGGATTATAGAATTTCTGGGATTTTTAGCTATCATAATATCTTCATCTTCTGGATCATCAAAATCAAACTCTTTTGCATGAAGAACGATCAGATCCTCTTCCCGCCCGTCCGGATCTTTAATGAAACAGTTATGTCCCGGTCCAAACTGCTTTGGGACACTTTCTTTGGTCAGTACGGGATATGGAAATTCTTTCCAGCTGGAAGGATCCAACAGATTACTTCCTTTTTTTGCCTGCAGCAGTCCCACGCAGTAAAGTACTCCCACACTTGATCCGGAAAAGGTCACAAACAAGTCCTCGCCATGTTCCAGAAGGTAAGGTCCTTCATTTATTTCATTTTCTATACGGTCCCAACCATACTTCGGCCGGCAGATGCACACCGGATCGCTGATCAGTTTCCACGGTTCCTTTGGATCAATTTCCCCAATACAAAGAGTTGCATCTCCATTTGTTCCAAAAGAGTTCACCTCATAATGTTCCTGGTCCAAGATCCTGTCAGACCACATTACATAATATCTGCCTTCCACAGAAAAGCAGGTCATGTCCAGTGTGATTCCTTTTTCATTCAAAATAGATCCATCTTTTTTCACACAAAGCACCGGTTCCTCCCAATCCTCTGGATGCTCCGGATCTCCCTTACATTTAAGGATACAGGATTGAACAGTATACCATAATCCCTGTTTTCCTATTGTCGTAAAAAGATACAATACCCCTTGTATCTCATGAAATTCCGGAGCCCACATATTCCCTGCCTCCGGCTGGTCTTCAGGTATACGGTAAATCACTTTTGCTTCTGCCCTGTGAAGTCCTTCCAAGGTGTCCGCCGCCCGGATCGTGACCTCCCTTCCCCCGGACCAGGTCATCAGATACCTTCCGTGATAACAGGTGATAAAAGGATCTCCTGTTCTTTCTGTAAAAGGTATCGGATAGCATTTTTTTCTCAATTGTCCATGTATCTCGCACTCTCCCGGGCCGTTTTGTGCTAAAACTTCCAGTTCCTCTCTGTCCCAGTCCACCGGAATTTCCCGCCTGCTGCCGTCGCTGTATATTCCTTCTGCTTTCGGCAACTGACTTCCTTCCAGAACAGATTTTCGGGATAGTCTCCTGTTCCTTATTTCAACGCTCTGCAATACTGGAGTTTCCAAAAGCGTCCTAAGATATTGCTCCTCTGTTTCTGTTATCTCTATTATGTTAGAAGCTTCAGCCTCCCGGATATCACACTGGAATTCTTCTCTTCCATTGGAAATTCTCCTCGTCTCTTTATGCACATTCTTTATTTCTATAAAATCTGTAGTCTCACCGCAGAAACTTTCTCCTTCCTGATCCCATTCCAGCCGGTAAACCTCTCTCTCCTCATCATATCTGCAGGCTGGCCGCCGGATCTCTCTATCCGAAACCTTCAAAAATGATATCAAAACATATTCTGCCGGTGTTTTCCATTGATAAACCATAATATGGCCGATTTTTCGATTATCCGGCTGGTTTCCCCGGTTTCGTCGAATTGCCAGAACTCCCCATGTCTGGTCCTTATAACGAAAAATCCACGGATCTGTCAGACATTTCGTTTTTCCTGCCAAACCTCCATCGGTAAAATCTGCTTCGGCAAAAAGTATTCCTGTATTATGTCTTAAAGGCTGAAATTTTTTTCCGTCTTTACTTAACGCCAAATGCATGGCATCGTTTAATTCGCTGTATACATCAGAGCCTTTTTTGATGTAGCTCATCATATATGGCATCTATAGTTTCCTCCTCTTCTTTATCCTTTA
>DXFG01000024.1 GCA_019114545.1 Candidatus Blautia pullistercoris | reverse complement strand
GAGATAGCTCAGTTGGCTAGAGCATACGGTTCATACCCGTAGTGTCGAGGGTTCGAATCCCCCTCTCGCTATTTGTCGAAAGGCAAGAAAATGAAATGGGATCTTAGCTCAGCTGGGAGAGCATCTGCCTTACAAGCAGAGGGTCATAGGTTCGAGCCCTATAGGTCCCATTCTTTTGCAAAAAGCAAAGAAAATATGGCGAGATAGCTCAGTTGGCTAGAGCATACGGTTCATACCCGTAGTGTCGAGGGTTCGAATCCCCCTCTCGCTATTAAGAGACAGGCTGTCCTTTAAAGGACAGCCTGTTTTGCAGTATACTGGTCTGTTGCAGATTTGTATTACAATTTTCTGGTCTTTGCAATGCAGGCCCGGACGGCCTCCATGACTGCACTTCGCATACCTTCTTTTTCCAGGACATTTACCCCCTCAATGGTGGTGCCGCCGGGGGAGCATACCATATCTTTTAAAGCTCCCGGATGAAGTCCGGTCTCCAGGACCATTTTGGCGCTTCCCAGAACGGATTGGGCGGCAAATTCATAGGCTTGTTTCCGGGCCATTCCTTCAGCGACGGCACCGTCTGCCAGTGCTTCTATAAACATGAATACAAAAGCCGGGGAACTTCCGCTGACAGCCCCTACGATATCCAGGACAGGCTCTGTGACTACGGCGGCTTTTCCGAAGGAGCTAAGGAGGGTAAGAACCTGGGTGAGCTCTTCTTCTGTCACCAGATCATCAGGGCATACGCCGGTGATTCCTTCTCCTACCAGAGCGGGAGTGTTAGGCATGGTGCGGATGATCTTCTGATCCTTTCCGAATTTTTCTTTCAGCCATGTCAGAGTTTTTCCTGCGGCGATAGATACCAGGATCTGTCCCTCTTTCCGGCTTTGGCAGATCTGAGCGGCTACTTCCTCGCAGAACTGGGGCTTTACAGCCAGAAAAAGATAATCTGCCTGGGCGGCTACCGCCAGATTGTCGGTAGTACAGGAAATGCCAAGGGTATCCTGCACTCTTTGAGCGGAAGCTTCTGTTTTTACAGAGGCCAGAAGCTCTTCTTTTGTAAAAATTCCTTTTTTCAGTCCGCCGTTGATGATGGCGGAAGCCATGTTTCCACAGCCGATAAATCCAAATTTCATTTGTAAGACCTCCTTTTATTAGCTTTTTTTATTATGAAGGGCACAGGGAAATTTTGCAAGAAAAATTCATGCTGCAGGGAGGAATCCTTCCGGCTGCCTCTTGTAACCGGCAGCGATCTGTGCTATCCTAAAAGTCATCATCCCGGTTTTATCCCGGCAGGCAGACATAACTGGATGTATACTTCACCATTGCTGTGAGATGCGTTTTCTTTTCTGCCTGTAAGGGAATGCGTTGGCGGTTACCGGGAAGAAAAAAGAGGAGAAGGTAACCTATGAGTAAAGAAGTATTCAGTGTATATCACTGCAAGTCCTGCAATAAGATCGAGGTGACTCAATATATTTCCAGAGAGCAGATGGAGGAGTTTGGTTTCACCGAAGAAGAGTTAAGGCCCATCTGCCCTGTGACAGGAAGTTCAGATCTGGAGGAACTGGGCCAGATGACAGAAAATGAACTGCGCCATTTTGCCTACAGTGATGTAGAGGGAGTCAGAAAATACATAGAGGACAGAAAAAATCCGGGCCCCCGTCTGTGACCTTTTGGCTCTGCGATCATATCTTATTAGTATACCCCGCACCCGATAACCGGCTGCGGGGCTTTTTTTCTGAAAGAAAAGAAAGAGAGCAGGAAGGGAGAAAAGTATGAAAAAGATCGTTGCCTTCCTCTGGGCCGGAGTACTGGCTCTGGGGCTTCTGACCACAGGCTGTGCCGGAGAAAAAGAGGAAAAAGAAACCGGGGCAGAAGCGTCCCAAAGAGAGGAATTGCAGAAGGTTACACTGAATGAAGTAGCTCATTCTATTTTCTATGCACCTCAGTATGTGGCTATAGAAGAAGGCTACTTTGTGGAAGAGGGGATCAAGCTGGAGGTGGTCACCGGATTTGGCGCTGATAAGGTTATGGCTTCTGTTCTTTCCGGAGAATCAGACATTGGCTTTATGGGCTCAGAATCCTCTATCTATGCTTACCAGCAGGGAGCAAATGATCCGGTGGTCAATTTTGCTCAGCTTACCCAGAGAGCCGGCAACTTTATTGTAGCCAGAGAAGAGATGCCAGATTTTCAGTGGACAGATCTTGTGGGAAAAGATGTTCTGGGAGGAAGAAAAAGCGGCATGCCGGAGATGGTCTTTGAATATATCCTGAAACAGAAGGGCATTGACCCGGATCAGGATCTGAATATTGACCGAAGTATTGATTTTGGCTCCACGGCGGCGGCTTTTGCAGGCGGGCAGGGAGAATTCAGCGTGGAATTTGAGCCTTCTGCCACAGCCCTGGAACAGGAAGGCGCCGGATATGTGGTGGCTTCCTGCGGTGTGGAATCCGGCTATGTGCCTTACACTGCCTACAGCGCCAAGGAAAGCTATATGGAAGAGAATCCGGAGATCATCCAGGGATTTGTAAATGCCCTCCAGAAGGGTATGGACTATGTAAATTCCCACACGCCGGAAGAGATTGCCAGGATTATTCAGCCGCAGTTTAAGGAAAATGATCTGGAAACCATCACTGCTATTGTGAAGCGATATCAGGAGCAGGACACATGGAAAGAGAATCTGGTCTTTGAACAGGACAGTTTTGAATTGCTCCAGGATATTCTGGACAGTGCGGGAGAACTGGAAGAAAGAGTGCCTTATGAAAAACTGGTAGATACCACCTATGCTGAAAAGGCCTGGGAAAATTAACTGGATCTGAGATAAAAAAGGCAGCTGGAGAAGGAAAGTTTCAAAGAGAAAGCTTTTGCAATTCTCCGGCTGCCATAAAACACAGAAAGAATATCAGGATTTCTGGGAGAGAGTTTTTCCTGAGAGCGTGCTGTTGTGATAGGCGCTTGAAAATGTCACATCTTCTCCAAACCATGCAGGAGGGACAAAAGCGTTAGCCTCTTCTTCTGTAGGAAATTCCACTTCTGCCAGCCAGAGTCCCTGGTAAGGAGAATCAAAGACGTCCAGTTCAATAGTAAGGGTGTCTGTAAGGGGCAGGAGATACCGGGTTTTGGACAGGACAATGCCGTCTGCTTTTTCCAGCAGGTGCTGGTAAGCGTCTTTGTTCAGCGGAAGATTATATTCCTCCCGGACCATCAGTCCTCCTCCTTTGTAGGTGAGATAATAGTCCTGGTCCTGGCGGCGGATGCGGACTACCGGATTAGTGCAGAGATAGGCCTGCTGAATTTTCCTGCAGGGATAAGTTTCCAGATCCTCAGGCAGTTTGTGGATCAGATATTTTCTTTCGATTTCCATGAAAAAAAGCCTCCTTGTCTTTTCTACAGTTATAACACAGACGGAGAAAAAAGCAAAGGGCCGGGGATTTCTTTATAAAAATTTTAAATAAGAACCGGATAAAGTATGATACAATACCCAATAGAGGTTATGATTTTCCGAAAAAAAGCCTCTTTTGACGGAGGTATGGAAGATCATGGAAAATACAAAAAAGCGAGGGTAAGACGATGGCAAATGTATATGTATTTACGGCAGACGGATTTGAAGAGATTGAAGGGCTGACAGTGGTGGATCTGATGAGAAGGGCCGGCGCCAAGGTGCAGATGGTTTCTATCAGTGATGGCTTGGCTGTAAAGGGCAGTCATGGAATAGAAATCAAGGCAGATATATTCTTTGATGATGCAGATTATGGACAGGCAGATCTTCTGGTGCTTCCGGGCGGCATGCCGGGCACCCTTCATCTGGGAGAACATCAGGGGCTGACAAAACTCCTTGAGGATTTTAACGTTCGGGGAAAAAGGATCGCAGCCATCTGCGCAGCGCCCAGCGTACTGGGAGGCCTCGGACTGCTGAAAGGGAAGAAGGCAGTGTGCTATCCGGGATTTGAAGACAAGCTTACGGGGGCAGCGGTAGAGAAGAAAGAAGTAGTCACAGATGGCAATATCACTACCAGCAGAGGTCTGGGGACCGCTATTCCCTTTGCACTGGAGCTGATTTCTCTCCTTTTTGGAGAAGAAAAGGCGGAAGAGATCAGAAAATCTGTGATATACCGGGAAAATCCGTAATTCTATGGAGATTTTATAGAAAAAAACACTGGCGTTTTCGTCTTCCTTGT
>DXFG01000234.1 GCA_019114545.1 Candidatus Blautia pullistercoris | reverse complement strand
GCTTACGTCATTCTCTGCATTTTGGAAACTTCTATTACTATACTCATATAAAGTATATCCGTCTTTTGTAATTGTTAATGTATAGTCTGTGTTAGCTCCACCAACTACATTCTCCAATGTAAATGTTCCATCTGAAAAAGTATCCATTGTTACCTGTTTTCCCTTACTGCCTTCAGTAGGATTTAAGGTTACAGTAGCCCCATCTACCCCTTCTTGATCATCCTGATCTATAACTTTACCTGTTATACTGTACTGAGGCCGTACAGATGCGCTAATTTCATATGTATCTTCACTCAATATACTTGTAGCATTTTCATCAATAAGTTTCGCTGTAATGCTAATTCTATCATTTTCGGCTGTCGCATTTAAGATGCTAAGCACGCCTGTATTAGTATCAATCGCTGCACCTTCCGTACATGACCAAACAAGCTTTGGATCTATTACTTCATGCTCATCTGTCTTATTCCATACGGCTGCTGTAAACGGCATTTCGCAGGTTTCCCCTATATAAAACGGGCCTTCAGGTGCTGTTATTTTTACTTCGTACTCCTTCTCCAAAGGCGGCTGTCCTTCCAGTGCCGGTTCTTCTGCTACAATTTCTTTCTGCACTGGCTCTCCTTCTGCCGATGCCGCCTGCAGATGTACAGATTCCATTCCCATTCCCGCCGCCATGGCGAAAGATAGAACGAAAACCAGTATTCGTTCTTTATATGTCCGTTTTCCTTTCATTCTCCTTAACTCCTTTCTTTAAATCCTGCAAGCTCTTCATCTGTCACACCACCTCGTCTGTATGTATCAACATTGTATATTTTTCAATCCGAAACATTCCATGACTCTGGTCCGCCTCTTTTTGTATCTGTTCCAAAGTAGGAACTAAGTCTTCCGGACTTAATACCTGTGTCTCCATACTGCTAGTGTTTTTCTGTTCTGTCTGCAAAGCTTCTGTAGGTCTGGAAGGGGGCTGGATCAGCTCGTTCATATCTGCCTTCCGGACTTTTCCAAATCTCTTGCTGAGGCTGCCGGACTTTCCAATTCCGCCTGGCCTTGCCAGCGTACCCGTATATCCTCTTCCAGCCGCTCTTCTCAGTGAACCGGTACGGGCATTTTTTTCTTCCATACTCTGTACAGTTTTTCTCAAAGAAAGGCCAGTCCTGGCATTGAATATATTCCGTATATCAAATTTAAAGAAAAAGATCACACTTAATATCAGGAAAACAATACATAACCCCAGACATACATAAAACAAAGTGTGAAACATATTAATCTGCTGCTGTATCTGCTGCATTCTGTTCACCTCCCTGTGTATCTGTTGCCAGATTCTCCCTGTTAAAAGTAGAATTCACAATGGTTCTGGCGGATCCCAGACTCTCGATCAGATTGTCCTTCAGCTCCTGTTCATATTCCGCATTGGCCGAGCCCGTAACGATTTTCATGTTGCTCACAGCCTCCACTGCATTATCCAGTTCGTTTTCCATCTGCTGCCTGGTTATTCCGGCACTTTTAAAGTTAGCAGCATTATTAGCGATCTGAGATATCATCTCTTTATATGCCAGAAGCATATTTACATTATTTCCACTTGCCGAATCATCTTCTACTGTTTTCTGCAGGTCTCTCCAGTAGTCCGCATAGGATGCCATAGAATCCCCTGCCTGATTCCGCATTCCCAAGCTGTCATAGTATTCCGAAATCTTATAAAGATTTGCCGCACGATTGATATTTGCCTCATTAAGTTCGTCTGTAGGCTCTGCCTCTGAGGCAATCTCCAGCCATTTTCTGGCTGCGCCTTTATTTCCGGTTCCGTTATAGGAAAAGTAATAGGCAATTCCCAGATCATAGGCAAATTTGTCATAAGCCTCTACATTTGCTTTCAGATATTCCTCATTCCTTCGATTCCTGTTTTCCTCTGTTCCCAGCACTTTTCGTATCTCCTGTTCCTCTGCATCTGAAAATACACAGGTGATCTTCTGGCTGGCCGCTTCACTTCCGGTATCTTCCTGGGCGCTGTCATTATGTTCCCACAGAAAGAAATTCAACAGATTCTCATAAGCCAGACTGTCGGAAGGATTTAAGGCAATGGCATTTTTATAATACTGAATACACTGTTCCGGATCTGTGGACGCAAGATTGGCCGCTTCTTCCACATATACCTCATAGGTACTTGCCGTCACTGTATTTTCTGCAATCTTAAATCCCACCGCTCCTGCCCCGGCCAAGGCAGTCAGCGCTGCGCTGCACAGAAAGACCCGCCATTTTAAAGTCTGCTTCCTTTTATATTCGAAATCCAGTTCATTATAATGTTCCAGTGCATATAAAAGTTCACCGCAGTTCTGATAGCGGTCATCAGGATTTTTCTGGGTACATTTCAGAATAATTTCTTCCAGGCCTGAGGAAAGTTCCGGATTCCAATACCGAATCGGATACATCTCATAGGGCGGCTCACTGGGATTGTGGCCGGTGAGAAGATGATAAAGAGTTGCTCCCAGGCAATAAATGTCAGTTCTGGCGTCGGTCTGTCCATGGCCTCCATACTGCTCCGGCGCTGCATATCCCTGGGTTCCCAGACATGTAGTATCCGCTACACTGTTTTCTTTAAATTCCCTGGCCGTACCAAAGTCGATGAGCATAACCTTTCCATCCGGTTTCAGCATGACATTGGACGGCTTCATATCCCTGTAGATAATAGGCGGCTTTCTGGAATGAAGGTAAGAAAGCACATCGCAGAGCTGTTTTGCCCATTCGATCACATCTTCCTGGCTCTGGGCTCCATATTCTTTCACAACACTTTCCAGATGACGCCCTTCTATGTAATCCATAACAATAAGAAAGGTTCCGTCTCCATCGATGACATCGATGATACTAGGCAGATTTGGATGGCTTAGCTTTTTCAGCATTTCGGTCTCTGCGATCAGTCCCTGCTTTACCACCTCGAAGTTCTGTACACCGTCTTTACGGACCTCCTTAATGGCCCACTGTTTATTTGCCCTTTCATTCATAGCCAGATAAACGACACTCATTCCTCCCTGGCCGATCTTATTTAAAATTT
>DXFG01000233.1 GCA_019114545.1 Candidatus Blautia pullistercoris | reverse complement strand
AAACAGGATCTGTGGTTTGCCACCAAGGATACCATCTCTAAAAAGTATGACCATACTTTTAAAGATGTTTTCCAGGAGATCTATGACAAAGAATATAAAGAGAAATTTGAGGCAGCAGGGATCACCTATTTCTATACCCTTATTGATGATGCCGTGGCCAGAGTCATGAAAGCAGAAGGAGGCTTTATCTGGGCCTGCAAGAATTATGACGGAGACGTAATGAGCGATATGGTATCTTCTGCCTTTGGCTCTCTGGCTATGATGACTTCTGTACTGGTATCTCCTCACGGATATTTTGAATATGAGGCAGCCCACGGAACTGTACAGCGCCATTATTATAAACATCTGAAAGGGGAAGAAACCTCCACAAATTCTGTGGCTACCATCTTTGCATGGACCGGCGCTCTGAGAAAGAGGGGAGAGCTGGATGGAAATCAGGCTCTCTGCGAATTTGCAGACAAGCTGGAGAAAGCAACGGTAGGCGTGATCGAAAGCGGAAAAATGACCAAGGATCTGGCTCTGATCACCAGTCTGGAGAATCCTGTGGTATTGAACAGCCAGGAATTTATCCGGGAGATCCGCAAAGGACTGGAAAAATAAGAATGAGATTTCGAGAGAAAGCCGTTGCTTTCTGGACAATAGAAAAATGGGAGGAACCGCCTATTGGGCAAGTTCCTCCCATTTTTCATAAAGTTCTTCCAGTTTCTCGGCGATCTCTGCCTTTTCTGTGGAAAGAGGGATACATTTGGCGGGATCTGTGGCAATCTCCGGTTTTGCCAGCTCCTCGTCGATTTCTTTCTCCCGGGTTTCCAGTTCTTCGATAGCCTTTTCTGTTTTCTTCAGATTGTTTTCCCGTTTCCGGATCCGGGCCTGTTCTTCTTTTTTCTGCTGCCAGTCCTGTTTTGTGGAAGAGAGTTTTTCTATAGGCTTCTCTTCCTGAATCCGGGGGGCATAGACAGAAGTAAGTTCTTCTTTTTTCTCCAGATAATAATCGTAATTTCCGATATAGTTTACCAGCTTATGGTTAGTCAGTTCCAGGATTCTGGTGGCTGTACGGTTAATAAAATAACGGTCGTGGGACACATAGAGGACCGTTCCTTCATAATTGTTCAGAGCGTCCTCCAGGATCTCCTTGGAGATAATATCCAAGTGGTTGGTTGGCTCATCCAGGATCAGAAAGTTGGCTTCTGACAGCATAAGCTTTGCCAGGGAAACCCGTCCCCTTTCTCCGCCGCTTAAGGCAGAGATAGGCTTGAATACATCATCTCCGGTGAAAAGAAAAGCTGCCAGAAGATTTCGGATCTCGGTATTGGTCAGCTTGGGATAATCGTCGGAGATCTCATCAAATACAGTCTTTTCCATGTGGAGTACATGGTGTTCCTGGTCATAGTAGCCGATATGTACTTTGCTGCCCAGGCGGAAGCTGCCTTCATCCGGGGGAAGAAGATGATTTAAGATCTTCAGGATGGTAGTCTTTCCGGTTCCGTTATTGCCTATGATGGCAACCTTCTCTCCACGTTTAATGGAAAAATTCAGGTCTTCAAAAAGGGGCAGAGAAGGGAAGGATTTAGAAAGATGTTCTACCATCAGTACATCATTTCCGCTGGTGATCCTGGGCTTTAAGGAGATCCGCATAGCGGCGTCTATCTCCTGGGGTTTTTCCAGAACCTCCATCTTCTCCAGCATTTTTTCCCTGCTTTCCGCTCTGCGGATGGACTTTTCCCGGTTAAACTGCCGCAGTTTGGCAATGACTTCTTCCTGATGTCTGATCTCCTGCTGCTGATTTAGATAGGCCTGATAGGCGGCTTTCCGAAGCAGAGCCTTTTTCTCGCTGTAGGCGGAATAATTCCCTGTAAAAACTGTAGCCTTTGTATTGTCCAGCTCGATGATTTTGGTGACCACCTTATCCAGAAAATACCGGTCATGAGATACGATAAATACGGCTCCCGGATAATTCAGAAGATAGGTTTCCAGCCAGGAAATGGATTCCATATCCAGATGGTTAGTGGGCTCGTCCAGAAGGATGATATCCGGACTGGAGAGAAGAAGGCGGCCAAGGGCCACCCGGGTTTTCTGGCCCCCGGAAAGAGTAGAGACCTGTTTGTCGAAGTCCTTTTCCTCAAATCCAAGGCCTTTCAGTACTCCTGTAATCTCGCTTTTATAAGCATAGCCGTTTTCCTGCTCAAATTTCTGGGTAAGACGGGAATAGGATTCCATGATCCTGGAAAGCTCCTCCCCGGAGGCATGTTTCATTTCTTTCTCCAATTCCCGCATGCCCCGTTCCATGTCCAGGACATGCTGCTTCATTTCCAGGAGAGAATCGTATATGGAAAGCTGGCTGTTGATCTCCTGATGCTGTGCCAGATATCCGATAGTTTTGCCTTTTGCCAGGATTACCTGACCGCTGTCTGAAGGGATCTCTCCCATAATGATTCTTAAAAGCGTAGATTTTCCTGCTCCGTTGATCCCGATAAGAGCAGCCTTTTCCCGTTCTTCTATATGAAAATTTACATCCTGCAGCAGAAGCTCGCCGTCAAAGGATTTTTCAATATTCTGACATGCAAGTATCATTTTTCCTGTCTCCTTTAGGGTTTCTCTTTAAAGTCTGTCCCTACTATTATAGCGAAAAATCCAAATTTGACAACAGATAAAAGGAATAATAATTGACTTTATTTTAACAATTATATATAATATTATCTAGGAATCTGCTTATCAGACTTGTGTATTCCGCCTGATAAGCGCTCTGCGGAAAGCCGCAGAGATCAGTCTCGAATGACATAGGAGGGTTTGTCGTGGATGATAAAGGTATATCAAAAGCAGTAATAAGAAGACTACCCCGCTATTACAGATATTTAGGAGAACTTTTGGAAGAGGGAGTGGAGCGGATCTCCTCCAATGAGCTCAGTGAGAAAATGCGGGTGACCGCTTCTCAAATCCGCCAGGATCTGAACAATTTCGGTGGTTTCGGACAGCAGGGATATGGCTATAATGTCCCATATCTGTATGCGGAGATCGGAAAAATCCTGGGGCTTGACAAGACGCATCATATGATTATTATCGGTGCAGGAAATCTGGGGCAGGCCCTGGCAAATTATGTACAGTTTGAAAAAAGAGGATTTAAAGTTGTAGGGATCTTTGATGTGAATCCGGTGCTGAAAGGAATTTCTATCCGGGGAAACGAGATACGCATGATGGATGAGCTTCCGGAATTTCTGGAGACCCATGACGTACAGATAGCAGCTTTGACCCTGCCGAAGAACAATGCGGCAGAAACAGCGGATATGCTGGTACAGCAGGGAATTAAAGCTATCTGGAACTTTGCTCATCTGGATCTGGACGTGCCGGAGGATGTAATTGTTGAGAATGTGCATCTGTCGGAAAGTCTTATGCGTCTGTCCTATAATCTGAATCGGTATGTATCAGAGCACAAAGAGAAATGATAGTAAAAAAGCTGCTGCAAAAGAAATTTTGCGGCAGTTTTTCTCTATAGACGGCAGGAACAGGGATTCCTGATACGGCCGCAGATATTGAGAAGAGCAAAAGGCGGTGATAACATGGAGCTTCTGGTAACAGGAGAACAGATGAAAGCTTTGGATCATTTTACCATCCATGAAATGGGAGTCCCTTCTCTGGTCCTTATGGAACGGGCGGGACTTGCGGTATTTGAAGCAATAAAAAAAGAAAAATTTCCTCTGGACAGGACTCTGGTACTGTGCGGAGGAGGAAATAACGGCGCAGACGGTGTGGTGATCGCCCGTCTGCTTTTTCTGGCCGGGTATCAGGCGGATGTCTGTATATTGGGAAATCCTGAACATTTTACAGAAGAAATGAAAAAACAGATAGATATTGGGAAAAAATATGGAATTTCCTTTGTCAATACTTTTCAACTTCATGAATATACTACTATAGTAGATGCTGTCCTGGGTGTAGGATTGTCCAGGGAAGTATCGGGAAAATATAAAGAAGCTGTCTGCCGGATAAATGAATTTTCCGGCAGGGTGGTATCCGTGGACATCCCTTCCGGAATCAGCGCAGATACCGGCGCCATACTGGGAGCCGCAGTGAAAGCAGATCTGACCGTTACCTTCGGATACAGGAAAGCAGGACTGTGCTTTTACCCGGGGGCTGCCTATGCAGGAAAGATCATTCTTGCCGACGTGGGAATTTACAGAGATAAAAATACTGTTCTGAAACCGGAAATTTCTGCCTGTACCTGGGAGGAATTGAAGGCTTTGAAGAGAAATCCGGAAGGCAATAAGGGAACTTTCGGCAAGATCTTTCTGGTGGCCGGAAGCAGAGAGATTTTCGGAGCTGCCTATTTAAGCGGTTATGCTGCAATGAAGACAGGAGCAGGAATGATCAAGATCTGCACTGCAAAGGAAAACAGGGATATGTTTGCCTGCTTCCCGGAGGCCATGGTTCAGGTGTATGACGAAGATACAGACATTGAAGCCATGCTGGAAGAAGGCATGAGATGGGCAGATGTATACGGGATCGGTCCGGGGATCGGAACAGGACCTCTTGCAGAAAAG
This sequence comes from Candidatus Blautia pullistercoris, assembly GCA_019114545.1. GTDB lineage: Bacteria > Bacillota > Clostridia > Lachnospirales > Lachnospiraceae > Blautia > Blautia pullistercoris. The sequence goes on along the minus strand of DXFG01000233.1, from coordinate 9,902 downwards.
CTGTTGAAGATCCTCCTTGCCAGAGGAACCAAACCTCTGGTAATCGATGCCGATGGACTCAATCTTCTGAAAGGACAGGAAGAACTGCTGAAAAAATATCAGGGAGGAACTATACTTACCCCACATCTGGGTGAATTTTCCAGACTTACGGGGATCCATCCATCCCAGTGGAAGCAGGATCCGGTGGAGATCACTGGCAGATATGCAGAGAAATGGAATAGCGTACTCATATGTAAAGACGCCAGAACCGTCATTGCACAAAACAAAGCCAAAGTTTTTATTAATCTTTCGGGTAATGACGGTATGGCAACCGCAGGCAGCGGAGATGTGCTGACAGGGATCCTCCTGGGGGTGCTGGCCCAGCATGTGCCTCTCCGGGAGGCAGCGTATATAGGAGTATATCTTCATGGTGCAGCAGGTGACAGGGCGGCCAGGGAAAAGGGGCATGCCGGTATGCTGGCAAAAGATATCGCTGAGGCGGCAGCCCTGATATTAAATGAACTTTAAAGAGAGGATAGAGAGATGAAATTACCAAGCAGAATCCAGGCAGACATTGATCTGGATGCCTTTGCCTTTAATCTGGAAAGCATAAAAAACAATCTGAAAGAAGATACGAAAATCATTACCGTGTTGAAAGCGGACGGATATGGACATGGGGCCCTGCCTCTGGCCAGGGAAGCGGTAAAAGATCCCAGAGTCTGGGGGATTGCAGTGGCTACTGTAGAGGAAGCAGAGGAACTTCGTCAGGGAGGTATCCAAAAGCCTCTGCTGATCCTGGGTTATACCTATGAAGAAAACTATGAGCAGATCGCCAGAGAAGAATTCCGCCCGGCAGTATTTAAGCTTTCTATGGCACAGAAGCTTTCCCAGGCTGCGGTGAAAAATCATACGGTAGTAAATGTGCATATAAAGATTGATACGGGAATGAGCCGTATCGGCTATCGGGATTTGAAAACAGCAGTACCTGAGATCCTGGAGATCTCCCGGCTTCCGGGAATCAGGATTGAGGGTTTATTCACCCATTTTGCAAGGGCTGATGAGAAAAAGACAGATCCTGCCTATGTCCAGCTTCGTAAGTTCCTGGAATTTCAGAAAGCTTTAGAGGCGCAGGGACTGCATATACCTATCTGCCATTGTTCTAACAGCGCCGGGATCATTCGCATGCCGGAAGCAAATCTTAATGCAGTACGGGCGGGGGTTATCCTCTATGGCCTTTATCCTTCAGAAGATGTAGAGAAGGAACCGGTTCCCCTGAAACCGGTTATGGAATTAAAAAGCCATATTGCATACATAAAAACTGTGGAAGCCGGTGTTCAAATTAGTTATGGAGGGACATTTACTACCCAGAGAAAGACCCGGGTAGCGACCATTCCGGTAGGCTATGCAGACGGCTATGCCAGAGGACTTTCAAATAAAGGGAGCGTTCTTATCCATGGGAAAAGAGCCCCCATCCTTGGCAGGGTTTGTATGGACCAATTTATGGTGGATGTGACAGATATTCCCCAGGCGCAGGAGCTGGATGAAGTAGTGCTCCTGGGCAGGAGCAAAGATGAGCAGATCACTATGGAGGAGCTGGGCGAATTATCCGGAAGATTTAATTATGAATTTGCCTGCTGCATCAGTAAAAGAGTACCCAGGATCTACTTTAAAGGCGGACAGGTGATAGAGTAAAAATACCTTGGATAATAACATGAATACACACAAAAAAATTGGGCAGAATTATAGCAGGTGAGAAAGCCTCTGTGTTTTCTCCTAGTAAAAATCGGAGTGTGAAATCTGTGGTTATCAAACGAGGTGACATTTTTTATGCGGACCTGCGGCCGGTAGTAGGCAGTGAGCAGGGCGGCATACGGCCGGTCCTGATCATTCAGAATGATGTAGGAAACAAACACAGTCCTACGGTGATCTGCGCAGCCATTACTTCCAGGATGAACAAGGCCAAGCTGCCTACCCATATCGAGATTGATGCGTCCTCTTATGCGATTGTGAAAGACTCTGTGATTTTGCTGGAGCAGCTGCGCACCATTGATAAAAGGAGACTGAAGGATAAAGTGTGCCATTTGGATGCAGAAATATTGGAGAAAGTCAATCATGCCCTTTGCATCAGCCTTGAGCTTCCTACATAATCTGATCCTGACAGGCTCTTTTTGACGGGAAATCTTGACGAATGTAAGAGAAAATGGTATTTTAATTGCAGGTCTGCGCAAACTGCAGGCTCTGCATGAAAAACAGAGGAAGAAAGAAGGAATAGAAAAAGTTTATGGACGACAGCAGCGGCCCTTTATGGGCTCTCATATTTTTTGTCTTGTTTATTATCATTAACGGAGTTTTATATGGATTCGGCTCTGCAGTGCAGAAGGTCAGTGAAAGCGATATTGAAAAGAGAGCGAAAGAAGAGGGAGACAAGAAATCCCTCTGGCTGTTAAAGGCGATGAACCATCCGGTTCCCATTGTGAATACCATCCTGACTACGGCGACTCTTTTGAGCATTCTCACCGGATACATAGGAATCAGCGGCATCAGCCCATACGTGTATGCAGTCTGCCGGCAGCTGGCCGGGCTTACGGGGGTGGAGATACCCTCTGGGATAATCATGGCTGTTTCTATCCTTGTGGTAGTAATCTTTGCACTGATACTCCTGGTATCTTTAGGGGTGGTTTCGGCAAAAAAGATATTCAGCAGCAATCCGGACAGATGGGTGTACCGGACAGCGGGAATTGTAAGATTTTTTGTGGGACTTTTCAGGCCTTTAACCTTTGTTATCCTGAAACTCTCCAATGGGGTGGTCCGACTCTTCGGCGTAGATCCCCATCGCCACGAAGACCAGGTGACAGAGGAAGAGATCATTTCCATGGTAGATGATGCCCATGAGAAAGGCGTTATAGAAGAAAACGAAGCAGAGATGATCCAGAATATTATGGAATTTTCCGAGACGGAAGCTCAGGATATTATGACACACAGAAAAAACATTCTTGCGCTGGAGGAGAATACAACTTTGGAGAAAGCTCTGGAGTTTATGCTGGATAACAGCAATTCCAGATATCCGGTGTACAAGGAAGACATTGATCATATCGTAGGTATCCTCCATCTGAAAGACGCTATGCGCCAGGTGGCGGTTTTTGACTGCAGAGAGCTTCCGATAAAGCGTATTCCCAATCTGGTCCGGGAGGCTTCTTATATACCGGAGACGAGAAATATCAACGAGCTGTTTAAAGCCATGCAGGCCAAGAAGATACATATGACCATAGTGGTAGACGAATATGGTCAGACTTCAGGTCTTGTTACTATGGAAGATATTCTGGAAGAGATTGTAGGAAACATTCTTGATGAATATGATGAAGAAGAACAGTTTATCCACGTACAGACCGATGATTCTCTGATTATGGAGGGATTTACGCCTCTGGAACAGGTAGATGAAGTGCTGGGCTCGGATTTTGATGAAAGTGAAGAATTCGACACCCTTAACGGATACCTTACATCTGTGCTGGGTCATGTACCGGATATGGCAGAGGATAAGGAGATCAAGACAAAAGGTTATTTATTTACCATTCTTGCAGTGGAGAATAATACAATACAAAAAGTCAGGGTGGAAAAGCTGCCCGAGGAAGAAAAAGGAGAAGAAACATGTCAGGACATTCAAAATTCGCAAACATAAAGCATAAAAAGGAGAAAAACGACGCAAAGAAAGGTAAGATCTTTACTGTTATCGGAAGAGAAATCGTGGTTGCTGTAAAGGAAGGCGGACCGGATCCTGCAAATAACAGCAAACTGAGAGATGTAATCGCAAAGGCAAAAGCCAACAATATGCCTAATGATACCATTGAAAGAGGTATCAAAAAAGCAGCGGGAGACGCCAATGCAGATAACTTTGAAAAACTTACCTACGAAGGATACGGCCCAAGCGGCGTAGCAATTATTGTAGAAACTCTTACAGACAACAAAAACCGTACTGCCGGAAATGTACGAAGTGCTTTCACAAAAGGAAACGGAAACATCGGAACTCCCGGTTCTGTATCCTTTATGTTTGACAAGAAGGGCCAGATCATCATTGATAAAGAGGAGTGTGAAATGGATCCCGATGATCTTATGATGACGGCTCTTGACGCTGGGGCAGAAGATTTCCAGGAAGAGGAAGACAGCTACGAGGTCCTTACAGATCCTGATGAATTCAGCAAGGTAAGAGAAGCTCTTGAGGCTGCCGGTATTCCTATGGCAGAAGCACAGGTGGCTATGATCCCTCAGACTTATGTGACTCTTACAGACGAGCAGGATATCAAAAACCTTCAGAAAACCCTGGATCTTCTTGAAGACGATGATGACGTCACAGATGTATGGAACAACTGGGACGAAGAATAAAATGAACCAGGCTACACATAATACCTCCAGAAAATGAAACTGGAGGTATTTTTATGTCTGAAGAGAAAGAAGAAAAGCTGGAAGCTGTCCGGGAACAGAACCAGCAGATCCGGGACCTGGGGGAGGCGCTGCTGGAGGAAAATGAGAAGAAATATCATATTCAGCTTCTGACGATCATTGGCGAGGTTGAAGGACATGAATGTCTTCCCAATAACAGCAAAACTACAAAATATGAACATATTCTTCCAAAGCTTGCCATCATCGAGGACAGCCGGGAAACCGACGGCCTTCTGATCCTGCTGAATACCGTAGGAGGAGATGTGGAGGCGGGCCTGGCTATTGCAGAGATGATCGCCTCTCTCAGTAAGCCTACGGTTTCTCTGGTACTGGGGGGAGGCCATTCTATTGGCGTGCCTATGGCTGTATCTGCGGATTACTCTTTTATCGTTCCCAGTGCTACCATGGTCATCCATCCGGTCCGGAGCAACGGTATGTTTATTGGTGTTATGCAGACCTACCGGAACATGGAAAAGATCCAGGACCGGATCACCAGATTTATTGCAGAACATTCTAATATGAAAAGAGAGAGAATCGAGGAGCTGATGCTGGATACCTCTCAGCTGGTAAAAGACGTAGGGACTATGCTGGAAGGCGAGGAAGCGGTCCGGGAGGGGCTGATCAACGAAACGGGAGGGATCCGGGAGGCTATGGAGAAGCTCTATGAATTGATTGAAAAAAGAAAGAACATATGCTAAAATAAACTGTTGATACGAAAATACAAATGAAGAGGTTAGAAAAATGACAATCATTGAAGCATTGCTTCTCGGACTGATCCAGGGGATTACAGAATTTATCCCGGTAAGCAGTTCCGGTCATGCGGCAATTATAGAGAATCTGCTCCATATAAACAGTGAGTCCGGCCTGCCTTTTGAAGCACTGGCACATCTGACCGTGCTGGCTGCTGTCATAGGAGCTCTGCGTAAAGAGATAAAGAAGCTTCTTATGGAATTTTGCAGGAGTATGTACGATGTATATGAAAATGTCAGGATCTATTTTCATAACCGGGATAAGAAAGATGCCAGAAGATATAAGAAGGTTATATCCAATAATTATCGGAAACTGTTTCTGCTGCTGGTTATCGCTTCCATTCCTACGGCTTTGGAGAGCTATATCCTTCAGGATATGACAAGGCTGGCAGGAGATAATCTTCTGGCACCGGGAATGGGGCTTTTTATTACAGGAATCGTATTACTGGTGGCCGACTTTTTCCCAAGAGGAAAGCGGATACCAAGAGATATCAGCTATTGGACAGCATTGGCAATCGGCCTTATCCAGGGGCTTACGGTGTTTCCGGGGGTTTCACGGGTGGGGATCACTTTGGCAGTATGTCTGGCCTATGGATTCCAGAGAAAATTTGCAGTAAAGTATGCCTTTCTTCTGTCAGTGCCGGTCCTTGCAGGATCTTTTATCGCCAAGTGGGGCCATCTGAGCGGTACTTCTTTTGGATGGCAGATCTGGGGAGGCTATGTGGCAGGAGCCCTGGCGGCAGGGATTGCAGCCTATTTCTGCATAAAAAAGATGACAAAAGTATTGCAGAACAGAAGATTTTACGGCTTTTCTGTCTACTGCTTTATAATAGGAGCGGCGGCAGTTGCAGGAAGCTTTCTTCTTGCGTAAGGAATTTTACCGTGCTGATAGAAAGGATTAGAGGGAGAAATAAGAATGGCAGCAAAAAAAGGGGCTACGGGTAGAAAAAGAAGAACTTCTTCGGGAGGAAGGAAAGGGACAAGAAAAAGAAATGAGCCGGACAGGAGCATGGAGACAGAGATCATTCTCTGGATCGTGCTTGCCATGTCTGCAGTTCTTCTGATCAGCAATTTTGGATTTGGGGGAGCTGTGGGAAATGCAATCAGCAGTTTCTTTTTCGGCTTAGTCGGTTTGGTCTGCTATCCCCTTCCCTTTTTTCTCTTTTTAGGGACCGCTTTTGTGATCTCGAACAGCAGAAATACCAGGGTTTATCGAAAGATGGCAGGCTTTGCCCTGCTTTTTATTACTGCATGTATGCTTATGCAGATGGTGACAGAAGGAGAGGTTCTGGAGGATAATCTTGGGGCCTATTTTAAGATTTCCGCGGAATACAAAACAGGAGGAGGCATCCTTGGGGGTGCCTTATGCCGTCTGTGTGTGGTCGCTTTCGGAACAGCAGGCACTTATGCAATCATCCTGACGGCTTTGATGATCTCCCTGGTGCTGATCACTCAGAGATCGATCTTTGATATGATCCGAAAATGCAGCAGAAGGATTTACGAGACGGCGGAAAGAAGACAGGAAGAGAGAAAAGAAGCGGCAAAGCTTCGTCAGGAAGAAAAAGCAAAGCAGGAGGAATTGGAAGAAAAACGGCGGCACCGCAGAGAGAGAACAGAAGAAGAAAAAGAAAATATTCCGAGAGCAGAAAGAAGAAAAAAGAAAAAAGAGGCGATATCTCCGGAGAAAAAGATACCGGTTTCCAAGGAAGAGGTTCCCGAAAATCCTGTGGCACAGGAACCGGAGGAAGAGCTGCCCTTTATTCCTGAGAAAGCGTTTCCGATCCACCGGGGAGACCATCTGGTGCAGGATCTGGAGGAAATTGCCGTGCCAGAAGAAGACTTTCCACAGGAGAAGGAAGAAAAGAACAGAAAAAATCCAAAATCTTCTCCTGAAGAAATCCGCCAGGGCGTAGACGAGGTGAAGTCTCAGATCGCCAGGGAAGAGGTCAAGAAAAAAGAGTACAAATTTCCGCCGATCTCGCTTTTGAAAAAAGGGAAAAATACCGGCGGAGATTCTAATGCCCATCTTCGTGAGACTGCCAGAAAGCTTCAGGATACGTTACATAATTTTGGCGTAAATGTGACCATTACCGATATAAGCTGCGGACCTACCGTTACCCGGTATGAGATGCAGCCGGAACAGGGAGTAAAGGTCAGCAAGATCGTCAGTCTCACAGACGACATCAAGCTGAATCTGGCCGCTACGGATATCCGGATCGAGGCTCCTATACCGGGAAAGGCAGCTGTAGGGATCGAAGTGCCAAATGAAAATAACAGTACAGTCATGCTCCGTGATCTGATCCAGTCCGAGGCTTTTAAGAACTGTCCGTCTAAGCTGGCATTTGCCGCCGGTAAAGACATCGGGGGACGGCCAGTGATCGCAGATATTGCAAAAATGCCTCATCTCTTAATCGCAGGAGCTACAGGCTCTGGTAAATCTGTGTGTATTAACACGATTATCGTCAGCCTCCTTTACAAAGCTACCCCAGATGAGGTAAAATTAATTATGATAGACCCGAAAGTGGTGGAATTAAGCGCATACAATGGAATTCCTCATCTGTTTATCCCAGTGGTGACGGATCCTAAGAAAGCCGCAGGAGCCCTGAACTGGGCGGTGGCGGAGATGATGGAGCGTTATGACAAATTCGCACAGTATAATGTGAGAGATCTGAAAGGCTATAACGCCAAGGTAGAGGCATTAGAGGACATTGAAGATGAAAATAAACCGAAAAAACTGCCTCAGATCGTAATTATTGTTGATGAACTGGCAGATCTGATGATGGTGGCTCCGGGAGAAGTGGAAGACGCTATCTGCCGTCTGGCCCAGCTTGCCAGAGCAGCAGGCATCCACCTGATTATTGCCACCCAGCGTCCATCCGTAAATGTTATCACAGGTCTGATTAAGGCAAATATGCCTTCCAGGATTGCTTTTTCAGTGTCTTCCGGTGTGGATTCCAGAACGATCCTGGATATGAATGGAGCGGAAAAACTGCTGGGAAAAGGTGATATGCTGTTTTATCCTCAGGGCTATCAGAAACCGGCCAGAGTCCAGGGGGCTTTTGTAACAGATCAGGAGGTGGGAGCTATTGTTAACTTCCTTTCCTCTCAGCACCCTGAGACAGAATATGACCAGGAGATCCAGCAGAAAATTGAAGCGGCAAAGGATACGGGAGGCCAAAATACCCAGAGTGGATCGGAAAGAGACGCTTACTTTGCTGAAGCAGGAAAGTTTATCATTGAAAAGGATAAGGCTTCTATCGGTATGCTCCAGAGAGCCTTTAAGATCGGCTTTAACCGTGCTGCGCGGATCATGGACCAGCTCTGTGAGGCCGGAGTCGTGGGGGCGGAAGAGGGCACAAAACCAAGGAAGGTCCTGATGTCCCAGGAACAATTTGAACAATATATAGATGAGTATTTATAAAAGAATGAGGATTTGATATAGATGAAGTGTAGAAACTGTGGTGCAGATTTGGAAGAGGGAACCCTGTTTTGCCCTGCATGCGGAAAGGAAGTTCAGTGGGTGCCGGAGTACAATACACTGGAGACTCTCATAAAGCAGAGAGAGATCGAAGAGCAGGAAAAAAAACGCAGGGAAATGGAGGCAAAAAAGGAAAGAGAAAAGGAAGAGAGAAAAGCAGAACTGGAAAGAAAAAAGAAAAGGCATAAAAGACGGTTGATCATTGGTACGATAGGAACAGTGATTGTTCTGGGAGCGGCGGCTTTTCTGTTTGTATATCAGACACAGGTAAATTCTTTTTCCTATCAGATGAACCAGGCAGAGACAGCCTATGGACAGGAAAATTATGAAAGCGCATTGTCCTATGTGGCAAGAGCCCGGGAACTGGAGCCGGGAAATGCTCAGGCCCAGATCCTGGAGGCAAGGATCTATATAAAGGACAATAATTTATCTGCGGCAGAGTCCATACTGAACTCTGTGATCGAAATTGATCCGGAGAATACCACTGCCTACGGAGAACTTTTAAGACTGTATGAACAGCAGGAAAAATATACGGAAATTCGGGACCTTATGAATAGTGCCAGCGAAAATATCCGGGAAATCTATCATAATTATGTCTGTACACTGCCGGAAATTTCTCAGGAGGGCGGATCCTTTACAGAAGAGGTAAGTATTGAATTTACCAATATTCCCTCAGGAACAGAAGTATACTATACCCTGGATGGATCAGACCCGGATCAGAACAGTGAGAAATACCAGGAATCGGTGGAACTGACAGAGGAAGGAACGTTTACTTTTAAGTATATTGCATACAATCAAAAGTCTATCCCCAGCGATATAGGGGAAGAAGAATATGTCATCAGCTTTGACGCACCTGATCGTCCGCTGATCGCTCCTGTATCAGGCAGATATGATTATCAGGAAAATATCATTGTAACAGTGCCTGAGGGATGTACGGTATATTATGCGTTTGACGAAACACCTACCATAGAAAGTACGGAGTATACGGAACCGGTGCTTATGCCTGAGGGCGAGCATACCTTTTCCGCCATTGCCGTGGACAGCAGGGGTAAGATCAGTCCTGTAGCCAGCGAAGTATATGTATATTACGGATACTGAGGATAAATAGTAAGAATATCGTGGCAGATTGCACAAAATTCATCACTTTAATCAGAAAGTGGATTGAATTTTTATGCGGTTTGTCTTATACTTACATTTAGCAATCATAACAAAGATATCGACAAAAGCCAAAAGAAAGCTGTGTTCCTGCTGTATGATCAGCA
>DXFG01000232.1 GCA_019114545.1 Candidatus Blautia pullistercoris | reverse complement strand
ACCCCGCCGGTCAGGGAATGGAGATAATCAATATTATCATAACTTTTTACAATCTCCTGAAGTTTCAGGATAGGGTCCGAAAGAAATTTGTCTTTATGATAGACAAAACTGAACTGCCGGTTCCATTCGTGGCCGGAGCTGGTAAAGACATAGACCTGGCGGTCTTTCAGATCCTTCTCCAGAAGCCGCAGAGAGATCACAGCCAGACAGCCGTTGATCTTCACTGCATTGCGGATGCCGTCGGGAGTGGTTTCCTCAAAGGCCGTCCGGATATGGAGATGGTGACGGCGGATAAAGGTCTCAAAAAGTTCTCTGGTGCCGCTTCCGGATTCCCGCATAACAAAATTCTGATCGTTCAGGTCCGAGGCTTTAATGGAGGACCTTCCGGCAAAGGGGTGGTCTGTGCCGCAGACCAGGACCAGCATGTCCTGGATCATAGGGATGGCCACCAGATCCGGGCTTTTGATCTGGCCTTCCACTATTGCCACATCTAAATCCATGTTCAGCAGCTTCTGCTCAATGATCCTGGTATTATTTACATAGGAGTACAGCTCCAGATCAGGACATGTCTCTTTCAGATCCCGGACCATATAGGACAGGATGCTGCCTCCCAGAGTAATGGTGCCTCCGATACGGAGCCGTTTTATCCGGCTTTCCTGGGCCATGTTCTGTTCTATCAGATCGAACTGGGTCACCACAGGCCTGGCGTAGCTGTAGAGTCGTTTTCCGGCTTCTGTGATAAACAGCTTTTTGGAGAGTCTCTCAAAAAGCAGAGTCTGATAATGTTCCTCAAGCTCCCGGATAGCCTGGCTGACAGAAGGCTGGGTTATGTAGAGTTTTTCAGCAGCAGCGCTCATTTTACCCGTGTCTGCCACTGCGATAAAGATTTTCAGATGGCGTATGGTCATAAAATTTCTCCTTCACACAATCCTGATATCATAGGAATCACCTATGAGTTTTATAAAATTATATTTCTTTTCTTATACTATTGCAAGTGCTATAATAAAGACAACCGAGAAAGTGTCCATAAGGCAGAACAAAAGAAAAGAGCAGAATGATCATGAAAGTTCTTATTATCGGCGGTGTGGCAGCGGGTACAAAAGTGGCTGCAAAATTAAAGAGAGAAGACAGGGGAACGGAAGTCCTGATCCTGACAAAAAGCGAAGATATTTCTTATGCAGGATGCGGACTTCCTTATTATGTAGGAGATGTGATCCATGAGCGGAGCCAGCTTATTGTAAATACCCCCCAGGCTTTTGCAAAGCTTACCGGCGCTGAAGTGAAGACCGGCGTAGAAGTTACAGCCCTTGACAGAGAAGGGAAAAAGGTAACAGCCAAAGATGTGAAAACAGGAGAAACAGCGGAATATTCTTATGACAAGCTGGTCATTGCAACAGGGGCTTCTCCCATTGCCCCTCCTATTGAGGGAAAGGACCTGAAGAATATCTTCTTTATGCGTACCCCTCAGGATGCGGAAGATCTGAGAAAAGCTGTGGAAGCCGGCGGGATCAAACGGGCAGTGATCGCCGGCGGCGGATTTATCGGACTGGAAGTGGCGGAAAACCTTATGAGTAGAGGAATCCGCACTACAGTCATCGATATGGCGCCCCATATCATGCCGGGATTTGATCCGGAAATGGCAGGATATGTAGAGGACTATCTGGCAGATAACGGTATCATGGCTATGACCAACACAAGGCTGGAAGGAGTGGAAGGCACAGAGTCTGTGGAGAAGGTAAAGACCTCCCGCAGGGCCATTAAGGCGGACGCACTGATCATGTCTCTGGGAATCCGTGCCAACACAGCGTTCCTGGAGGGAACAGGCCTGGAGATGGCGCCGAACCATACCATTCTGGTAGACGATCATCTGAGGACTAACGATCCGGATATCTATGCCCTTGGAGACTGTGCAATGGTCACCAACCGGATGACCGGCAAGAGAGCCTGGTCTCCTATGGGATCTTCTGCCAATATTGAGGGAAGGATCGCCGCTCAGAACCTGGCAGGGGCAGATCTGGCTTATCCGGGAGTCCTGGGAACCGGCGTGGTAAAACTACCCGGACTGAACGCAGGCCGCACCGGTCTTAACGAAGAAGCGGCCAGGGCAGAAGGCCATGATGTGATCACAGTGACCACAGTGGTGGATGATAAGGCACATTATTACCCCGGCGCAGGAAACTTTATTGTGAAGATGATCGCTGACAGGACTACAGGAGAATTTCTGGGGATTCAGGTGCTGGGAAAAGGTGCTGTGGATAAAATGGTGGACATTGCCGTGACTGCCATCAGCCTGAGAGCTACCGTATACCAGCTGAGAGATCTGGATTTTGCCTATGCGCCGCCATTCTCTACCGCTATCCATCCCTTTGACCATACCATCAATGTGCTGATCAATAAAATGGAGGGTAAACTGGATTCCTTCACTCCAGCAGAATTTCAGGAAGGAAAGGCGGCAGGATATACCATTCTGGATGCAGGGCTGGCGCCTTCCATTGAGGGAGCAGAATTTATCAATCCTGCAGAAGTAGAGGGAGAGCTTTCCGGACATGACAAAGAGGAAAAACTCCTTCTGGTATGTACCAAAGGAAAACGGGCTTATCTCCTTCAGAACCGTCTGAAATATTACGGTTACACCAACACAAAAGTCCTGGAAGGTGGAACGACCTTTAACGGCACAGAGCTGTATCCAGAAGAATAGAGAAACAAATGAACACGCAGACATAAAAGTATAAAGAATACAGGGAGGAAATTTTTATGGCAACACTTACCGTAAGCAAGGAAGATGAAAAGAGAGTGAAGGCCCTGGGCTTTCTCAGCAACAAAGGCACGGATAATTTTTCCGGAAGGATCGTGACCAGAAACGGGAAGATCACCGCGGACCAGCAGATTGCCATCGGAGAGGCCGCAAAGAAATTCGGAAATGGAAATGTTACGTATACTACCCGTCTTACTGTAGAGGTTCAGGGAATTCCTTATGAGAAGATCGATGAATTCCGGGCCTTTATCCAGGAAGCCGGACTGGATACCGGGGGGACCGGTTCTAAAGTGCGTCCTGTAGTTTCCTGTAAGGGAACCACCTGCCAGTATGGACTGATCGATACCTTTGCCCTTTCTGAAGAAATCCATGAGAAGTTTTATGTAGGATACCACGGAGTGAAGCTGCCCCATAAATTTAAAATTGCCGTTGGAGGATGTCCAAATAACTGTGTAAAGCCGAATCTCAATGACCTGGGTATTATCGGACAGAGGATCCCCAACTATGACCAGGATCTTTGCAACGGCTGTAAAAAATGCGGCGTAGTCAAAGCCTGTCCGGTGGGAGCTGTGGCAGTTGTAGACGGCCTTATGGAGATCGACAAAGAAAAATGTATCAACTGCGGAAGATGTATCGGAAGCTGCCATTTTGATGCCATTGAAGACGGAACCAACGGATACAAGGTTTACATCGGAGGAAGATGGGGCAAGAAGATCGCCATGGGCAGAACGCTGAATAAGATCTTTACTTCTAAGGAAGAAATCATTAAGCTGGTGGAAAAAGCCATCCTTTTCTACAGAGAGCAGGGGAAGACCGGCGAGCGTTTTGCGGAAACGGTAGAGAGACTGGGATTTGAAAATGTAGAAGCACAGCTTCTTTCAGATGACATCCTGGAGAGAAAACAGGAGATCCTGGAAGCCAAACTTCATGAAACCGGAGGAGCCACCTGCTAAAACCGGACAGGGAAACTGATCAGCAGACAGAGGAAAAGGACGGTTCTCCCGTTGACAAATGAAATACAGATTGCTATGATAAAGCAAAGTGAAGGAAGAGGGTATCTTAGAGAAAAGAGGCCCTCTTTTCCTTTGGAAAATTCAGAATATGGGAGGTATCAATATGAAGTTTACGAAGATGCAGGGAATCGGGAATGATTATGTTTATGTAAACTGTTTTACAGAGAAAATAGACAATCCTTCAGAAGTGGCTATAAAGGTCAGCGACCGGCATTTCGGTATCGGATCTGACGGCCTGATTCTGATCAAGCCTTCAGAAAAAGCAGACTTTGAGATGGAGATGTACAACGCAGACGGCAGCCAGGGAGCGATGTGCGGCAACGGGATCCGCTGTGTGGCAAAGTATGTCTATGACTATGGTCTCACGGATAAGACCAGTATCTCAGTAGACACCAAAAGCGGTGTGAAATATCTGGAACTGACTGTGAAGGACGGAAAGGTGAAAGAAGTCCGGGTAAATATGGGCGCCCCTATCCTGGAGACAGAGAAGATCCCTATGATCTATTCCAAGAGTCCGGTGATCAGCCAGCCTTTGAACGTAAATCAGGAAATCTATGAGGTGACGGCAGTTTCCATGGGAAATCCTCATGGGGTAGTTTATGTAGAGGATGTAAAAAATCTGAAGATCGAAGAAATCGGCCCCTGGTTTGAAAAAAGCAAAGCCTTTCCCGAAAGTGTCAATACGGAGTTTGTTCGTGTGATTGACAGACACACGGTGGAAATGCGTGTCTGGGAGAGAGGCAGCGGGGAGACTCTGGCCTGCGGCACAGGAGCCTGTGCAGTTACTGTGGCCAGCGTGCTGAACGGTTACACAGATGAAGAAGTAACCGTTCGTCTTTTAGGAGGCGATCTGAAAATATTCTGGGATAGAAAGGAGAACCTGGTGTATATGACCGGCCCGGCAGAGGTAGTCTTTGACGGGGAGATTACACTGTAGGGATATAAAGAACTTAAGATGACATTCATAAAAAAGAACATGGACATAGAAGACAGAAGATTTTACAAAGACGTATTTCGTCTGGTCATGCCTATGGCAGTGCAGAATCTGATCAACGTGGGGGTTACTTCTACTGACGTGATCATGCTGGGAAGAGTGGGAGAGAACGCTCTTTCCGGCGTTTCTTTAGCCAACCAGGTATATTTTATCCTCAGTCTGCTGTTTTTCGGGCTGACTTCCGGCGCCTGTGTGCTGACTGCCCAGTACTGGGGCAAAAAGGACACCAGGACCATAGAAAAAGTGATGGGAATGTCCTTCCGTATTTCTATTATTGCAGGCATCGTGTTTGCAGCGGGGGCTATTTTCTTTCCCCGGTATCTCATGCTGATCTTTACTTCAGATCCGGCTATTATTGCGGAAGGAGTTTCTTACCTGAAAATTGTAGGATTTTCTTATGTTTTGTCGGCTTTTACTAACGTGTACCTGAATATCATCCGCAGCATTGAGCGGGTAGTCATTGCTACCGTGGTTTATGGAGTTTCTCTTTGTGCAAATATTATTTTAAATTCCATTTTTATTTTCGGACTTTTAGGCTGCCCTGCTATGGGTTCTGCGGGAGCCGCTCTTGGAACCTTGCTTTCCAGAGCTATTGAGGTTATCATAGTAGTGTATTACGCACAGAAAAAGAATGATGTGGTAAAAATCCATATCCGGGACTTCTTTGTGAGGGACAAGGCTCTGGGAAGGGATTTCTTTACCTATGCTTTTCCGGTACTTTTAAATGAGTTTGCCTGGGGAGCAGGCATGGCGGCAATCTCTGCCATTGTGGGACATCTGGGAAGCGCTGCAGTGGCGGCCCATTCGGTAACCCAGGTGTGCAGACAGCTTTCCATGGTCATCGGTTTCGGCATCTCCAGCGCTACGGCGATTATGATCGGAAAAGCTATCGGGGAAAAGAAAGAGGAACTGGCCAGAGAGTATGGACAGCGTTTTGTGAAGCTTTCCATTATCTGCGGCATCGGCGGGGCTGTGGTGATCCTGGCGATCTCCCCGCTGCTGCCTCTGTTTCTGAAACTGACTCCTCTGGCAAAGAGTTATTTGTCTGCCATGATGGTGATCATGTCCTACTATGTGATCGGCCAGTCTTTAAACAGCACCATTGTAGTGGGAGTGCTCCGGGCAGGGGGAGATACCAGGTTCGGACTTTTTCTGGACGTGGGAGTTATGTGGCTCTGCTCCATTGTGGGAGCGGCAGTAGGGGCCTTTGTTATAGGAATTCCTATGCCATGGGTTTACATCTTGCTGTGCAGCGACGAGGTGATCAAGATTCCTTTCTCCCTCTGGAGATATAAGAGTTATCGATGGCTGCGAAATGTAACCAGATAAAAGGACACAAAAGATTGGAGATGTTGGCTGGATGAAATTAAATGAGACACCTATAGAGAAAGATTTCCGGGTGGCAGATGTCCGGGAAGAGGAAAAGATCCTCCGCCGTCTGGAAGCCCTTGGGATCCTGGAAGGAACCAGAGTCCGGGTGCTGAACCGTAAACGAAATGGAGCCACCATTATAAAAGTACGGGGCAGCCGCTGGGCCCTTGGAAATGATATTGCCCAGGGAATAGAAGTGGAGGAACTGACCGATGAAGAGTGAGATACGTGTAGGATTTGCAGGAAACCCCAACTGCGGCAAGACCACCCTTTTCAACGCCTACACAGGGGCGAATCTGAAGGTGGCAAACTGGCCGGGAGTTACGGTGGAGAAAAAAGAGGGGGAGACCGAATATAAAGGCAGGAAAATGCGTCTGATCGATCTTCCGGGAATTTACAGTCTGACTTCCTATTCTATGGAAGAAAAGGTTTCCAGAAAGGTGATTCTGGGAGACGAAGTGGATATTATCGTAGATGTGGTAGACGCTTCTGCCCTGGAGCGGAATCTGTACCTTACCCTTCAGCTTCTGGAGCTTGGAAAACCGGTGGTAGTGGCTTTGAATATGATGGATATCGTGGAAGAGCGGGGAATGGAGATTGATCTCCATCGTCTTCCGGAACTGCTGGGAAATATTCCGGTGGTGCCGGTATCTGCCAGAAAACGCACCGGCCTGGACGTGCTTCTTCATGCGGTGGAGCATCATTATGAAGAGCAGACCTCAGATCCTGTAGTGGAATATTCCCCGGAGATCGAGGAAAAGATTCACAAAATCAGCGGCCGGATACAAAAACAGTATCCGGAAAGCAAAAATCTCCGGTGGCACAGCATTAAGATCCTGGAAAATGACGAGCAGATCATTGAGGAACAGCCGGTGGATATTTCGGATATTGCCGATAAAAATTATGAAAAACAGATCATTAATGAAAAGTACAGTTATATTGAAGAGATCATAGAGGAATGTGTATTCTATAAAGGAAACCGCCAGTCTATGACAGAAAAGGCAGACCGGGTCCTGACCCACCCTGTGGCGGGAGTTCCCGTGTTCCTGTGTATTATGGCTCTGGTATTTTTTCTGACCTTTACGGTGGGGGATGCCATTAAGGGCTGGTTTGAGATCGGACTGGACTGGGCCTTTGAAGCGGTCAGAACAGCCCTTACAGCTCTTGGCGCTTCCGATTGGGTCTGTTCACTGGTGGTAGACGGGATCATGTCCGGTGTAGGAGGGATCCTTACCTTTCTTCCCAATATCTTTATCCTGTTCCTGGCCCTTGCTTTCCTGGAGGACAGCGGCTACATGGCCAGAGTGGCCTATGTTATGGACGGAATCATGGGAAAGGTAGGCCTTTCCGGAAAGGCGTTTCTGCCTATGGTGCTGGGCTTTGGCTGTACGGTGCCGGCGGTAATGGCTTCCAGAACTCTGGAAAATGAGGAGGACAGGAAGAAGACCATCCTTCTTACCCCATTTATGTCCTGTTCTGCAAGGCTTCCTATCTATGTCCTGTTTGCCAGCGTGTTTTTTGGAAAATATGCTATGATCGTAGCTTTTTCCCTCTATGCTCTTGGACTGATTGTGGCAATTCTTCTGGCTCTGATCATCGGCAAGGTGTGGAAGACAGACACTAAAGTGCCTCTGTTAATCGAATTGCCGGATTATAAGGTGCCAAATCCAAGGACCATCCGCATTTATGTATGGGAAAAGGTAAAGGACTATCTGACCAAGGCAGGAACTACTATTTTTGTGGCTTCCATAGTGATCTGGTTTATTCTGAACTATAACTTCCAGGGTATGACCAGTGATGTGACCACAAGCTTTGGCGCTATGATCGGCAAGGTCCTGGCTCCGGTACTGGTACCGGCGGGACTGGGTGCATGGCAGATCGTGGTGGCCCTGATCTCAGGACTTTCTGCAAAAGAAGTGGTCATTTCCAGCTTCTCAGTACTTTATGGAGTCAACAACATCAGTTCCCCGGA
>DXFG01000231.1 GCA_019114545.1 Candidatus Blautia pullistercoris | reverse complement strand
CCCATAGCAGCCACCTTCGCCTTGGCAGCTTCCACAGCCGCCTTCTCTTCGGGATCATCAATAGACAGAAGAGTTTCCACACTGTCCGCTTCTTGAACATTTACAGAGGAAGACTCCTCCCGGCCCATTACAGCGCAGCCGCCCAGGAAAGAGGACAGGATCACTGCCGACAGCCCGAAGAGCAGAAATCTTCTTTTCTTTCTTTTATTCATCATCATCTTCTCCTCCGCCCCAACGTCTCCAGTTTCTCCGGAAATAATAGATCACTGCAGCGACAGCGCCAATAAGAAGAAGGTCGGATACTGTAAAGGATATGATCAGCACCAGGATCTGACTGCCTGCTGCAGTACTTCCCAGAGCCGTGGATACCTGGTCCTCCGCCTGGGCCTCCTGGGCAGTGGAGAGACTCAAGCCCTGGGCATTGTCCAGTTCTGCTGTCTCTGTAGATGTGGCCTCTGTTTCCTGGGCAGAATCCGCCGGATCCTCAATGGTGTTTTCCAGCACCTGAACGCCGGTGTCTGTGCTGGCGCTGTCTGTATTTTCACTATCTGTACTTTCACTGTCTGCGGCCCCGCTCTCTGTACTGCTGCTGTCAGTGCTGTCTGATGTACTGCCGGTGCCGGAATTTCCCGAAGGCAAGCTGGAAGCTGAAGGGGTTACTGTGCTGTCGGTATTCTGACCGGACGTTCCGGATTCCTGTGCAGTGCCAGAGTTCTGGGTGGCAGTACCGCTTCCGGAAGCTTCTGTTACGATGGTTGCGTTCATATCTGTGTTATTCCCTGCCACAAAATCACTGGGATAGATATAGAAGATCACATCTCTTCCCATAGGCTCCACATACATGGCTCCCCGGATCACACAATTCTCACTGGGTACCTGGATACAGATGTCGCTGGTGGAACCATTATTATCTGTGCCGCTTCCCGTAACCCCAAGAGCCGGAGTGGACCAGCCGGAATCCCCCACATTCTGGACCCAGAAACTATGATTAGCCGTATAGTCCATAAGACTCATCCGAATGGTCAGGTAATACTCTCCCCCATCTGTCAGTTCCAGGATACCGGTGGGATACACTGCGCCGTCCACCATACCCTGTCCGGTGGCATAGGATGCTTCTCCGCCCGAATCCTCGATCTCTCCTGTTACCGGATGACGGTAGCAAGGGTGTATGGTACAGGTATATACCGTACCGGAGGCCGCTTGTACTGGAACAGCCGGAAACCCTGCGCCCACAAAGAGGGCAAGCAGGATTCCCAGGATTCCGGCAGAAAACTTTTTCATAAATTCCCCTGTCTTCATATTCCTTCCTTTCTGCTGTAACACTCTGCATTTCAGTTAGTTATATATAACCTACAGTCTTAAAAAAAGAGAGCTTTTCTCTTTTGCTCTATAAGTTAGTCTTTACTATCCACTTCTTTATATAGCATAATTCTGTGATACTTGTCAATCGTTTCCTGTCAATTCTTTCTGGAAAACATCAAAAGCCTGCCGTTTATCGCAAAAAGAAGCTGTCGCATAAAGGATATAAATATTCCTGAAGTATGACTAATGCGACAGCTTCGTATCTCCTGCTGGTCAAGAGTTCTTATGCAGTATCAAATTTTTCAGATTTCATTTAAAGCATCATATACCGTTTCTGTCAGCTCATGATACTGAGGATAAACATTTGCAGCGCTGGTGATATTATCCACCATAATACAAAGGATAAAATCTGTATTCTCTCCATATACGATCCCCACATCATGCTGCACTTCGGAAGTTTCACCTGTCTTGTGGGCCACCTCCACGCCTTCGGGCAGTCCTCCCGGAATTTTCAGAGTGTTTTCCTGATTCAAAAGGAGATGAAGCATTTCCCCGGACTCTTCCTGGGACCCGCATTCTCCTTTGTAGATCTGTTCCAGCAGTTTTCCGCAGTCTTCCACACAGGTAACGTTATCTCCCATTCCGTCGTTTGCCGTGCCGGAAGCAGCCGGATGGAGGGTGGTATGTACGCCTGTGCCCGTATAGCCCTCTTCCTGGAGATAGTCATTTATAAAACCGCAGCCCTCTGCGAAGTCCCGGTCCGAGGACTGGATCCTCACCAGTTCATTGTAAGACTCATTATCGGAAATTTCGATCATGTTTTCCAGAAGCTGTGCGACTGTATCCCTGGCGCTTTCTTCGCTTCCCAGATAGTCTGTTTCGTTTTCCATCACCCGTTCCATATTTTCAAAGGTAGCCGCCATGGCATAAAGTTTTACCAGGCTGGCCGGATACATGCCCTGATTGTTGATGCTAAAAGCATTTTCATATTCCAGTTCTTCCACGTAAACGCTCCAGTTTCCGTCATAATCAGCGATCAGCTCTTCCACTGTACTTTCCAGAGAGGTCATTGTCGTTTCCATTTCTGATTCTGCCTGCCGGTCCTGCTGCCGCCGCTCTTCTGCTTCCTGTTCCTCAGCTGCCGCTGCCGCCGCCTGGGCCGCTTCTTCCTGCTGCTGTTCCTTAACCGCCTGCCTCTCAGCATGAATGGTGGTGCCGCCCCAGATAAGAAGGATCAGCATAACTGCTGCTCCTCCCAGGATCGCCCATTGTCTTCGTACCGCCTGCTGTCTTCGCTTTTTTTCCTGCTGTCTCTGCTTCCTTCTCTCCTGATCTTCCATTACTTTCTCCCCTTATCTTCCCATCCGGAACATTTCCCTGAAACTTTCTGCCATATAACAAGAGCCCGCTGCTTAAAATTTCTTTAAGACAGCAGGTCTCTCTTCTTTTTATGCAAGCATCATTCGGTCATTTGCAAATTCTCCGCCGCTGACTTCTTCAAACTTCGCCAGCAGATCAGATACATGTAATTTCTTCTTCTCTTCTCCCGCTACATCATAAATGACTTTTCCCTCATGCATCATGATCAGACGGTTTCCATGGGCAATGGCGTCCTTCATGTTATGAGTTACCATCATAGCGGTAAGGTTATGTTCCTGGATGATCTTATCCGAGATCTCCAGCACCTTTGCCGCTGTCTTGGGGTCCAAAGCCGCCGTGTGTTCGTCCAGAAGGAGAAGCTTCGGCTTTTTCAGGGAAGCCATCAGCAAAGTGATCGCCTGTCTCTGTCCTCCGGAAAGAAGCCCCACTTTCGTGGTAAGCCGCTCTTCCAGACCCAGGTCCAGTTCCTTTAACTGCTCCTTATAAAATTCTCTCTCTTTACGGGAAATTCCCCAGCGGAAGCCTCTTCTTTCTCCTCTTCTGGCTGCGATGGCCATATTTTCCTCAATAGACATAGTAGAAGCCGTACCGATCATGGGATCCTGGAAAACTCTTCCCAGATGTACTGCTCTTTTGTGTTCGGACAACCGGGTAATATCTACCCCGTCTACGATGACCTTTCCCTGATCAACAGGCCAGACGCCGGCGATGGCATTCAAAGTCGTAGATTTTCCGGCGCCGTTACCGCCGATAATGGTGACAAAATCTCCGGAATTTAAATTCAGGTTTACCCCGTCTAAGGCCACTTTCTCATTAATTGTCCCTATATTAAAAGTTTTATGAAGGTCTTTGATTTCCAGCATGTATCCCATTATTTTGCCATCCTCCTTCTCACCAGATATTTTCCTTTCAGATATGGCGCCGCCAGGAAGCAGGTCACCACTACTGCTGAGAACAGCTTCATATAATCGGAATCAATTCCCAGCCACATAACCAGGGCATAAGCTATGTAATACAAGATGGCGCCTACAAATACTGCTGCCAGGGTGTAAGCAAATGCAATTTTCTTTCCTGCATAAAACTTTACGAAGATCACTTCACTGATGATCACGGCAGCCAGACCGATAACAATGGCGCCTCGTCCTGCATTTACATCTGCTGCTCCCTGATACTGTGCATATACTCCTCCACACAGACCTACCAGTCCGTTAGAGATCATCAGAGCGATAACCTTACAGAAATTGGTATTAATTCCCTGGGCGCTTGCCATCTGGGGATTGCAGCCTGTAGCTCTGATCGAAGCTCCCAGTTCTGTACCGAAAAGCCAGTATACCACAGCTACCAGCACCAGACATCCCAGGATCAGACCGATAAAGAAAATATAACTGTTATCTGCTGTCACATACCGGGCAGAAGCCACCAGCCCTTTCTGTCCAATGCCCATACTCTGATTTGCCTTTCCCATGATCCCCAGATTTACAGAGTACAGAGAAATCTGGGTCAAAATACTGGCCAGGATTCCGGGAATACCCAAAGCTGTATGTAGGAAGCCGGTAACAAATCCTGCGGCCATTCCTGCAAGAAACGCAAAGATCAGAGATAACGCAGGATGCATTCCTCCCTGGATCAGCATTACCGCCACAGCTCCTCCTGTAGCCAGAGAACCGTCCACTGTCAGATCTGCAAAGTCCAGGATCCGGAAAGTAATATATACCCCCAGAGCCATAATCCCCCATATCAGTCCCTGGGCCACATTGCCCGGAAGAGACCGCACCAGAGCCATAGGATCCAGCGCCATCAGCATTGTCATTGTCATTTTTTTATTTCCTTTCTGAGTGTTTTCTTTTTATTTTATCAGCATGACTGATCTTTTTCAATACAGCAACAGAGGCCGCCGCACTAAACTTCCCTTATTGTTTAATGCGGCGGCTCCATGCCTGCCTCTTACGCAGGCTGTCAGTGCCTGATTCATATTCCTATCCATGTGCCTTCCGGCATTTCAGGATTACTCTGTTTCGATTGCTTCATAATCCTCCGGGATCTCAATGCCTAATTCTTCACAGATGGTCGGGTTATACATTTTTGTCACTTCCGGAGCGGTCTGGATCTCCATAGTAGAGATGTCTTCTCCCTCAGCTAATACCTGATATGCCATCTCACCGGCTGTATAGCCGATATCGTAGTAGCTGATAGACAGTGTAGCGATACCGCAGCCAGAACAGATTCCCTGCTCACCGGCGATCACCGGGATCTGGGCCGGCATGCAAATATTGTTTACGATCTGTGTATTGGAAGCCATGGTATTATCTGTAGGAATATAGATCGCATCACAGGTCTCAATAGCACTGTTTACCACTGTCTGGATCTCGTTGGAATCTGCAGCGGTATATTCTTCATATGCAATACCATCCTCATCCAGGGCTTCTTCAAAAAGCTGCGCCTGGTACTGAGAGTTAGGTTCTGCGGAACAGTAAAGGATTCCTACCTTCTGCGTATCCGGCAGCAATTCTACCAGCATATCTTCCTGCTGATCAATAGGTGCCAGGTCGCTGGTTCCGGATACATTGATTCCGGTAGCTCCTGTCCAGTCATCGATTCCAAGAGCTGTGGCATAATCGGTAACGGAAGTTCCCAGGATCGGGATGTCCGCTGTGGCCTGAGCTGCTGTCTGCAGCGGCAGTGTGGCATTTGCCAGGATCAGATCCACATCAGAAGATACAAAGTTATTTATGATGGTAGAGCACATCGCCTGCTCGCCCTGGGCGTTCTGCTGGTCAAACTCTACATTTCCTTCTCCGAAAAGTTCTGTACAGGCATCCATAAATCCCTGGGTAGCCTGATCCAGAGCATCATGCTCCATCTGCTGGCAGATACCAATGGTATAAGTCTGGCCGCTGCTTTCTGTTGATTCGGAAGAAGCATTCTCTTCTGTGCTGCTTTCGGATCCGGAATCAGAATTTCCACCGCAGGCGGTCATTGCCGTTGCCATTGCTGCTGCCATCATAATGGCAAGTATTTTCTTTAATTTCATTTTCATTTCCTCCCTGCCACTTTATCACAAAAAACCGTTACGCTTTACTGTGACAAAGTTTTAATATTGGTATTATACACCTCCCCTTCCTGTTCGTCAACCTAAATCCATCTTAAATTCCATAAACTTCTTTGTTATATTTTTCGATCTCATCATCAATGATGGGATCTACATGAGGATAAAGACAGCCCGGCCCGCCATAGGTGATACATGGGATATAATGTCCTCCGGGACCGTACTGAGTACAGGCTCTGCGCACTTCTTTACGAATCTCTTCCTCTGTAGAGTCTTCCCGGTCTACGATGGAGGCATCAATGCCGCCCATGAGAGTCATCCGTCCATCCAGCTGTTTCTGAAGTTTTACAATATCATTTTCCGGCAGCGTTCCCTGCCAGATATCAATTCCCAGGTCTACCATATCTTCTACGATAGGCTCCATGAAAGAATCCGCATGGTGCATAACGATCACTCCATGGTCCTTCATGTATTTATAAGTTTTCTCATACTGAGGCTTGATAAATTCTCTCCAGGTGTCAGGGCTTATGAAAAGGGAATTTTTGGAACCCCAGTCATCATGGGAAAG
>DXFG01000230.1 GCA_019114545.1 Candidatus Blautia pullistercoris | reverse complement strand
AAATGCAGTATGTGTGGTATACCTGACGGTTATCCGGGGTACACCTTCTATGATACAGATCCTGATCTTTTATTCCGTGGTGTTTGCCAGCATACCTTTGAACAACATTATTATCGGAGGTATTGCTTTCGGTATCAATTCCGGAGCTTATGTGGCGGAGATCGTCCGTTCCGGTATCATGTCCATTGACAAAGGTCAGATGGAGGCAGGAAGAAGTCTGGGATTAAGTTCCGGTCAGACTATGAAGCTGATCATCATGCCTCAGGCATTTAAAAATGTACTTCCGGCCCTGATCAACGAGATGATCGTACTTTTAAAGGAAACAGCCATTATCGGATATATCGGCACAGTAGATATCACAAAGGCGGCCACACTGGTACAGAGCCGTACCTACAGTGCTTTCGTGCCTCTGATCTCAGCGGCAGTCTTTTATCTGGTCCTGGTAATGCTGCTGACCTATTTCATGGGCAAGGTAGAAAGGAGGCTGCGCAGAAGTGACCACTAAGGACGAAGTATTGATAAAGGTAGAAAATCTTCAGAAACATTTTGGAGAGAATAAGGTTCTGGACGGGATCACTACAGAAATACATAAAGGCGAGGTAGTGGCTATCATCGGCCCTTCCGGTTCCGGAAAATCCACCTTTCTCCGTTCCCTGAATCTTCTGGAGGTTCCTACGGGAGGAAGGATCTTATTTGAAAATGTAGATATTACAGATCCCAAGGTGGATATTAACCGCCACCGGCAGAAGATTGGAATGGTGTTCCAGCAGTTCAATCTGTTTCCTCATAAGACAGTGAAGGAAAACATTATGCTGGCCCCTGTGACTTTAAAGCTCATGACACCGGAGAAAGCTTCTGAAAAGGCAGAAGAGCTTCTTGCTAGAGTTGGCCTTCCGGATAAGGCAGAGGCTTATCCCGGCAGTCTTTCCGGAGGACAGAAGCAGAGGATCGCTATTGCCCGGGCTCTGGCTATGAACCCGGATGTGATGCTCTTCGATGAACCGACTTCGGCACTGGATCCGGAGATGGTAGGAGAGGTGCTGGAGATCATGAAAGAGCTGGCCAAGACCGGTATGACCATGGTGGTAGTAACCCATGAAATGGGATTCGCCAGAGAGGTGGCCAGCAGAGTGCTTTTCATCGACGGTGGGAATATCCAGGAGGACGCTCCGCCAAAAGAATTTTTTGCCAGTCCGAAAAATCAGAGGCTGCGGGAATTTCTTTCCAAGGTATTATAAATCCATTGAAAAATCCTGTAATTCTGGTAAAATAAGAAACGGACATAAGGAAAAAAGAAATTTGAGATAAAGGAGAAATCGTCATGAGTAAAAAACCAACCGTATTAATGATTCTTGATGGATATGGGCTGAATGATAAGTGCGAGGCGAATGCCGTATGCGAAGGGAAAACCCCCATCATGGATCAACTGATGTCTCAGTGCCCATTCGTAAAAGGAAATGCCAGCGGCATGGCTGTGGGACTTCCTGAGGGACAGATGGGAAACTCTGAGGTAGGTCACCTGAATATGGGCGCAGGACGTATCGTATATCAGGAGCTTACCAGGATCACCAAAGAGATCCAGGATGGAGATTTCTTTAAGAACGAGGCCCTTTTAAAGGCTGTTCACAATGCAAAGGAAAATAATTCGGCCCTTCATCTGTTCGGACTGCTTTCCGACGGCGGCGTTCACAGCCACAATACTCATGTGTATGGACTTCTTGAACTGGCTAAGAGAGAGGGCCTGGAAAAAGTGTTTGTTCACTGCTTCCTGGATGGAAGAGATACACCTACTACAGGGGGCAAAGGCTATATCCAGGAACTGAATGATAAGATGAAAGAGATTGGCGTAGGACAGGTTGCCTCTGTAATGGGACGTTACTACGCTATGGACAGAGATAACCGCTGGGATCGTGTAGAACTGGCATACAAAGCGCTGACAAAGGGCGAAGGCGTTCAGGCAGAGTGCCCGGTATGCGCTGTGAAAGCTTCTTATGAAGAAGGTAAAACAGATGAATTTGTGGTTCCTACAGTAATTGTAAAAGACGGAAAACCCGTAGGAACCATTCAGGATAAAGATTCTGTGATCTTCTTTAACTTCCGTCCGGACAGAGCCAGAGAGATCACCAGAGCTTTCTGTGCAGATGAATTTGACGGATTTGCAAGAGAGAAGAGACTGGAGCTTACTTATGTATGCTTTACTGAGTATGATCCTACGATTCCAAATACAGAAGTGGCATTCCATAAAGTGTCAATTAAGAACACATTCGGAGAATTCCTTGCGGCTAACGGTCTGAAACAGGCCCGTATCGCTGAGACGGAGAAGTATGCCCATGTAACTTTCTTCTTTAACGGCGGCGTGGAAGAGCCAAATGAAGGAGAAGACAGAATCCTGGTAAAATCTCCCAAGGTTGCTACCTACGATCTGAAGCCTGAAATGAGTGCCTACGAAGTGTGTGACAAACTGGTAGAGGCCATTAAATCCGGAAAATATGATGTGATCATTATCAACTTTGCAAATCCGGATATGGTAGGACACACCGGAGTAGAGGCTGCGGCTATCAAAGCCATCGAGACTGTAGATGAGTGTGTGGGAAGAGCGGTAGAGGCTGTTAAGGAAGTTGACGGACAGATGTTCATCTGTGCAGATCACGGAAATGCCGAGCAGCTGGTAGACTACGAGACAGGAGATCCTTTCACTGCGCATACAACCAATCCGGTGCCCTTTATCCTGGTAAATGCAGATCCTTCTTATACACTGAGAGAGGGAGGCTGCCTGGCAGATATTGCACCTACGCTGATTGAACTGATGGGTATGGAGCAGCCGGCAGAAATGACAGGAAAGTCTCTGCTGATCAAAAAGTAAAAATTTAAAAACTTACTAAAATCCGCAGGTTTCTAACCTGCGGATTTTGTAAAGTATTCCGGTATTGTTTTTACGGAGAGCCAATGCTATGATGTAATCACAGTTCAACCATTAATTTCCAAATCCGGCCATTCGGCCAATATTCCAGATCTACATACATAGAAGAACTGAATACAGACAGGAAAAATCTGTTTCCAGCAAAATACCTGGTTTGAGAAACAAGATCCGGGGAATATTATCCATGGGATAAGAGAAAGTATGAGACAGAAAAAAGACCATAGACTAAAGTTTATAAATACGATAGAGAAGAAGCTCCATACAGAAGAAAAAAAGAAAAATACCCCGGAAAACAGAATACAGAAAAGGTACGAAACGTGAAGAAAGAAAATAATCAGGAGGTATTGCTATGGAAAGATATTTGCCGATCAGGAAAGTATACGCAAGAGAGGTGCTGGATTCAAGAGGAAATCCTACGGTGGAAGTGGAAGTGACTGTAGGGGAAGGGGTTGTGGGAAGAGACGGATATACCGGCAGAGCTATTGTACCCTCTGGCGCCTCTACAGGGAAGTTTGAGGCCCTGGAACTTCGGGACCGTGAAAAACGATACCAGGGACTGGGGGTTCAGAAGGCGGTGGGCAATGTAAACGTCAAGCTGGCAGAGGCAGTTCTGGGAGAGAATGCCCTGGATCAAAGCCAGATTGATCAATTGATCCTGGAAGCAGATGGAACCGAGAACAAAGAGCATCTGGGAGCAAACGCCACTCTGGGGGTATCCCTGGCTGTGGCAGATGCGGCGGCGAAGGCTCTCAGGCTGCCTCTGTATCAGTATCTGGGCGGATGTATCACAGACCGTATGCCGGTGCCGATGATGAACATTTTAAATGGAGGAAAGCATGCAGATAATACGGTAGACTTTCAGGAATTTATGATCATGCCTGTAGGGGCCTGCTGTTTTAAAGAGGGTCTGCGTATGTGCGGAGAGACTTATCAGAAATTAAAAGAGATTCTGAAAAACAGGAATCTGTCCACCGGTGTAGGAGACGAGGGTGGATTTGCCCCTGATGTAAAGGATGCCAGAGAAATCTTTGAACTTATGAGCCTGGCGGTACGGGAGGCAGGCTATGAGCCGGGAAAAGAGATTTCCTTTGCTATGGACGCAGCAGCCAGCGAACTTTATCTGGAGAAAGAAAATGCCTACTATTTTCCGGGAGAGTCCTCCATGAAAGGAGAAAAGGTGATCAGAACAGCAGAAGAGATGGTAGAGTACTATGAGAAGCTGGCGGGAGAATACCCTCTTATTTCTATAGAAGACGGTCTCTGGGAGGATGACTGGAGCGGCTGGAGGCTGATGACCGAGAAACTGGGAGGAAGAGTCCAGCTTGTAGGAGACGACCTTTTTGTGACAAATGTAAAACGGATCCGCAGAGGCATCTGTGAAAAAGCCGGAAATGCAGTGCTGATCAAGGTGAATCAGATTGGAACTCTTACAGAAGCCATAGCTGCCGTTCGGATGACCCAGAAGTCCGGGTGGAACGCTGTGATCTCTCATCGTTCAGGAGAGAGCGAAGACACCTTTATTGCAGATCTGGCGGTAGCTATGGGAGCAGGACAGATCAAGACAGGAGCCCCCTGCAGAGGCGAGCGGACCGCTAAGTACAACAGGCTTCTGGCCATTGAAGACCGACTGGGCAGTCATGCCCTTTACCTAGTAAATCGTCTCGAAAATAACTACACCAAATAACTTGCCTGATTTTTCGTCTGCTGTGTTGTCGTCGATCGACGTAGCCTGGACAGCCGGAAAAAACATGAGAAAAACGGTTGAAATCCTATCTGCCTTGTGTTAAACTTGATATGTTTAACAGGTAGGAGGTGTTACAGTGGAGATATTGAGAATTGTTTTGACGATCCTTTTCGTTATTGATTGTATAGGACTGACTGTTATCATTCTGATGCAGGAAGGAAAATCTCAGGGACTTGGAAGTATCGCCGGAATGGCCGAGACCTATTGGGGAAAAAATAAAGGCCGCTCCATGGAAGGTGCTTTGGTGAAGGCTACACGGATCATGGGAGTTTTGTTTTTCGTGCTGGCTTTAGTATTAAATCTGAATTTTTAAACATGAGGCTGCTGCATTAAACGGAAGAGGTTTAGTGGGGCAGCCTTTTCTTAACACGAAAAGAGGGAGTTGCCCCATGAATTAAATTCGGAAAAATTTAATGTGACAACTCCTTTGTGGAGGCAAAATTGAAGAAAAATCAACAGACTAAAAAAAGAAAAAAAATCGTATATGATCTGATCTGCTGTAAAGAATACCAGCCTATGCGGGCAAAAGAGCTGGCGGTCCTGCTTCAAGTGCCTGCAGGAAAGAGGGAAGAACTTCATAAGATCCTGGATATGCTTCTGGAAGAAGGAAAGATTACCATCAATAAAAGAGGCAGATATGAGGCGGTAAGGATCTCTTCTGGTGAGCAGGAAAAAGGAAGAAAAGACAGACAGAAGCAGGAGAATAGAAAAGAGAAAAAAGAAGAAAAAAACCGGAAGAAAAAAGACAGGTATCTTACAGGGACTTTTATCGGACATCCAAGAGGATTTGGCTTTGTGGAACTGTCTGAGGAAGAAGGGGAAGATGTTTATATTCCCGAGGAAGAGACAGGAGGAGCCTTTCACGGGGATCAGGTCCAGATCCTTCTGAAAAAAGAGGAGCGGCCGGGAAAACGAAGAGAGGGACGGGTAGTGAAGATCCTGGAGAGAGGGCTGCAGGAGATTGTGGGCACTTTCCAGGAATCTTCCGGTTTTGGATTTGTGGTACCGGATAATCAGAGGTTTTTAAGGGACATCTTTATACAGAAGGAAAATTTTCTGGGAGCCAGGGATCAGGACAAGGTGGTGGTCCAGATCCGGGATTATGGCACCAGCAAAAGGTCTCCGGAGGGAAAAATCGTTGAAGTGCTGGGAAGCCCCGGGGAAAAGGGGATTGATGTGCTCAGTGTGGCCAGAAGCTGCGGTCTTCCCATGGAATTTCCGGAAAGAGTATTAAACCAGGCGGAAAAGATCCGGGAAACCCTCAATGAAGGAGACTTTTATGGCCGTCTGGACCTCCGGGATGTGACTATGGTCACCATTGACGGAGAGGATGCCAAAGATCTGGATGATGCAGTGTCTCTCACAAAGGAAGGAAATCTCTTTCATCTGGGAGTCCATATTGCAGATGTGAGCAACTACGTCCAGTACAGCAGTGCCCTGGACCGGGAAGCTCTGAGGCGGGGAACCAGTGTCTATCTGGTAGATCGGGTGATCCCTATGCTGCCGAAAAAATTGTCCAATGGGATCTGTTCCTTAAACGCAGGAGAAGACCGTCTGGCCCTCAGCTGTCTTATGGATATTGATGAGAAGGGTAGAGTGGTATCCCACGGTATTGCGGAGACAGTGATCCATGTAAACGAAAGAATGACCTATACAGACGTTAAGAAGATCCTGAAGAAAGAAGATCCGGAAGTGACCAGACGGTATCAGGAGCTGGTGCCTATGTTTTTTCAGATGGAGGAATTATCTGCTCTTTTGAGAAAACGGAGAAAAAAACGGGGATCCATTGATTTTGACTTTCCGGAGACCAAGGTAGAGCTGGACGAAGATGGAAAACCGGTACGTATCTATCCCTATGAACAGAATGTGGCAACCAGGATCATTGAAGATTTCATGCTGGCGGCAAATGAGACTGTGGCTCAAGAATATGCCCAGGCGGGACTCCCCTTTGTATACCGGACTCATGAAAATCCGGATATGGAAAAAATGGAACCAGTGCTGGAGATGGTGCACAGGGCAGGCGTGAAGGTAAAGAAAAGCAAAGAAGAGATACAGCCAAAAGAAATCCAGAAGATCTTAAAAGAACTGGAGGGCACCCAGTCTGAACCTTTTTTCTCCCGGCTTATACTCCGTTCTATGAAGCAGGCAAAATATACCACCCAGTGTACCGGACATTTCGGCCTGGCAGCCAGATATTACTGTCACTTTACCTCTCCTATCCGACGGTATCCGGATCTTCAGATCCACAGGATCATTAAGGAAAATCTACGAGGAAAGATGACAGAGGCCAAGATCCGCCACTACGAGGAGATCCTGGATCAGGTAGCCCTCCAGTCCAGCACCATGGAACGGAGAGCCCAGGAAGCGGAGCGGGAGACTGTGAAGATGAAGAAGGCGGAATATATGGAGAATCATATCGGTGAAGTTTTTGAAGGAGTGATCTCCGGAGTGACAGACTGGGGCTTCTATGTGGAGCTTCCCAATACGGTGGAGGGCCTGGTCCATGTGAACGCTCTTACGGACGACTATTATATTTATGATCCTGCCCGGTACACCCTGACAGGAGAGAAAAATAAAAGAAGTTTTGCTATGGGGCAGACAGTGACCGTCCGGGTATCGGAAGCGGATCCCAGAGAGCGGTCCGTAGATTTTGTTCTGGCAGAATAAGGAGGATTAGAACATGGCTAAAGAATCAGGGATTCGTCTGATCGCCAATAATAAAAAGGCTTATCACGATTATTTTATAGAGGATACCTATGAGGCAGGGATCGAGCTGGTGGGAACGGAGGTAAAATCTCTGCGCATGGGAAGGTGCAGCATTAAAGAATCTTTTGTCCAGATCGACAAAGGAGAAGTTTTTGTATGGGGCATGCATATCAGCCCCTATGAAAAGGGAAATATATTTAATAAGGATCCTTTGCGGGTGCGCAAACTCCTGCTTCATTCCTATGAGATACGGAAAATTGAAGGAAAGATCCGGGAAAAAGGGTATACTCTGGTTCCCTTAAAGGTTTATTTTAAGGGCAGTTTGGTGAAGGTAGAGATTGGCGTTGCAAAAGGTAAGAAACTTTATGATAAGCGTCAGGATATTGCCAAGAAAGATCAGAGAAGAGAAGCTGAGCGGGAATTTAAAGTGAAAAATCTTTATTAAGGATGAAGTACCGGGGCCGGAAAGCAGCAGGCGGGGAAAGTTCCCGGAAGCGGCAAAAACTACAGAAGAGACAGAAAGGAAGTTGGAACTTATGAAATTTAAGGATATGCCCTATGAGAGAATTGATTTTGAAAAAGCCAGGGAGGAGCTTACAGGATTGATCAAAGCCCTGAAGGAGGCGAAAAGCGGAGAGGAGCAGTTTGAGATCCACAAAAAGTATTATGTTTTGACAGATCGGGTGACTACCCAGGCTACCCTCTGCTCTATCCGTCATTCGATAGATACTACAGATAAATTCTATCAGGAAGAGCAGGATTACTATGACCGGGAAACTCCGGCCTACTCCAATCTTTGCGTGGCTTATCAGAAAGAACTTTTCGCCTCTCCTTACCGGAAGACGCTGGAAGAGAAGATCGGTCCGGTGGCCTTTAAGAATATCGAGATCGCCATGAAATCTGTATCCGATGAGGTCATTCCTCTCATGCAGGAAGAGAATGCTCTGGTGACAGAATATGAAAAGCTTTTGGCCGGAGCCAAGATCGACTGGGAAGGGGAAACACTGAATCTGTCTCTTCTGACGCCCTATTTAAAGAGCAAAGATCCAAAGATCAGGAGAAAAGCCTGCGAAAAGCAGAATGCATTTTTCCTCAGTATCGAGGATAAGCTGGATGAACTTTACGATAAGCTGGTGAAGAACCGGACTTTGCAGGCAAAGAAGCTGGGATTTGAGACTTATACACCTCTTGGATACCTTCGCATGCAGAGAAATTGTTATGGAAGAGAAGCGGTAGAGAACCTCCGCCGCCAGGTGAAAGAAGTATTCGTTCCCTTTGCAGAAAGTCTTTACGAAAAAAGAAGGAAACGTCTTGGAATGGAACATATGACTTACTCAGATGAGCAGGTATACGGTCCAAATGGCAGTCCAAGCCCCAAGGGAACTCCTGAAGAGATCCTGGCTGCAGGACAGCAGATGTATGAAGAGCTGTCCCCGGATACAAAGGAATTCTTTGATTTTATGATGGAGAATGAGCTTCTGGATGTTTTTGGAAGAAAGACAAAGGCAGTGGGAGGGTATATGACATACCTGCCGGATTATAAAGCGCCTTTTATCTTCGCAAACTTTAACGGAACCAGCGGAGACGTGGATGTGATGACCCATGAGTGCGGCCATGCTTTTCAGGGATATCTTGCGGCGGCAGACCCTATCCGGGAACATGCGGATATCGGAATGGAAACCGCAGAGATCCATTCTATGTCCATGGAATTCTTTACAGAGCCCTGGTATCATCTGTTTTTTGATAAGGATACCACAAAGGATTACACCAGTATGCATCTGGAAGAAGCGGTGATGTTTGTTCCTTACGGCTGTATGGTGGATGAATTCCAGCATGAAGTTTACGATCACCCGGAAATGAGCCCCCAGGAGCGCAAAGAAGTATGGAAAAAGCTGGAAAAGGTATATAAACCGCATATGGACTATGCTGGCCTGCCATTTTTTGAAAAAGGAGCTTTCTGGCAGAAACAGCATCATATTTACAGCTTCCCCCTGTACTATATCGATTATGTGATCGCTCAGCTCTGTGCCTTTGAATATAAGGCATGGATGGACAAAGACTATCCGGCTGCCTGGAAGAGCTACCTGAAATTATGCAGGATGTCCGCTTCAAAGTTTCATACAGAGCTCCTGAAAGAGGCCGGGATCGATTCCCCCTTTGCAGACGGAACCATCAGAAAGATTGTGGAAAATCTGGAAAAAGAAGTATAAATTATACTGCCAAGAAAAGATATTTGTCTTTGGTAAAAACACACAAAATACACAATTTTGTCATAAACGGTTGACAAAAATGCAGATTCTATTATAATAAAGAGGATTGCTCAATCGCTATAGTAGACTTATATGGTATGGTTTTCTATAGTAAAGTGGAAAAGAATATTTCTGCAACTAAGACTGAGACATCAGAAAGGGAGGAATCTAAGATGAAAATGAAGAAAATCTTAGCAATGGCTTTAGCCAGCGCCATGGTCCTGTCACTGGGTGCATGTGGAAGCTCTGATTCTGGCAGTGCTTCCGGTACAGATTCCAGTGCGGCAAGTGACGGCGCTTCTGAAAGTAGTGACACAGCGTCCACAGCTTTCCCGGGAACCGCCGAGGAGGATACTTATGTAGTGGATCTTCGTGCAGAACCACCTGAATTAAACAGCATCCTGACTACAGACGTTGCTTCCGGAGATATTCTCCGTGAGGTTATGGTAGGTCTGTATAAACTAGACGCCAACGATACACCGGTTGCCGACCTGGCTGAGGATACACAGGTCAGCGAAGACGGCCGTGTATACACCATGAAGCTCCGTCAGGACGCAAAATGGACAAACGGCGAGCCTGTGACGGCACACGATTTCGTGTTCTCTTATCAGACTATCTGCAGTAAGGAAGCAGCTTCTTCCTATGCCTTCATTGTTTACGATAACCTGTTAAACGGCAATGAAGTATATGAAGGAACTATGGATCCTTCTGAACTGGGTGTTAAAGCTATTGACGATTACACTCTGGAAGTGACTTTTGAAAACCCGATTCCATACGCTGAGCATCTGTTCTCATTCTCTTCTTACTATCCAATGAACCAGAAGGCTTATGAAGAGATTGGCGCTGACGTATATGGAGACGATGCTGACAAGATCGTGACAAACGGTGCTTACACCATCTCTGAGTGGGTACACAACGATCATATCACTCTGACACAGAATCCTGATTTTTACGATCCGGACAGATGTGCAGTAGGAACTATCCGCTACACAATGATGAACGATGCCAATACACGTATGAACGCTTTCCAGGGCGGACAGGTTGACTGTATTAATATCACAGCAGACCAGACTGCACAGGCTGAGACACTTGGCATCAGGACAGAGAGCTATGTAGACAACGGAAACTGGTACATTCAGTTCAATACACAGAAAACAGACAAGGGCCTTGACAATGCAAATATCCGTCGAGCTCTTGGTATGGCAATCAACACAGAGAGTCTTTGCAACGATATCCTGAAAGACGGTTCTGTACCGGCTACAGGTCTTGTACCTACAACAATCGCTGGAGCCAATGGTGAGAAATACCGTGACGCCGTAGGCGATGTGGTTTCCTACAATGCAGAAGAAGCTAAGAAAGCTTTCGAACAGGGACTTCAGGAGACAGGACTTTCTGCAGAAGATTTGAATCTGTCGATCCTCTGCGATGACCAGTCACAGGCACAGAGAACTGCAGAGTTCTATCAGGCACAGTGGAAAGAAGTTCTGGGTATCGACGTTGAGATCACACCTCAGCCATTCAAATCCCGTCTGGATTCCATGGACAGCGGCGACTTCGATATGGTTTATGCAGGATGGTCACCAGACTACAATGACCCGATGACTTTCCTGGATATGTTCACTACTACAAACGGAAATAACTACGGTAAATATTCCAATGCCCAGTATGATGAACTTATTGCAAATGCTCTGAAGGAAAGCGATGTAGTTGCCCGTCAGGATATGCTGGCTCAGGCAGAAAAGATCGTAACCTATGATGACGCTGCGATTTATCCTCTGTACTTCAGCGGTGTTACTTACGCCGTATCTGATAAAGTTCAGAACATGACACGTACAGGATTCCAGGAATTCGACTTTACAGATGCAGCAGAATAATAGAAAGTTATACGGCTGACAAAGGTATAAAGTGATTTAGCGGATAGGAGCCGTTGCCAGGGAATAGAGATGTTCCCGGCAGGGCTCCTGTCTGTTTATGTAAATCGCAAAGGATCTTTGCGATTTACATAAACAGTAAAAAAAGAAAACACAAGAGAAAGGAGCTGTTATCTTGGCGAATCAGATACGCTACATTTTAAAGAGAATCGTCTATTCCTTTATTACGATCCTGGTCCTGACCAGCGTCACCTTCCTGCTGATGCAGCTGCTTCCGGGAGATCCTTTTACCGGCGGAAAAGATATCCCCGATACGGTTATGGAAGCTCTGAAAGCAAAGTATGGTCTGGATAAACCTGTACTCCAGCAGCTGCTGATGTACATC
The DNA here is from genome assembly GCA_019114545.1 of Candidatus Blautia pullistercoris. Classification (GTDB taxonomy): domain Bacteria; phylum Bacillota; class Clostridia; order Lachnospirales; family Lachnospiraceae; genus Blautia; species Blautia pullistercoris. Next base: position 6,120 of record DXFG01000230.1, on the reverse strand, counting down.
GGCAATGCCCTCCAGGGGGACTTTGGTATTTCCATACCTGACGGAAGAGAAGTTACCGATATTATCCGGGAGGCTTTCCCGGTTTCTTTTGACCTGGGCATCCGGGCACTGCTCTTTGCATTTATCATGGGTATCCTGCTGGGTATCGTTGCAGCAGTAAAAAGAGGTACAGCCTGGGACAGCGGCGCTATGTTCCTGGCATTGGTAGGTGTGTCCGTACCTTCCTTCATTATGGGTGCCATCCTTCAGTACTTCCTGGCTCTGAAGCTGGGTCAGGCTACAGGAACTCAGGTATTCGCTATTGTGGGCTGGACAGACTGGCACAGTAAGATTCTGCCCGCCTTTGCTCTGGCCTTCGGTTCCATGGCTACCGTGAGCCGTCTTATGCGTACCAGTATGCTGGATGTATTAAGTCAGGATTATATTAAGACAGCAAAAGCAAAAGGACTGAGCCAGAGACAGATTATTTGGAGGCATGCTGTCCGTAATGCCATCATGCCGGTCATCACGGTTATGGGACCTTTGGTGGCAGCGATCCTGACGGGAGCCTTTGTTGTAGAAAATATTTTTGCGATTCCAGGTCTTGGAAAATACTTTGTAACCAGTGTACAGACTAGAAATTATACGCTGATCGCAGGAACTACTGTATTCTACGGTACCTTCCTGATCCTGGCCAACCTGGTGGTAGATATTATCTACGGCCTGATCGATCCCCGTATCAAACTGACAGGAAGAAAGGAGTAGAAAAGCACTATGGCAAAAAAGAAACAACCCCAAGCAGTACAGGCCCCAAAGTACACTCCTTATGATGTCAGCGGAAAAATCGGAGCGGACGCCTTTGAGGTGATCGGATCCGATGCTTCCTCCATGGAGGCCATTGCCCGTCCTTCTATCAGTTTTATGAAGGATGCCTGGAACCGCATCAGAAAAAGTAAAGTAGCGATTGTATGTATGACGATTCTGGCGCTGATCATTCTGGGGGCTATTTTTCTCCCCATGATCTGTCCGTTTGGCTATGAGCAGCAGAATGTAGCGTTTCAGAATAAACCTATCATGTCCCCGGATTCTGTGACAGGGCAGATGCATATTTTCGGAACGGACAGCCTTGGACGCGACGTGTTCGCCAGAGTATGGTATGGCGCTAGGATTTCTCTGACCATCGCTATCGCCGTGGCTCTGATCGATTGTTTCGTAGGTGTTATCTATGGCGGTGTTTCCGGATATTTCGGCGGTGCAGTAGATACGGTGATGATGCGTATCCTGGAGATCATCAGCGGTATTCCCTATCTGATCATCGTTATCCTTCTGATGACCGTTATGGACAGAGGGTTGGGGACTATCATTGTAGCTTATTCACTTACCGGGTGGACCGGTATGGCCCGTCTGGTAAGAGGCCAGGTAGTCAGCCTGAAGGAGCAGGAGTTTGTTATCGCAGCCAAATCCATGGGTGCATCTCCCGCCCGTATCATCGGTAAGCATCTGGTTCCAAATGTGTTGAGTGTCATCATTGTCAATATCACACTGGACATTCCAAATGTTATTTTTACAGAGGCTTTCCTGTCTATGCTGGGACTTGGTATCGCACCGCCTCAGTCTTCCTGGGGTATGATGGCCAATGCAGCCATTCAGGTATTCCAGATGTATCCTACACAGTTGGTAGTGGTAGCCCTGTTCATCTGTGTAACTATGTTGTCCTTTAACCTGCTGGGAGACCAGCTCCGGGACGCATTCGACCCGAAATTAAGGAGGTAAAGAACTATGGAAAATGATAATGTCTTAAAGATAGACAACCTCCATGTTTCCTTTGATACTTATGCAGGAGAGGTCCACGCAGTCCGCGGGGTCAGCCTGGAGGTTAAGAAAGGGGAGGTAATGGCCATTGTTGGAGAATCCGGCTGTGGGAAAAGTGTTACCGCCCAGACGATCATGAAATTAAATCCTATGCCTCCTGCCCGTATCAAAGAAGGAAGCATTGACCTCTGCGGCAAGGATATCGTAGCTGCCAGTGAGAAAGAAATGCAGAATATCAGGGGACAGTTGGTAAGCATGATCTTCCAGGATCCTATGACCTGTATGAATCCTACCATGAAGGTTGGAAAGCAGCTTACCGAGACTCTGGTAAAGAAAAAGAAGATTTCCAAGGCAGAGGCGGAAAAAGAAGCTGTCCGCCTGCTGAAGCTGGTGCAGATTCCTAACCCGGAGGAGAGAGCAAAACAGTATCCCCATGAGTTTTCCGGCGGTATGCGGCAGAGAGCCATGATCGCTATGGCTCTGGCCTGCAATCCTCAGCTCCTTATTGCCGATGAGCCTACCACAGCCCTGGATGTGACCATCCAGGCCCAGATTATGCAGCTTATGGCAAAGATCAAAGAGGAGACAAAGACTGCCATTATCCTGATTACCCATGACCTGGGAGTTGTGGCAAATCTGGCGGACGAAGTGTCTGTCATGTATGCAGGAAAGATCGTGGAAAGAGGTTCCGTAAGAGATATCTTCTACAATCCGGGACATCCTTATACCATCGCCCTTCTGCGAAGTCTTCCTACCATTGATACAAAAAAAGAGGAAGAACTGGTTTCTATCCCAGGTACTCCACCGGATCTTTATGCACCGCCTCAGGGCTGTGGATTCGCCAGCCGGTGCGAACACTGCATGAAGATCTGCAAGGCAAATCAGCCGCCGGTATTTGAGCTGGGAGAGGGACATTCCGCTTCCTGCTGGAGACTTCACCCGGATTTCCCGGGAGCAAAGGAGGGAAAGGTAAATGGATAAGCTCATCACATTAGACCATGTGTCCAAACATTTCCACGTAGGAAAAGGACGAACTCTGGTGGCAGTCAATGATATTTCCCTTAATATTTATAAAGGCGAGACCCTGGGTGTGGTAGGTGAGTCCGGCTGCGGAAAGTCCACCCTGGGACGTGTGGTAATGGGGATTTACCCTGCCACAAAAGGCAAGATCCTCTATAACGGCAAAGAAGTGAACATGAAGCACACCAAAGACCGTTATGAATATTCCAGAAAAGCACAGATCATTTTCCAGGATCCCTATGCTTCGCTGAATCCCCGTATGACGGTTGGAAGCATTATTGCCGAGGGTATGGAGATCCATAAAATGTACGATAAGGAAAAACGGACCCAGAGAGTCTATGAACTGCTGGAGACAGTAGGCCTCAACAGAGAACATGCCAACCGTTTTCCTCATGAGTTTTCCGGAGGGCAGCGGCAGCGTATCGGTATTGCCCGGGCTCTGGCGGTAGAACCGGAATTTATCGTCTGCGACGAGCCGATTTCTGCTCTGGACGTTTCTATCCAGAGCCAGATCATCAATCTGCTGAAGGAACTTCAGGATAAGCATGGATTTACCTATATGTTTATTGCTCACGACTTGAATATAGTAAAATATATTTCCGACCGTATTGCAGTTATGTATCTTGGAAATCTTGTAGAACTGGCAGACAGTGATGAGATTTATGCGCATACTCTCCATCCTTACAGCCAGGCTCTGCTGGCTTCTGTTCCGATTCCGGATCCGGATAAGGAAGCACAGAAAGAAGCCAGTGTTCTTTCCGGAGACGTACCAAGCCCCATTAATCCAAAACCGGGTTGTCCTTTTGCAAACAGATGTAAGTATGCAACAGAGAAATGCCATACGGAATCCCCGAAGCTGAGAGAAGCCCGTCCGGGACATTTTGTATCCTGTCACCTGGATATGGAATAAATAAAAAGCTCATACAGCAAGGCAGAAAAGCTGCCGAAGCTGTATGAGCTTTTTTTAAAAGATTATTCAGCTCTTCGGAAGTCCTGATCTCCAGTCGGGTTCCTTTTGGATACTGCTGATATCGGTAATACCTTCCCCTGCATTTGGATGAATCTGTGTATATACCAGATCCAGACAGAAAAGGGTAAGGAATATAAGACAGAAAAGTCTTAATAATTTCTGATTCCCCTTCTGGAACAGATTGTCCGTAAGAGGAGCCAGAATATAGACTACCATCATTCCTCCCACGCCAAATACCAGCAGTCCTTCTGCACAGATGCGTCCGTGGAGATTCAGAAAATACCCGCTGTAATCCCACCATTTCATCCCATCGGTGAATATTTCCATGAGCAGTGACGTTATATATTCCAGGGAGCCGCAGAGGATCACTGCGGCAAAGAATTCTGCCGCCGGGTTTTTCCGGAGCCGGTACAGAAGGGTCAGGATCAGTACGGAACCGCTCCCATAGATGGGGAGCCACGGACCGTTTAAAAAGCCCCGGTTTACAAGTTCACCGCTGGTAACGAGATGAAGGGTCACTTCCCAAAGCCATCCGAAGATAGAAAAACCCAGGAAAATGATGAGCAGTGACCAGATACTGTACTGCCGCATATAATTGAGGGATTCTGCCTGGACCCTTTTCTCCTCTTCCGGAATGGGAAACAGCCGTGTAGGATAGACAAGACCTTTTACCGCATCGGATAATTCTTTGTTTTTCAGACGGCGGGCCTGAACCTCTTCATAGCGTTTCTCCTGCTTTCCCCAGAATAACAGGATACCAAAATTCCTTGCAAGGACCCCCTTCACTCCGGGAAGCTTTGGCTCTTCCATAGGAGGGGTTTCCATGATATCCAGAATATCCACATATTTTTCCGTGAGATCAAGGGCGTCTGCTTTTTCATAGAGATAAAAATCATTGAGCAGTTGAGAGAGGGGAATCTTTTCCTCTTTGCCCTTTTGGCGGAGCTGGATATAATATTCGGTAAAAACGGCTGTTTTGTACGGATTCGTAAAAAGTATATTGAAAATCCCCAGACTCAGAGCGCCCAGGATCATCCAGCCTAAAAAGGATAGTTCCAGAAGGAAGCATTCCCACTTGTGGCCTTTCATGAGTTTTCTTGACAGAGTGACAGACTGATTGGCAGTCATGTCAGGATTCTCTGCAAGAATATAGGGCACAAGAAAATAAGAATAATGCTTAATGATCCCTCCGATGACAGTCAGTGACCAGAGAGACTGATATATATATTTGACCAGCATATTCCAGGAAACCTTCAGCCATTTTTTTACCCTTAAAAGGTAGAGAAAACGGGAAATCGGAACCTTTTCATAGGTATGCCCTTCCAGAAAAATGCGGCGGAGGATGACACCGAAGGTATTCTGAATCAAAAACCAGAATACAGACAGTCCTGCGGTACCAAGAAGGATCAGGACAACAATACCGCCTCTTTCTGTGCCTGTAAGAGAATTTACTGCAGCGGCAAAGGTGACCAGGATGGAGCCGGAGCTGATCTGATTTATGAGATTAGCAAGTACGCCTCTGGTACGGCCGAATACAGGACTGCCCTCCAGGGAACGTTCCATTGCCTGTTTCTGTAGGGCTTCAGAAAGCTGTGCACCTTCTTCTAACTGATCCGTGAGAATGTCTTCCACTACTTCATGCCAGCCCACGCTTCTTTTGGAATCAACGGAAACTTCTGTATACGCTTCAGGGTCAGCGGATATCTCTTCGTAATTCCGAAGGGTGGAAAAATTAAGAGAGCCGTTGAACTCGGAAGCAAGGAAGGCAGAGATCATACAGACGGCTGCGAAGATCAGATAATGTTTTTTCAGGGATTGTTTCCCCTTTTGCTTTAAATCTTTTCTTGTGATCATAAATATTATTTTCCGGGACTTGTCACCGGAGTTCTCCTTCTTTTGTAGACTTATATTTTCTGGTACGATCCCATTGGCAGGTAAGAATATTTAAAGAAAAAGAGCTGATCTAAAAGCAGAACCCTCTGCCTTTAACTCAACTCTTCTATGGACCTGAGGGGAATCGAACCCCTGTCCGAAAGTCTATCCCTTGAAGCATCTCCCATCACAGTTATTCTTTTAACATTCCCTCACACAGCCGCCGGATAACAGGCTGCTGCGCTTAGTAGCTTCATAAAATCTTCCCCAATCTCAAAGCTTTGAAAGAGAAGTTCCCCGCAAGTTTGATGCCAGATTCCCGAACAGCGGGTGGTCCGGGGCTGACAAGCTGCAATTAGGCAGCTAACGCTACTCTATTATTGTTTGCGTTTATATTTAAGTTCCAGGTTGATACGCAGTCCCGGAGTCTGCGGATGGCTTCCTCAACTTCAAAACCCCCGTCGAAA
>DXFG01000023.1 GCA_019114545.1 Candidatus Blautia pullistercoris | reverse complement strand
TCAGGGCTATTATCACAGCCACAATGGGCGAAGCATGATGGCTGTGGTTAATTATAAAGAGCAGGACCGGAAGAAAAAATTTTCAGAAAATCGTAATGAAAAACTGTTCGCTGAATTAAAAAAGAAATATTTAGATACAAAAACACAAGAAAAAATTTATGGAAATTTAATCCTCTATGCCGGCAGTCCTGCTATACTGGATTTGGACTTTCAGGATGTCCATGTGCAGGTTCAGGGAAGCCTGGTGGAGGAGGCCCTGAAGCAGCCGCTTTCCATAGACAGGGTAAGGCGGCAGATGGAAAAAACAGGAGAAACCCCCTTTGCTTTTGAAAATTTGGAAATCCTCACCGATGAAAAAGGATTTCTGCCAATGCAGAGTTTGAATGCTCTGCGAAGGGAGGGGCTTGAAGAGCTGGAAAAAGCATATCTGAAGAAATTCCGAAGAAAGCTTTCCACAGAACCGGAAACAGAGCCGGAAGAAAAGAAAAAGTCAGAGGAAAGGACAGAAGAACCTCTGTATGGGAGAAAGCTTTATGCGTTTGTGGAAACCAAAGAGCAGTGGAGAGCTGTCATGGAGAGCAGGGCAGTTACAGGAGTTTATGCTTCCCTTTCTATGATCGGATTAAAAAATCTGGAAGCTGATGTACGAAAGGCTTCAAAAGAGGCAGCCCTGGCCGGAAAAGAATTTTATCTGGCAATGCCTTATATGCTCAGGGAAAGCCGCCTGGAGGGATATGAGGATATTTTTCGGGAACTGGGAGAGGATATAGATGGATTTCTGGTGAGAAATCTGGAGGAACTGGGATATCTGAAGGCTCTTGGGCTTGAAGAGAAGCTGGTCTGTGATTATTCTCTTTATAATTTCAACGACAGGGCAAAAGGCTTTCTGGAGGCCTTGGGGGTGAAACGGACAACCCTGCCTTTGGAACTGAATGGAAGGGAGATCAGGGAGAAGGATTGCCGGAACAGTGAAATGATCCTCTACGGTTATTATCCTATGATGGTTTCCGCCCAGTGTCTGAAGAAGACCTGCGGATCCTGTGATCACAGATCCGCAAAGGTATGGCTGAAAGACCGTTACGGACAGCAGTTTCTGACAAAATGTTCCTGCGATTTCTGCTATAATGTGATCTACAACAGCATTCCCACCGGACTTATCCGGGAAGCCGGGGAGATACTGGATATGGAGATTCCTTTCTTTCGTCTGAATTTTACAGAGGAAGGATATAAGGAGACCGGAGAGCTGCTGGAGCTTTTTGCCCTGGCATATGGATTTATAGAACAAACAGAGAAAAAGAAAATTCCGGAGAAACTGCCTGCATTTACAAAGGGGCATTTCAGAAGGGGAGTAGAGTAGGTGAAAAAGTGCTGAATATTATTGTTGAACTATCAAAATACCTGATACTGATCATCATGCTGCTGTATACCCTGGAAAGCTTTCTGGTTTTCCGGTATGAAGAGGATTATGACCAGAGATATATCCTGCGAAAGCAGCTTCTATTGATCATTTTTTTGGATTTTACGGCTTTTCTTGTGATTTTTCTGCAGACAGAGGAACTAAAGGTTCTGTATATTTTCGGAGCGCTGATCCTGTATCTGGTCATCGTCCAGGCATTATACAGGGCTTTATATAAGAATTCTTCTATTCTTCTGCTGAATCACATGTGCATGCTTTTGTCTATCGGATTTATTATGCTGGCCAGACTGGATCCGGATTCGGGACTGAGGCAGATGGCCATTGCTGTGGCGGCTACGGTGCTGGCCATGGTCATTCCGGTAATGATACGGAAAATGTATTTTCTGAAAAAACTCACATGGCTTTATGCAGCAGCAGGATTTCTCATGCTGGCAGTGGTGCTGGTGGTGGGCTCAAATGTTAACGGAGCGAAGATCAATATTAATATCGGATCTTTTACCTTCCAGCCTTCAGAATTTGTAAAGATCATTTTTGTATTTTTTGTAGCCAGCAGACTTTATAAGAAAAGCGCAACTTTTATGGATCATGTGATCACTACGGCGGTGGCGGCGGCTTATGTACTGGTGCTGGTTCTATCCAGAGATCTGGGAAGCGCAGTAGTGTTTTTCATTACTTATGTAGTCATGCTTTACGTGGCCACCAAGAAACCTCTGTATCTTTTTGCTGGACTGGGAAGCGGCTGCCTGGCGGCCATAATCGCTTATTTCCTGTTTTCTCATGTAAGACAGAGAGTTGTGGCCTGGAGAGATCCTTTTTCTGTCTGGGAAACTTCCGGCTATCAGATCCTTCAGGGACTTTTTGCCATCGGTGCAGGCGGCTGGTTTGGTGTGGGTCTGTGCCAGGGATCTCCGGAACTGATCCCATTTGTGCAGCAGGACTACATGTTTGCGGCTATCTGTGAGGAATTGGGAGGAGTTTTTGCCATCTGTATGATCCTGGTGTGCATGAGTATGTTCCTTCTGGTTGTAAATATTTCTCTGAGAATTAAGAAACGGTTTTATAAATTGATTGCCCTTGGACTGGGCACAGAATATGCTTTTCAGGTATTTCTGACCATTGGCGGAGTCAGCAAATTTATACCCATGACAGGGATTACCCTGCCTCTGGTAAGCTACGGAGGAAGTTCCGTTCTGGCGACGATTATCATGCTGGCGATTATCCAGGGACTGTATATTTTGAGAGAAGATGAGGATGAGGAATTTGAACGGCAAAAAGAAAAAATATGAGAAACAGCTTAGAAGAGAAGAAGAACTTCAGAGAAAAAAACGGAAGAAGGCGAAACGGCGGAAAAACCGGGAGTATACGATCGTCAGCTATTTCTTTGTGCTGATTTTTGTTTCTCTTATCGCTTATATGGGATATTTTAATATCTGGGAGAGAGAGGATATTATCAGCAGTCCTTACAACAGCAGGCAGAATCAGGCGGAGGACAGGATCGTAAGAGGAAGTATTCTTTCCGCAGACGGACAGACCCTGGCTTATACCCAGACAGACGATGCAGGGAATGAGACCAGAGTCTATCCTTACGGCAGTATGTTCGCCCATGTGGTAGGCTATGTATCCAATGGGAAAAACGGTCTGGAAGCTTTGGCGAATTCTTCTCTTATGTCCACCCACCATGAATATGTGGATCGGATCAAAAATGAGATCATGGATATGAAAAATCCTGGAGATAATGTGGTGACTACTTTGAATACCAGGCTGCAGGAAGTGGCATACAATGCGCTGGGAGGTTATAATGGAGCTGTAGTGGTGATGGATCCCCAGACCGGGGCTGTACTGGCTTCTGTAAGCAAGCCGGACTTTGATCCCAATACCATAGAAGCCAACTGGGACGCTCTGGCAAATGACAGTACCAACAGCAGTCTGCTGAACCGGGCGACTCAGGGAGCTTACCCTCCGGGATCCATTTTTAAAGTGGTTATGTCCCTAGCCTATCTCAGGGAACATGGAACTCTGGATGATTTTTCTTACAATTGTACGGGAAGTATTACTCAGGAAGGCCATACCATCCCCTGTTTTGAGGGCGAAGTACATGGACAGGTGGATTTTACCACGGCTTTTGCCGAGTCCTGTAATACGGCTTTTGTCCAGATGGGACTGGATCTTGGGGCAGATACCATCCAGAAAACAGCGGAAGATCTTCTGTTTAACAATGAACTGCCCATTTCTCTGGATTACCGGAAGAGTACTATAGATCTGAAAGAATCAGAGGGAATTCCCTTCTTGATGCAGTCTTCTATCGGGCAGGGGACCACCTTGGTATCTCCTATGCACATGGCTATGATCACCAGTGCTATCGCTAACGGCGGAGAATTGATGGAACCTTATTATATTGACCATATAGAGAATGACGGAGGAGATGTGATCAAAACAACGGAACCTTCGGTCTATAAAGACCTGATGAGTGAAAGCGAAGCGCAGGCATTGAAAAGTCTGATGTCAGAAGTAGTAAATTCCGGTACAGGTACCCAGCTTGCCGGGGAAAGCTACAGCGCAGCAGGAAAGACCGGATCTGCAGAGTATGAAGGAAGCGATGGTTCTATCAGGACCCACTCCTGGTTTATCGGCTTCTCTAATGTGGATGATCCGGATCTGGTGGTGGCGGTGATCGCCGAAGGTGCCGGTACAGGCAGCAGGGCTGCGGTGCCTATTGCTCACGAGATCTTTAACGCATACTACTATGGATGACAAAGAAGAAGGGATTGCGCCGTTCCCGAAAAAGATGTATACTACCTTTAAGAACACAACGCAGGCGTTCTCAGGATGCCTTTAGCAGGAGGAACCGCAAAATGATCGAAGCAACAAGCTGTGGCGGGGTGGTGATCTATAGGGGAAAGATACTGACTTTGTATAAATCCTATAAGCATAAATATGAGGGATGGGTGCTGCCCAAAGGAACCGTGGAAAAGGGAGAAGATTATAAAACCACTGCTCTTCGGGAGGTGAAGGAAGAGGCAGGCGTTGCCGCAAATATTATTAAATATATAGGGAAGAGTCAGTATAGTTTTTGCATTCCGGAAGATACTGTAGAAAAGAATGTTTACTGGTATCTCATGTCTGCAAACAGCTATTACAGCAGACCGCAGAGGGAGGAATACTTTGTGGATTCCGGCTTTTACAAGTTCCACGAGGCATATCATCTGCTGCGCTTTTCCAATGAAAAACAGATATTGGAAAGAGCTTACAGCGAATACCTGGATCTGAAGAAAGCAAATCTTTGGGGGAATCGAAAGTACTTTTAGAGAAGGCTGCCGCATTAAACAAATAGATGCTGTTTACTGCGGCAGCTTCTTCCATATCAGGGTCTGCCCAATGAAGGAGGTGCGGTAAGAGATGTTGGAACAGATCAATCTTACAAAGAAAATGGAAAAAAGCGTGTATCAGGAGAAAATGGAGGTTATGGAGCCTCAGCTTGCCAAGCTCCAGAGAGAATGCAAGGCCCTGGGGATTCCGGTAATCCTTGTTTTTGAAGGGCTGGGAGCTTCGGGAAAAGGCCTGCAGATCAGCAAACTGATCTATCCTCTGGATCCCAGAGGATTTCAGGTTTTTGCCATTAAGAAAGCTACGGAAGAAGAAGAGATGCACCCCTTCCTGTGGCGTTTTTGGACGAAAACGCCGGAAAAAGGACGTATGGCTATTTTTGATACAAGCTGGTACAGAAAGGTTTCTGTGGATCGTTTTGAGAACAAGATTTCCAGAGAAGAACTCCTCTATGCTTACCAGGAGATCAACACTTTTGAGCGTACACTGACCGATGACGGCACAGTACTGATCAAGTTTTTTCTGTATATCAGTCAGAAAGAGCAGAAGAAGCGTTTTGACAAACTGCTGGACTCCAAAGAAACTGCATGGAGAGTCAGTAAAGAAGACCTTAAGAGAAATAAAGAATATGAACGCTATAAGGCCATGAATGAGGAAATGCTGGAAAAGACTGAGTCGGAATATGCCCCATGGACCATTATCGAGGCCGAAGACCGGCGATTTGCTACTGCTAAGATTTATGCTACTGTAGTGGAAAAACTTTCAGAAAAAGTAGCAGCCAGGAGAGAAGAAATGTCTCTGGCAGAAGAGAAAAAAGCAGTACGGGAAGAAAAAACAGCCTGGCAGCCTAAGGAAGACAAGGAACTGGATTCAACGGTACTGAGCAAAGTTGATCTGTCTCTTGCCTATACGAAGGAAGAATATAAGGAAAAGCTGAAAAGACTTCAGGATCGTATGGAGATCCTGCACAGCGAACTGTACCGGCAGAGAATACCGGTAGTCCTGGGATTTGAAGGCTGGGACGCTGGAGGAAAAGGGGGAGCCATCAAACGTCTTACAGAGCCTATGGACCCCAGAGGATATCTGGTAAGTCCTACGGCTTCTCCTACCCCTACAGAGAAAAGCCATCATTATCTCTGGAGATTCTGGAAGGCCATGCCGAAAGACGGCCATATTACGATCTTTGACAGGACATGGTACGGCAGAGTTATGGTGGAGCGGATCGAAGGCTTCTGCACCAGGGAAGAATGGCAGAGGGCTTATCGGGAAATCAATGATATGGAAGCCCATCTGGCTCATTCCGGGGCTATTGTGCTGAAGTTCTGGATGCAGATCGATAAGGACGAGCAGGAGCGGAGATTTAAGGAGCGTATGGAAAACCCGGAGAAACAGTGGAAGATCACAGATGAGGACTGGAGGAACCGGGAGAAATGGGATCAGTACGAGGAAGCGGTCAATGAAATGATCATAAAGACCTCTACTTCTTATGCACCCTGGATCATTGTGGAAGGTAACAATAAATATTACGCCAGGATCAAGGTCCTGGAATCTGTGGTCAATGCAATAGAGGAAAGACTGAAAAAATAGGATTCGATGGGAAAGAAGTTTTTATGTTAAACTGGTATAAGGGGCTGTATATTGGCAATAATGCAAAAAAGAAAAAAAAGAAACTGATCCGCAGGATCAATCAGGGAGCCGGGGTGATCGACGTTTATCTGATCACCCTTGCAGCAAATGGCCGGGATCAGCTGGATATTTTTTCTGCTAACGAACTGTTGCAGAAAGCAAGGCGGAAGAACTGTCCGGTGATCGTAGGCCTGGCCTGCGGCTACTGGGAAGCTCTGGAGCTGGTAGAGACCATGGTACAGCGGACTTATAGGGAAACCGGTACGGGAAATGTAAGAAAATGGCTGGAAAAACAGATAGGGGAGGACAGCAGGTGAAAAAATGGCAGTGCTACATATTGTTTTCATGATTTTAAAAGTAATCGGCATTCTTCTCCTTATCTTGCTGGGAATTCTTTTGCTTGGAGTATTGGCCTTTTTGTTCTGCCCCGTACGATATCAGGCCCGGGGATACCGGGACAAGGAGCAATATGAGGGAAAAGCCGGGGTTTCCTGGCTTTTCCATTTGATCGGCCTTACAGTATGGTATGACAGCAAGGAAGAAAAATCGGACTATGAGATAAGAATTTTCGGGATTCCGGTACGGAAGCTTTTCAAAGCCCTGAAGCAGCGGAAAAGGAAGAAGACAGGGGAGAAGAGAGGAAAAAAGATTCTGCTTCCCCAGACACCATCCTCCAATGAAGTGATCCGGACAGAGGAGAAAAAAGCTTTGGAACCTTCGGAGGCAGAAACAGAAGAGGGAAGTCCGGAAGTCGGGCCGGAAAGACAAAATACAGAAAAGAGAGCAACGGCCAGGAAAAAAGAGCCGGCTTTTCTCAAAAAGATACGGGAAATTCTCCGGTTCCCTGGAAAAATAATGAAAGCTTTGAAAAATTTTCGGTTAACAGTAAAAGACATCTGTGATAAAATAAAAAAAATAAAGAAATTTCTGGAAAATGAAAAATTCAAAAGAGGGATGAATCTGATACTGCAGGAAGGGAAAAAGCTGCTGATTCATGTACTTCCCCAAAAAACGGAGGGTTATATAAAATTCGGAACAGAGGATCCATGCCTTACTGGAGAAATTCTGGGGGCAGCAAGCATATTTTATCCTCTGTATGGAGAAAATTTCAGTATAGAGCCCTGTTTTGACCAGACGGTTTTAGAAGGAACCGTTTTTCTGAAAGGGAGAATGTACGGCGTTATGCTGCTGATTTCGGCTGTGAAGATATTCCGCAGCCGGGATGTCCGCTATATTATCAGGCATTTCAGACAATAGAAGGCAGGTTTTGCCGGCCGGTAAATTGTCATAAACAACGTGAAGGAGGAACCAGCTATGGCTTCAGAAAATAACAACTTTCAATCAACAGTAGAATCTTTGTTTAAAGGTATGGACAGCTTCATTACCACCAAAACCGTAGTAGGCGATGCGATTACAGTGGGAGATACCATCATCCTTCCTCTGGTGGATGTGACCTTTGGTGTAGGAGCAGGTGCCTTTTCCGGAGAAAAAAAGAACAACGGAGGAGGCGGTATGGGAGGAAAGATCTCTCCCAGTGCAGTGCTGGTGATCTCCGGAGGTGTAACAAAACTGGTGAATATCAAGAATCAGGATGGTCTTACAAAGATCCTGGATATGGTGCCGGATTTCCTGAATAAATTTACAGATGGAAAGAAAAGCGAAGTAGTTCTTTCTGAGGAAAAAGAAGAAAAGGCGGCTGAAGAAAAGACAGAAGAAAAGAAAGAAGTATAAAAAGGTTATAATTGGTCCCCGCAGCTGTGCATATACTGTTAGTGAGAGAAAAAGGAGAAACAGATCATGCGCAGAGTGTGGGGACTTGCATTATTTTGTGTGGGAGCAGGGCTTTTTATCGCTCTGATTTTTCCGAAAAGCTTTTTAATGGTGGTGGCTGCCGCCCTGTGTCTCCTGGCAGGCTATAATTTATTTTGCTGCTGAAGACAGCGGATGTTTCTATAGAAAGTCAAGAGAAAGGAATTTTGAGCTGCAGGGTATTTGCGGGCCCGGCCTGAAAATACAACAAAAAAGAGATATCACCAGATCATTTTCCAGATCAGGCAATATCTCTTTTTATTATTCTCTTCATTCTTATGCTCTTTCTACCTTGCCGCTTCTTAAGCAGGAAGTACAAACATACATTTTCTTTGCATTTCCGTTTTCTGTCTTCACTTTTACAGATTTAATATTGGATTTCCACATTTTGTTTGTTCTTCTATGAGAATGGCTGACATTGTTTCCGAAATGAGCGCCTTTGTCACAAATAGCACATCTTGCCATGGTAGCACCTCCCTAATATATATTAAGTCCGTATAAACAAACTCACAACAATAGCTATTTTAGCAGATTAGATATTAATTTGCAAGTAAAATTCTAAAAAAAATAAATTATTATTTCGTTTTAGGAAAAGATATGTTAGAATAGCTTATATAAAATTATGGAGGTGTCCGGCATGAATGGATTTGTTGATACAGGATTAGGAAAGATTACGATTGATACAGATGTCATTGCCACTTATGCGGGAAGCGTAGCGGTTGAATGTTTTGGGATAGTAGGTATGGCCGCAGTAAGTATGAAGGACGGGCTTGTGAAACTTCTGAAGAAGGACAGTCTGAAACACGGGATCAATGTGACCATAGCAGATAATAAGATCACTTTGGAATTTCATGTGATCGTCGCTTACGGGGTGAGCATTTCTGCGGTGTCCGATAATCTGATAAGCAATGTGAAATATAAGGTAGAAGAATTTACCGGTCTTACCATAGAGAAAATCAACATCCTTGTAGAAGGCGTGAGAGTAATTGATTAATAAGGAGGAAACTTGTTGTGAATACCAATACCGTTGATGCAAAGATCCTTGGACGGATGTTTCTTTCAGGAGCCAAGAATCTGGAAGCAAAAAAAGAGTGGATTAATGAGCTGAATGTTTTTCCGGTTCCTGATGGTGATACAGGAACCAATATGACTTTGACCATTATGTCTGCGGCTTCTGAGGTGAATGCTTTGTCAGAACCGGATATGAAGAGTCTGGCAAAGGCTATATCTTCCGGATCATTAAGAGGCGCAAGAGGAAACTCCGGAGTTATCTTGTCACAGCTTTTAAGAGGATTTACAAAGGTTATTGAGAAGTATGAGGAGATTGATGCTCCTATTTTTGCCAGGGCGTTTGAGCGGGCAGTGGAAACTGCTTATAAGGCGGTCATGAAGCCAAAAGAGGGAACCATCCTTACCGTTGCCAAGGGAGTATCCGATAAGGCGGCGGAGATCGCAGAGGACAGCGAAAACCTGGAGGCCTTTTTTACAGATGTGATCGCAGAGGCGGAGAAAGTCCTTGCCAGGACTCCGGAGATGCTGCCTGTGCTGAAAGAAGCAGGCGTAGTGGATTCCGGCGGACAGGGCCTCGTAGAAGTGCTGAAAGGTGCTTTCGACGGCTATCTGGGCAAGGAGATTGATCTGAACTTTGAAAAACCTGCTGCAAAAGTTACGGGGACAAAACCGGTATCTGCAGAAGAGAGCAATATTAAATTCGGATACTGCACAGAATTTATCATTATGCTGGAAAAGGAATTCACAGAGAAAGACGAGGAAGGGTTTAAGGACTACCTGATGTCTATCGGTGATTCTCTGGTTGTGGTGGCAGATGATGACATTGTAAAGGTGCATGTACACACCAATGATCCGGGAGAAGCTATTCAGAAGGCACTGACATATGGACAGCTTTCCAATATGAAGATTGATAATATGCGGCTGGAGCACCACGAAAAGGTGATCAAAGAAGCAGAAAAAATGGCGGCACAGCAGGCTGCCCAGAAGACTTCCAAGCCGGAGAAGGAAGTAGGTTTTATTTCTGTATCTGCAGGAGAGGGCATGGGCGAGATCTTTAAGGAACTGGGTGCAGACTATCTGATCCAGGGAGGACAGACTATGAATCCCAGCACAGAGGATATGCTGGATGCTATTGCCCAGGTAAATGCCAAGAATATTTTCATCTTCCCCAATAATAAGAATATTATTCTGGCGGCCAATCAGGCCAGAGATCTGACAGAAGATAAAAATATAGTGGTAATTCCTGCAAAGACCATTCCTCAGGGAATCTCAGCGATGATCTCTTATGTGCCGGAAAAGACCGTAGAGGAAAATACCGCAGAGATGATGGAGGCCATCGGAAATGTGAAGACCGGGCAGGTGACTTATGCAGTGCGGGATACCAGGATTGATGACCAGGAGATCCATCAGGGAGATATCATGGGAATCGGTGACAAAGGAATTCTTGCCGTAGGGCAGGATATCCAGGATGTTGCTGTGGAGATGGCCGGCAAGATGACAGACGAAGACAGCGAGCTGATCAGTATTTACTATGGGGCTGAAGTGGAAGAGGCAGATGCGGAGGAAGTTTCCTCCCGTCTGGAAGAACTGTATCCAGACTACGATATTGAGATCAATTATGGAGGACAGCCTATCTACTATTACGTGATCTCGGTAGAATAGAAGAATCAAAAGAATAGAATTTAAGAGTGCTGGAAGGACTTTGTGGCAGGATGCCATAGAATCTTTCCAGCCTCTTTTTACCATTACATTTCCGGAACAGCCGGGAAAGGCAGACAAAAGGGCAGGGGAGAGTGAGAGAATGAGAGAACAGGACAGCATACGGACTATTAAAGGCATTGGGGAAAAGACCGAGAAACTTCTGGGAAAGCTGGGGATCTTTACAGTGGGAGATTTTCTCCGGTATTATCCCAGAGACTATGATGAATATCAGGAACCTGTGGAGATTTCCCAGGCGCTTCCCGGAAAGAAGGCTGCGGTTTTCGTAAGGCTTTCGGGAAAAGTGGGCGTAAAGAACACAGGAAAACTTACAGTGATCACTGCCAGTGCCAGACAAGGAGAACAGATTCTCTGGTTTACCTGGTACAATATGCCTTTCCTGAGAAACACCCTGCGTCCGGGAGGACTGTATATTTTTCGAGGCATTGTAATGGAGAAAAGAGGACGACGGACCATGGAACATCCGGAGATATTTACCCGGGAACAGTATGAAGAGAGACTTCATATCCTTTATCCTATTTACAGCCTGACCAAAGGACTTACTAACAAGTTTATGGCAAAGACTATGAAGGAGATACTGGAAGAGCGGGAAATGACCCAGGAGTATCTGCCGGAAGAATACCGGATCCATTATCAGTTGGCAGAATATAATTATGCCCTGACTCATATCCATTTTCCGAATAATCGAAAGGATATGATACTGGGAAGAAAACGTCTGGTTTTCGATGAGTTTTTTCTCTTTATTCTTTCTGTCCGTATGATGAAAGAGAAAAACCAGAATAGAGAAAATACCTTTCATCTGAAGCCGGTATGGGAGACGGAAAAGATTATAGAGAATCTTCCCTATGCCCTGACCAATGCCCAAAAACGGGTTTGGAACGATATCGAGACCAATATGACAGGGGAACATCTGATGTCCCGTCTGGTCCAGGGAGATGTGGGAAGCGGAAAGACGATCATTGCTTTTCTGGCTATGATCCTGGCGGCAGCCAATGGGTGCCAGGCGGCTCTTATGGCGCCTACAGAGGTACTGGCCAAACAGCACTATGAGGGAATGTGCCAGCTTCTCAAAGAGCAGGGACTTTCTTATCAGGCAGTACTCCTTACCGGATCTGCCAAGGGAAAAGAGAAAAAAGAAATCTACAGGCAGATCCAGGAGGGAGAGGCAAAACTGATTATCGGCACCCATGCCCTGATCCAGGAAAAAGTTCTTTACCAGGATCTGGCCCTTGTGATCACCGATGAACAGCACCGGTTTGGCGTGAACCAGAGAGAAGATCTGTCCAGAAAGGGAGGGGGACCCCATGTGCTGGTTATGAGCGCTACCCCTATTCCCAGAACTCTGGGGATTATTCTTTATGGTGATCTGGATATTTCTGTTATGGACGAGCTTCCGGCCAAACGGCTTCCTATAAAAAATTGTGTGGTGGATACCTCTTACCGGCCGAAAGCCTATAAGTTTATTGAAAATCAGGTCCTTCAGGGCCGCCAGGTCTATGTGATCTGTCCTATGGTGGAAGAAAGCGAAGGGCTGGAGGCGGAGAATGTGCTGGACTACAGCCGGATGCTTTCCCAGACTCTGTCTCCCGAAATCAAGGTGGCGTATCTTCATGGCCGTATGAAGGCTGCCGAGAAAAATGCGATCATGGAGGCTTATGCAAAAAATGAGATACAGGTGCTGGTATCTACTACGGTTATTGAGGTGGGGGTCAATGTGCCAAATGCTACGGTGATGATGGTAGAAAATGCAGAACGTTTCGGCCTGGCCCAGCTTCACCAGCTGAGAGGAAGGGTGGGAAGAGGTGTTCACCAGTCCTATTGTATTTTTGTCTATGGGGGCGATGATGATGAGACCAGAAAAAGACTGGAGATCCTGGTAAAGTCCAACGACGGATTTTATATCGCAGGGGAGGATCTGCGGCTTCGGGGACCGGGTGATCTGTTGGGGATCCGCCAGAGCGGCATGCTGGAATTCCGTCTGGGAGATATCTTCCAGGATGCAGATATTTTGAAAAAAGCCAGCGAGGCAGCAGGGGCGGTCCTGCTGCTGGATCCAAACCTGGAACTGGAACAGAACCAACGGCTGAAGGACCGGCTCCTGGCTTATGCAAAGGATAAAATGGAATCTCCCGGATTATAAGCGAAGGCTGTGTTGCTGTATTGTTATGTTTCTGTAAAAAAACACAAACTTCCGGGAAAAACTTGAAAATTAAAAAGAAAAGGTATATGATAAACGGGACATTTAGAGTTGGAAGTATAAAGGAGGAGAATTTTATGTCAGTAAGCAAGACAACAGCAAAGACAGCTGAGACAACAACAAAAGCTGCCGTGAAGACAACTCCGGTGAAGACAGAAGAATCTAAAACAGAAACTGCTGCTGCCAAAAAAGCACCAGCAAAAAAAGCAACACCAGTAAAGAAAGAGACAACTACCGTTAAGAAAACTACTGCTGCTAAAAAGGCTGTAGAGAAGACAGAGGTAAAAGAATCTGTATTCGTTCAGTTCGCAGGTGCAGAGTATAGTTTAGATGATGTAAGAGCCAGCGTGAAAAAAGCATGGATGGCGGAGACTGGTAAAAAAGAAAGCGATATCAAGGATATCCAGATTTACGTAAAACCTGAAGAGCATGCTGCTTACTATGTAGTAAATGGCGAGTATGTAGAAGAAGGAAGAAAAGTAGAGTTATAAGTAGAGTTTTATAATTCCAATATAAATGTTGTATACGGAACTATTCAGCCATACAGCGCAGATTTGCAGTTAATGCCGGTTTTCCTTTATCCGAAGGCCTATGGCTGGATAGTTACAGGTAAATTACAGGGCAGAAGATATTCGATCCGAATACCTTCTGCCCTGATTTTTTGCCATAAATCTGTGTGTTTGTATTTTACAAAACAAGTTTAATGACAGATGATTTCAAGCAAAGACTCTATGCAGCTTGTTCTGAGCTTAGTACTGCTGCATGCTTCCGCCGCTGGACATCTGTCTTTCCTGAGCCTCGATCATTTTCTTCACCATATAGCCGCCTACAGAACCGTTCTGCTTGGAGGTCAGATTTCCGTTATAGCCGTCTGTAAGGGGTACTCCCAGTTCGTTGGCTACCTCATATTTAAAACGGTTTAATGCGCTTTTGGCCTCTGGCACTGCAGCTTTGTTAGAAGAATTACTGTTAGACATTTTTAGTTCCTCCTTTGAAAGTTGTTTTTTTGTTACATTGGTATTATATGAATTTCGTGAAAAAATACACTAGAAGTTCTTTCATGTTTTGACAAATTCTGAGAATTATATTACAATAAAAAACCAGACACAGGGAAAGGAAAAGGGGATTCAGAATTTTCATACAGAGCATTTTGTGAGTGTTCTTCACGAATTTGTAAAAAGTGTATAAAATTATAAATGATAATTGAAAAAAGTTAGCGTTTTTGCTATAATGAATTTTGACAAAAAATAATAAGGATGATGCAGATGAACATAGGTATTATAGCACATAACAGTAAAAAGGCTTTGATCGAGGATTTTTGTATTGCTTACAAAAATATACTTTCAAAGCATGAAATATATGCCACAGGAACTACAGGGAGAAGGATCGAGGAGGCTACCAATCTTCATGTCCATAAATTTCTTCCCGGAAGCATGGGCGGAGATAAACAGTTTACGGAAATGATCGAACGGGGAGATATCGACATGGTCATCTTTTTCTACAATCCGGCTATGATCGATCCAAAAGAGCCGGATGTGTATCAAATCTCCAGATGCTGTGACCAGTACAACATTCCCATTGCAACCAACATTGCAACAGCGGAATCTTTGATTCTGGGTCTGGAACATGGAGACCTGGACTACCGTCTGAATTCCCGGTAAAAAGGACAAAAATATATGAGAGTGATTGCAGGCAGCGCAAAAAGTATGCCCCTGAAAACAATCCCGGGTATGGAAACAAGACCCACAACTGACAGGATTAAGGAGACCCTTTTTAATATGCTCCAGCCTTATATGTGCGGGTGCCGTTTCCTGGATATTTTTTCCGGAAGCGGAGGAATCGGGATCGAAGCTTTGAGCAGGGGGGCTGATTTTTGCGCCTTTGTTGAGAAAAACAGAAAAGCAGTAAAGATTATAGAAGAAAATCTGAAATTTACCAGACTGGCAGACAGGGCCAGAATTTATAACCGGGAGGCACTGACTGCCCTTCGCCTTTTAGAAGGAGAGGAACCTTTTGACTGTATTTTTATGGATCCGCCTTATCGGCAGGGACTGGAAGAGCAGGTGCTGGCCGTTTTAAAGGATGCTTCCTATGTGAGCAAAGATACGATGATCATTGTGGAGGCTTCTCTGGATACAGATTTTTCCTATCTGGGAAGTTATGGTTTTCTTTCTGTGAGGGAAAAAAGATACAAGACAAATATGCATGTGTTTGTCAGAAAGGCATAAGAATATGGCGAGAGCAATCTATCCGGGCAGTTTTGACCCGGCTACGTATGGGCATTTAGACATCATCCGCAGAGCAGCGGCTCTTTTTGATGAGGTGATCGTGGGAGTTTTGAATAATTCTGCAAAAAGTCCGTTGTTTTCTGTGGAGGAACGTGTTAATATATTAGAGAATATAACAAAAGATGTCCCCAATGTGGCGGTTACATCTTTTAGCGGGTTATCCGTAAATTTTGCAAGAAGCTGTAACGCAAAGGTGATTATCCGGGGACTGCGTGCCATTACAGATTTTGAGTATGAACTTCAGATGGCTCAGACCAACAGGGTGCTGGCCCGGGATGTGGATACCATGTTTCTGACCACCAGTCTGGAATATGCGTATCTCAGTTCTACCACAGTAAAGGAAGCCGCCTATTTCGGAGCGGACATTTCCAAGTTTGTACCGGAATATGTGATGCACAAAGTGGAAGAGAAATACCGGCAGAGCCCTGCCAGATGAGAGGAGACAGAAGGATCCTTTTGCGGTCAGGAAGAAAATACAGTAAGGAGAAATGAGAAATGAGCAGCAGAATTGAACAAATCATTGAGGAAATCGAAGAATATGTGGAGAGCTGTAAATATCAGCCCTTATCAACCACTAAGATTATTGTGAATAAAGAAGAAATCGAAGAGCTTTTGAGAGAACTGCGCCTGAAAACTCCTGACGAGATCAAGCGTTATCAGAAGATCATCAGCAATAAGGATGCGATCCTGGCAGATGCCCAGTCTAAAGCTGACAATATCATCGAGGACACCAAGAAGCAGGTTCAGCAGATGGTAAAAGAATCAGAGGTTATGCAGCAGGCATATGCCCAGGCAAATGAGACGATAAACAGTGCCAACCAGCAGGCTCAGGCGATCATTGACGCTGCTACCAACGATGCCAATGCACTCCGTTTAAGCGCAGTATCCTATACAGATGAGCTTATGGGAAATATGGGACAGATCGCTTCCAGTATGCTGGAGAATGCTGCTGGCAAATACAATGAATTTGTCCAGGCTCTTCAGGCTTCTCTGGATGTGATCCGTCAGAACCGTGCCGAACTGGCACCTCAGCTTCAGGGTGCTCCTGCTCCCCAGACAGCTGCTCCTGTTCAGGAACCTGCCAGGGAGGACTACAAGGAAGAGGACCAGACGGAGTACGAGGATGACGAATACGATGATGAGTACGACGATTTAGATGATGACTTTGACGATTTTGACGAATAAGATCCCGAGAGTCAGTGTGACAAAGAAAGTGCAGAGCTTTCCTTTCAGGTAAGGAGCCAGGGAAAGGTCTGTTTCACCAAGCATGGATTTTGTCTGGAAGGCAATGCACAGTCCGCCAAAAGCAGTAAAGGCCAATAGCAGAGGAAAGGTAAGAGAAAGTTCCCAGTTTCGCTGTGCGATAGCGGCTGTTCCTGTGGTGATTTCCGTAATCCCCAGGAGAAGGCATTTCAGATCCGGAGAGAGATGAGGCAGAAGGCTCAGGATTCCCTGAAAAAGGGAAAAGAGGATGATATATCCTCCCAGTTTGGTGATCGAGAGAAAACTGTCCATAATAGAGGTGTCCAGGGCTTCTCCCCAGGAGAAGACAGAGGATGCCTCTTTTCTTTTTAACTGCCTGTCAGATTCTTTTGAAAAACAATAGAGGGGCCGAAAGAGCAAAGAGGTCAGAAAACTGGACAGATAAAGAATCCCATAGGCAGGCAGAGCCAGTTCTACCCGGTGGAGAAGTTCTGCACACAGATAGGAGGAAAGAAAAGCAGGACCGGGGTGATTGGAAAAGGTCAGAAGATAACAGGCTTCCTGCCGGGAAATACGGTGATTTCTATACAGATCTGCTGCGGTTTTGGCGCCCATGGGATAGCCGCAGAAAATTCCCATGAGAAGACCGTAGCCTCCCATGGGAGTAAGTCCGAAGACCGACTTCCAGAATCGACCGGTAAAAGACAGGAGCTTTTCCAGAAACCCGGTTTTTATAAGAAGTCCTGAGAGGATCATGAAAGGAAGCATGGAAGGCAGAAGGGTATTGAACCAGAGCATAAGACCGGTTTTGGCGTATTCTGCTGCGTTTTTTGGAAAAAGAAGTAGAAAAAGAAGAAAACAGGTAAAGGGCAGATAGTATAACAACTTTTTCATAGAGAATGTCCTTCGGATCTTTACTTAAAATATATGAATCGCTGCCTTTTTCATGACAGGGAAATGGAGGCTTGCCAATTCTAAAGGAATGTGTAAGAATAAGAGAGTAAATTCAGAAAGAAACAGGAGGAAAAAATATGTCTGTTTTAAAAAACTTACAGCCGGAACGGGTATTTTATTATTTTGAGGAGATTACAAAAATTCCCCACGGCTCAGGAAATACAAAACAGATCAGTGATTATCTGGTGGAATTTGCCAGAGCCCATGATCTGAAATATATACAGGACGAGAGCAATAATGTGATCATCTTTAAAGAAGCCTCTAAAGGTTATGAGAAAGCGCCCTGTGTGATCCTTCAGGGACATATGGATATGGTATGCGAGAAGATACCGGAAAGCAGCCATGATTTTACGAAAGATCCTCTGGAGCTGATGGTGGAAGGGGATTATATTTCTGCGAAAGATACCACGCTGGGAGGGGACGATGGCATCGCAGTGGCCTATGCCCTGGCAATCCTGGAAGATGAAAGTCTTTGCCATCCCGCCCTGGAGGTGCTGATCACAGTAGATGAGGAAATCGGACTTCTGGGTGCTGCAGCTTTGGACACTGCGCCGCTGAAAGGAAGATATCTGATCAATCTGGATTCTGAGGAAGAGGGATATCTGTGGGTAGGCTGTGCCGGAGGGCTGACTGCCCAGACCAATATTCCGGTAAAATATCAGGAAGCTGCCGGCATGAAATATGAGATTGCCGTATCCGGTCTTCTGGGAGGTCACTCCGGATCGGAGATTGATAAAAACAGGGCAAATGCAACTTTGCTTCTGGGCCGTTTCCTTTTTGAGGCCAGAGAAAAGGGACAGTATCTTCTGGCGGAACTGGAAGGCGGTCAGAAAGACAATGCCATCCCAAGAATGGCCCGGGCATTGATCCTGGCAGACTGTGATACCGGGGAAGAACTCCGGAAGTTTGCCGGAGAATTTACGGAAAATCTCAGAAAGGAATATACGGGCAGTGATGAGGGGATCACAGTGACAGTAGAAGCCAGGGGAGAAGGACAGGAACCGGTGCTCCATCCGGTAAGCCTGGAAAAAGTCCTTTTCTTCCTTCTCCATTACCCCAATGGAATACAGAAAATGTGCGGTTACATGGAAGGACTGGTAGAAACTTCCTGCAATCTGGGTATTGTCAGACTGACCCCTGAGAGTTTCCAGTGCTCTGCAAGTGTCCGCAGTTCCGTAGCTACAGAGAAGAAAGCTCTGGCTGATAAGATCGCCTATCTGACGGAATTCTTAGGTGGGGAGTACAAAGCAGAGGGAGACTATCCCTCCTGGGAGTATAAGCAGGACTCCAAGCTCCGCCCCTATATGGTAGATATTTATGAAAAACTTTTCCATACCAGACCGGAGGTAAAGGTCATCCATGCAGGGCTGGAATGCGGTCTTTTCTATGAGAAGATCCCGGGACTGGACTGTGTATCTCTGGGACCGGATATGAAGGATATCCATACTACAGAAGAACAGCTTTCGATCTCTTCTGTCCAGAGAGTATGGGAATACCTTACAGAAGTTTTGAAAAATATGAAAGAATAATGTCATAAATACCTCTGTCTGTGCATAAAATGATACACTGGTAAGAACTTGCATTCACCAGGTATTCCCTTGGCGGACGGAGGTGTTTTTGTGCGGAAATGGATACTTCTTTTGTGGCTGTTTCTTTTTGCCGATGCCCAGCTTCTGGGAAATCTGAGGGAAAGGACTTCCCTGGACGTGCTGCAGGAGGCGGGAATTCCCCGGGAGAGCTTTCAGGAGGCAGGTATCAGCAGAAAAGATGCTCTGCTCTACATAGATTTCTGGGAAGATCTGGAATACTTTCCTCTGGCCTTCCCACGGGAAGGGGCGGAGACATTTTCTTTTGAAGACGGCTGGCATGACAAGAGAAGCTACGGCGGGGAACGGTTCCACGAAGGCTGCGATATTTTTGGAAGCCAGAATCTCACCGGTTATTATCCTGTGGTCAGTATTACAGACGGATGGGTGGAACAGGTGGGATGGCTGCCCCTGGGCGGCTGGCGGATCGGTGTGAGAAGTCACGGAGGAGGATATTTTTATTATGCCCATCTTTCTTCCTACGGACGGGATTTTCAGAAAGGAGATCCGGTGAAAGCCGGGGAACTGCTGGGGTTTTTAGGAGACAGCGGTTACGGACCTGAGGGAACCACAGGAATGTTTGCCCCTCATCTCCACCTGGGGATTTATGTGGAAACAAAAGAAAATCCGGAGTACGCCCTGAACCCATATCCGGTGCTTCAGTTCTTACAGGAAAAGCAGAAAATTTTCTCCTATTAAAAAAGAGAAAAATATGCTATACTTTAAAGATATAGTTAAGGAGTAATGTGTTATGGAAATACGTTTGTGGCGTGAATTACTGATCCCCTATGAACTTGCGGTGAAAGAACTGGTTATGAAGTTTAATCATCTGAAAAAGGAGCACCAGGAGAAAGACCTTTATTCCCCTATTGAAGAGGTAACAGGAAGGGTAAAATCCATTAACAGCATACTGGAAAAAATGCAGAGAAAGAACATATCCTGGGAGGAACTGGAAGAAAAGGTAGAGGACATTGCCGGAGTACGGATCATCTGCCAGTTTTACGAGGATATTGAGAAGGTGGCAGATCTTATCAGGAACCGCAGCGATATGCAGGTTCTGGAGATCAAGGACTATGTAACCCATATGAAGGAGAGCGGATACCGGAGCTATCATATGATCATCGGTTATTCCACAGAAACCCTGGAAGGAAAGAAGGAGATCCGGGCGGAAATTCAGATCCGGACCCTGGCCATGAATTTCTGGGCTACTATTGAACACTCCCTTCAGTATAAGTATAAGGGAAATATGCCGCCCCATCTGGCAGAACGTCTGACTAATGCGGCCAATTCCATTATCCAGCTGGATACGGAAATGTCTTCTGTGAGAAACGAGGTTATGGATGCTCAGAATTCTATGCTCCATCAGTCCAACCTGGTGGCAGATATTTTGAACAATATTGAAAATCTATACCACTACTCCAATAAGCGGGAAGTGGCAAAGATCCAGGATGAGTTTTACAGAATTTATAAGAGAAAAGACCTGAAGCAGCTTGAGCGGTTCCATCGAGAGCTGGATATCATTGCAGAAGGGTATCAGGCTCAGGCACTGAATTTTAAAGGAATTGAGGGAAGCTGGCAGAGATGATAGAATTACCAAAAGCATTTACAGATGAGATGAAAGAACTCCTGGGAGAGGAGTATCCGGCTTATCTGGCCACCTATGAACGCCCGGTGCGCCAGGGACTGCGGATCAATTCCCGAAAACTGACCAGGGAAAAATGGGAGGCTATAGATCCTTTCGGATGCCGGCCGGTTCCCTGGACGGAAAACGGATATTATGCAGACAAGAAAGAGGGGGAGGAGAAGGGCTTTGGCCCTTCCCGGCACCCCTATTATTATGCCGGCCTATATTACATACAGGAACCCAGCGCCATGACTCCGGCCAGCCGCCTTCCGGTAAAGCCGGGAGAGAGAGTCCTGGACTTGTGTGCAGCCCCTGGAGGAAAGGCCACAGAGCTGGGATCACGGCTTTGTGGAAAAGGGTTTCTGGTGGCAAATGATATCAGTAACAGCCGGGCAAAAGCCCTTTTGAAAAATCTGGAACTGACGGGACTGCCTAACTATTATGTGACCAGTGAAGATCCGGAAAGGCTGAGGGAAAACTTTTCCGAATACTTTCATAAGATATTGATCGATGCTCCCTGTTCAGGAGAAGGAATGTTCCACAAAGAGCCTCAGATGGCCCGTTATTGGGAAGAAAAACCCCCGGCCTATTATGCACAGATCCAGAAAAAACTGATTCTCCAGGGAGCGGATATGCTCCGGCCGGGAGGGATGCTTCTCTATTCTACCTGTACTTTTTCCAAGAAAGAGAATGAAGAGGTGATCGCTTTTCTCCTAAAGGAACGGCCGGATATGGAGACTGCAGATCCTGTGCCTTATAAAGATTTTTCAATGGGATTTCCTTTAGAGGGAGAAACGGAGGAAATCAACAGCCAGCTTAAGAAGTGTATCCGCCTTTTTCCCCATAAGATTTCAGGGGAAGGACATTTTGCCGCTCTTCTGAGAAAGAAGGGCGAGGCGCCAGAGGAAAAGACCGCAAGGGAAAAGAGTGTTTCTCTGCCTCTGCCGGTCCAGGAGTTTCTGAAAACAGTGTCCCTGGACTTCTCCGGGGGATCCTTTAAAACAGAAGGAGAAAGGGTCTATTTTCTGCCGGGAGGAGAAAAGATGCCAAGACTCCGCTACCTCCGCACAGGGCTGTATCTGGGAGATGTGAAAAAGAATCGGTTTGAGCCCAGCCAGGCTTTCGCCATGGCTCTTTCTCCGGAGACTTTTGATTCTTGTATGAACCTTTCCTCAAAAGATATCCGGACGCTGAAATATTTAAAGGGAGAGACTCTTGATACAGCGGATCTTCCCACAGCCCGCAAAAAGGGCTGGCAGCTGGTATGTGTGGACGGTTTTGCCCTGGGCTGGGGCAAATTAAACGGAGGAATCCTGAAAAATAAATATTATCCGGGCTGGAGGCTGATGTAATGGGAAAGATCAGATTGGACAAATTCCTGGCAGATATGGGTCTGGGAACCAGAAGTGAAGTAAAAAAGGAAATCAAAAAAGGATCCATTCAGGTAAATGGCATGACTGTGAAAAATCCGGAGTATAAGATCGATACAGGGAAAGATCAGGTAACTGCAAAGGGACAGCAGGTTTCTTATGCGGAACTGGAGTATTATATGCTGAACAAGCCGGCGGGGGTGGTCTCTGCCACAGAAGATAAAAGGGAAAAAACAGTGGTGGATCTGATCACAGAAAAAAGGCGGAAAGACCTCTTTCCTGTAGGCCGGCTGGACAAGGATACGGAAGGACTCCTTCTGATCACCAATGACGGGGCTTTGGCACATGAGCTGCTGTCTCCCAGAAAACATGTGGATAAGACGTATTTTGTGAAAGTGAAGGAACCGGTGTCCACGGAACATGTGAAATTGCTGGAGACGGGAGTGGATATAGGAGAAGAAAAATTAACTCTGCCTGGGAAAATTTCCCGGATGGCTCCGGAGAGGACAAGTCTCTGTCTTACGATCCGGGAGGGAAAATTTCATCAGATAAAGAGAATGTTTCAGGCGGTGGATAACGAGGTGCTGTATTTAAAACGGCTGTCTATGGGTACGCTGGAGTTGGATGAAAATCTTGAACCGGGAGCATACAGGCCTCTGACTCAGGAAGAAATTAAGAGGTTAAAAGAACATGCTGGAAAACAGAAAAGCAGTGATATTTGATTTAGACGGGACACTGGTGGACTCTATGTGGATGTGGAAGGAGATCGACATCCAGTTCCTTTCCGGGAAAGGAGTGGTGATTCCCGAAGATATCCAGGCTTTCCAGAATCAGCTGGAAGGCATGGGATTTACGGAGACCGCCGGTTTCTTTAAAGAACGGTTTCATCTTACGGATTCTATAGAGGAGATCAAAGACACCTGGATCCTGATGGCAGAGGATAAATACTGTCATCAGGTTCCTCTTAAGCCAGGAGCAGGGGAGTTCCTGGAAGCATTGAAAAAAAGAGACTTTCAGATCGGGATCAGCTCCAGCAACAGCCGGGAACTGATCCGGAAGGTTTTGAAAGCCCATCATATAGAAGAATATTTTGGCTGTATCACCACCTGCTGTCAGGTGCCTGCAGGAAAACCGGCGCCGGATGTTTATCTGGAGACTGCCAGGGGACTGGAAATTTCTCCAGCGGACTGCCTGGTGTTTGAGGATGTGCCTATGGGGATCCTGGCAGGAAAACGGGCGGGCATGAAGGTCTGCGCTGTGGAGGATGCCTTCAGCAAAAAGCAGGAGAAAGAAAAGCGGGAACTGGCAGACTGGTATATCCAGGATTATTACGAAGTTCTCAGGGAGTGCCTATGAGTAAAGAATTTTTGCCGGTGACACGGGAAGAGATGGAAAAGAGAGGGATCTTTCAGCCGGATTTTGTATATATTTCCGGAGATGCCTATGTGGATCATCCTTCCTTTGGAGCGGCTATCATCACAAGATTGTTAGAGAGCAGAGGCTATTCCGTAGGGATGATTCCTCAGCCGGACTGGAAGAAAAAAGAGAGCATTGCTGTTTTCGGAGAGCCAAGATTGGCTTTTCTGGTATCAGCAGGGAATATGGACTCTATGGTAAACCATTATACGGTTTCCAGAAAGCACCGGAAAACCGACGCTTATTCCCCGGGAGGAACAATGGGACTCAGGCCGGACCGGGCTGTGACGGTCTACAGTAATCTGATCCGGCAGACCTATAAAGATGTTCCCATTATCCTGGGCGGGATCGAGGCTTCTCTCAGAAGACTGGCCCATTACGACTACTGGGCAGATACTATGAAGCATTCGGTCCTTCTGGATTCCGGAGCGGATCTGATCTCCTATGGCATGGGAGAGAGGAGTATCCTGAAAATTGCTGAAGCTCTGGATATGGGGATCCCGGTGGAACATATTACCAATATTCCCGGAACCGTATACCGAACCAAAGAACCTCCCCAAAAGGGGATCCGGCTGCCTTCCTATGAGGAAGTTTCCACAGAGAAAAAGGCCTATGCCGAGAGTTTCCGGATACAATATGAAAATACCGATCCTTTTACGGGAAAGATATTAATAGAAAGTTATGGAGGAAAAGGGTATATTGTACAGAATCCTCCTTCTATGCCCTTAAATCAGAAAGAGATGGATGAGATTTACGGACTCCCCTATGCCGGAGCTTATCATCCCATGTATGAGAAGGCAGGAAAAATCCCGGCGATTGAGGAGATCCGCTTCAGCATTACCAGTAACCGGGGGTGTTTCGGCGGCTGCAACTTCTGCGCTCTGGCTTTTCACCAGGGCAGGATCGTCCAGACCAGGAGCCAGGAGTCCATATTGGAGGAAGCAGAAAAGTTCACGAAGGAGCCGGATTTCAAAGGATATATCCATGACGTGGGAGGGCCTACGGCAGACTTCCGACATCCTTCCTGCAAAAAGCAGATGACAAAGGGAATCTGTACCAATCGGCAGTGCCTTTTCCCCAAACCCTGCAAAAATCTGGAAGCAGACCATAGGGATTATCTGGAACTTCTTGGAAAGCTGCGGAAGCTGCCTGGGGTAAAGAAGGTGTTTATCCGTTCCGGGATCCGGTTTGACTATGTAAATGAAGATCCTTCCCCGGATTTTCTGGAGGAACTGGTACGCTATCATATCAGCGGCCAGCTTCGGGTAGCTCCGGAACATGTTTCCGACCGGGTCCTGTACTACATGGGTAAACCGGAGCATCAGGTCTATGAAAAATTTATCCGGAGATTTTATAAGATAAACGAGAAATATGGAATGAAACAGTATGCAGTGCCATATCTGATGTCTTCCCATCCGGGCTGTACTATGAAGGAAGCGGTAAAGCTGGCAGAGTATGTAAGAGATATGGGTTTTACGCCGGAGCAGGTCCAGGATTTTTATCCTACGCCCTCTACTATGTCCACTTGTATGTACTATACCGGTATCGATCCCCGGACCGGGAAAAAGGTCTATGTGCCGAAAGATCCCAGAGAAAAGGCTATGCAGAGGGCTCTCCTCCAGTACCGGAAGCCGGAAAATTATGGACTGGTCCGGGAAGCTCTGGAAAAAGCGGGGAGGACAGATCTTATAGGATTTGGCGGGAAATGTCTGATCCGGCCCCGAAAAGGGGAAAAGCCGGGGAAAACCGGGGAAAAGATTCAGGAAAAAAGGGGACAGAGCCCTTCGGGAAGAGAAAGAGCTGGAAAGTCCGGAAAGAAAAAGACTATCCGGAATGTACATCGAAGAAAGACAAAAGGGTAAGGTTGTGATATGATGAAAACAGCGGTTGTCACAGGAGCTTCCTCTGGCATAGGAAGAGAGTTTGTCCGGCAGATCGCCGGGAAGTATTCCTGGCTGGATGAGATCTGGATTATTGCCAGAAGGGCCAAAGAACTGGAAAAACTGAAAGAAGAGGTCCGGGAGGTTCCTATAAGACCTTTGTCTTTAGACATTTCCAAGGAGGAGGAACTGGAAAAACTGAAAGATCTGTTAGAGAAAGAAAAACCGGAAATCCTGTTTCTGGTAAATGCTGCAGGAATGGGAGTACAAAAAGAATTTGCCGGTACCTCTCTTAAGGATGTTGTTTCCATGACAGAGCTAAACTGCACTGCCCTTACAGGGATCACCAGCCTCTGCCTGCCTTACTGCCGGGAGCGGGGACGGATCTTTATGCTGGCCAGTGCCGCAGCTTTTATCCCCCAGCCGGGATTCGGGGTATATGCGGCTTCAAAAGCCTATGTGGTGAGTTTTTCCAGGGCTTTGAACCGGGAGCTAAAGTGCAGGAAGATCCAGGTTACTGCAGTATGTCCCGGTCCGGTAGATACTCCTTTCCTGGAAAAAATGGGTGGAAAGGACCGGATGCCCGCTTATAAGAAGCCTTTTATCGACAGGCCCCAAGGGGTAGTGAGAAAAGCTTTAAGGGACGGAGCAAAGGGAAAGGAACTGTCTGTTCCGGGAATCTCTATAAAGATCCTGGAGGCAGGCTGCAAGATCCTTCCTCACGGCCTGATACTGAAATTTATGGAAGGAAAGTCAGATTCATGAGTAAGACGAGAAAGAAAAAGATCCGGAAGGGAGACTTCGGGTATGTCAAGACACAGCAGAAAAAAAGGATTCTGTATACAGTCCTGGCTTTTATTGCCCCTCTTCTGGTTTTTTTTACAGGACTGTATATTAACCGGACCAGGAATACGGTTTTTACGGTAGTTGCCGTAGTGGCCTGCCTTCCGGCCTGTAAATTTGCGGTAGACATGATCATGATGTTTTTACAGAAACCTATGTCTGAGAAAGACTATCAGGAGATCGAGAAACACCGGCATGGCCTTACCTGTGCCTATGAGCTGGTGATCTCTGCCTATGAAAAACAGTCTTTTGTAGATTCTCTGGCAGTCTGCGGCAATAATGTGGTAGGATATACAAGCAGAGAGAAGACGGATACGGCATTTGTAGAAAAACATATCCAGACCATGCTCCGGCAAAACGGATTTTATGTGACGGTAAAGATCTTTCGGAGGCTGCCGGACTATACCGCCCGTCTGGAGACCATGTGGGAGCACAGAGAAGCTCTGGAAAAGGACATCAAATACCGTCCAGATCCGGCGGATCCTGATATGACCAGAAATGAGAAGATCATGTCTGTGCTTTATGCGATTTCTCTCTA
Source organism: Candidatus Blautia pullistercoris (assembly GCA_019114545.1). Taxonomy (GTDB): domain Bacteria; phylum Bacillota; class Clostridia; order Lachnospirales; family Lachnospiraceae; genus Blautia; species Blautia pullistercoris. Next base: position 25,736 of record DXFG01000023.1, on the reverse strand, counting down.
GGAGGATTTATGGAACAGATTACAGTGAAACCGGGAGACAGCGGACAGCGCCTGGACAAGTATCTGGGAAAATATTTAAAAGAGGCTCCCAGGAGTTTTCTATATAAGATGATGAGAAAAAAGAATATAACTCTGAACGGGAAAAAGGCCCAGGGAAATGAAATCTTAAAGGAAAAAGATGAGATCAGGCTGTTTCTGGCCGCTGAGACCATAGAAAAATTCCGGGGGTCTATGAAAGAGGATGGAGTTCATGGAACCCTGGATATCCCTTATGAGGACGATCAGGTGCTTTTCGTAAACAAACCTGCGGGAATGCTTTCCCAAAAGGCTTCCAGGGAAGATGTTTCTCTGGTAGAATATATTGCAGGCTATCTTCAGGAGAAAGAAAAAAGGGGCGAGGAGAGAGGCGATACTTTCCGTCCCGGTATCTGCAACCGGCTGGACCGGAATACCAGCGGCCTGGTGGCAGCGGGAAAGACAGTAAGGGGGCTTCAGGCTCTGTCGGAGTGTTTTCGGGAACGGTCTATGGAGAAATACTATCTGACCCTGGTCAGCGGCAGAATTGAAAAACCGGCTTATATCAAGGGGTTTCTGAAAAAGGATGAAAAGAAAAATCAGGTAATCATATCAGAAAAAGAAATTCCGGGAAGCCTTCCCATTGAGACCAGGTATAAACCTCTGGAAATTTCCAGGGGAGGAGATACTTTGCTGATGGTGGAACTTTTGACCGGCCGTTCCCATCAGATACGGGGCCATCTGGCAGCAATCGGCCATCCGGTCATAGGAGACAAAAAATACGGGGAGAAAAAGAGCAATGAACGGTACGAGAGGAAATATGGCGTAAAAAGCCAGCTTCTCCATGCCTGGAAACTTTGTTTTCCAAAAGAGGAGGGAACGCTGAAAGGCCTGTCTGAAAAGACTGTAACTGCCAGGCCGCCGGAATTGTTTCTGAAAGTCCTTGGAGGGGAAGGATTTTCTGAAGAGTTATACAGAGAAAATAAGGGAGATACAGAATCATGAAGAAATCCATCGGAAAAGAACTGTGGGAATATATAAAAATGATCATCTTTGTGCTGATCTTTGTGCTGGTAGTAAATAATTTCCTGATCATCAATGCAAAGATCCCCTCACCGTCTATGGAAAACACCATTATGACCGGAGACCGGATCTTCGGAAACCGCCTGGCCTATGTGCTGGGAGATCCTCAGAGGTTTGATATCGTGATCTTCCGGTATCCGGATGATGAAAGCCAGCTTTTTATCAAAAGGATCATCGGACTTCCGGGGGAAACTGTGGAGATCATAGACGGCAAGGTCTATATTGACGGTTCCGAGACTCCTTTGGACGACAGTTTTACACCGGAGACGCCTACGGGAAATTACGGGCCTTACACAGTTCCGGAAAACTGCTACTTTATGCTGGGGGATAACCGGAATAATTCTAAGGATTCCCGTTTCTGGCAGAATACATTTGTGGAACGGGATGCGATCCTGGGAAAAGCGGTGCTGAAATATTTCCCGGGGATCAAATTCCTGGAGTAGGAGGCAGTTGGATGGGAACCTGGAATTCCAGAGGACTGAGAGGATCTACTCTGGAAGAATTTATCAATCATACCTGTCAGCTGTATCGGGAAAAGGGACTGGCTCTGATCCAGAAAGTGCCTACCCCTATTACCCCGGTGCAGATCGATCAGAAGAGCCGGCATATTACTCTGGCCTACTTTGAAAAGAAAAGTACCGTGGATTATATCGGCGCTGTCCAGGGAATACCGGTATGCTTTGATGCAAAGGAGTGTGCAGTGGATGTATTCCCTCTTCAGAACATCCACCAGCACCAGGTAGACTTTATGAAAGACTTTGAGGGACAGCAGGGAGTGGCTTTTCTGATCCTGTATTTTTCTCACAGAGATGAGATCTATTATCTGACCTTCCGGCAGATGTACCGCTTCTGGCAGCGGGGACAGCAGGGAGGCCCCAAAAATTTTAAATATCAGGAACTGGAACCCCAATGGTTTCTGGAAAGAAAAGGAAATGTTCTGGTACCTTTTCTGGAGGGAATCCAGAGAGATCTGGAGAGCAGAGAATAGAAACCTGGGGGTATATACTGAAAAACGAAAAGGAACTTCTTTAGAGGCTCCTTTTTTTGTATACTTTATTTATCATGGAGACTGGTATATCTATGCTTTTTTGTAATTTTAAGATATTCTCAACAGGTATTAGACCTGGTTTCGATGGGAGACTATACTGTTTTATAGAATAAAAGTAAATGCAGGAAAAGACAGAAGGCAGGAGGAAAAGGATTGGAGGAAAATTTAAAAACCATACGGCAGGTATTGGAACAGGTAAACCAAGTGATCCTGGGAAAGGAAGAGGAGATACGGGAGGTCATGCTGGCCTTTCTGGCAAAAGGACATGTACTTTTGGAGGATATTCCGGGAGTGGGAAAGACCACGACGGCAGTAGCCTTTTCCCGGACCATGCTTCTGGATTACAAGAGAGTGCAGTTCACCCCGGATGTGCTTCCCTCAGACCTTACCGGGTTTTCTATATACCGGAGAGAGGAGGAGAAGTTTGTCTATCAGCAGGGAAGTATTTTCTGTAACCTGCTTTTGGCGGATGAGATCAACCGGACTTCTCCAAAGACTCAGTCCGCACTGCTGGAAGTTATGGAAGAGAGAAAGGTTACAGTGGAAGGGGTTACCAGAGAAGTGCCGGCGCCTTTTCTGGTCATTGCCACCCAGAACCCTCTGGGAAGTGCGGGAACCCAGCAGCTTCCGGAGGCCCAGGTGGACCGTTTTATGGTGGAACTTTCCATCGGATATCCGGACTTTGAAAGTGAACTGGCGATGGCCATGGGAATTACAGACAAGAACCGTCTGGAAGGACTTACTCCGGTAATGAATGGAAAACAGCTTTTAGATATTCAGAGAGAAGTGAGCGGAATTTATATCAGTGAGGAAGTTTTCCGCTATATTGTAGGACTGGTGAGGTCCAGCAGGGAAAATTCCAATGTGGAGAGAGGAGGAAGCCCCAGGGCCACCATTGCTCTGGTCTGTATGTCCAGAGCAGCGGCCTGGCTGGAGGGACGCAGCTATGTGGTTCCGGGGGATGTCATGGAGCAGTTTCCCTATATTATCCGGCATAGGATCCGACTGACTACAGAAGCCAGACTGGAAGACATCTCAAAAGAGCAGGTGATTCGGGAGATTCTAAAAGCCGTAAGGCCTCCCAGGCCGGGGGAGAAAAAATGAAGCGGTTTTTCTTTATCCTCTTTATCTTCCTGATCTGGTATATGGCTGCCATGTACCGTATCCCATCTCTTATGGCTCTTTCTGTGGCCCAGCTTTTTCTGCTCCTGCTTTTGTTTCTTATGACCAGATATTTCAGGAACAATTTCCAGGCAGGCTTCTGCAGGAAAAAAGAGACTGTGAGAAAAAAGGACAGGATTTCTGTGCAAATATGGACAGAAAACAGATCCATTCTTCCCTTAGGAAGATATCGGCTGCAGTTTTACAGCAGCTATGAAAAAAGCCGTAAAGGAAAGAGTTTTCCCTATGACGGCAGTATAGACAGTAAAAAAAGAGAAGAAGAGGAGCTGCAGCTGGAAGCGAAGTGGTGCGGAAAATTGTATATTTCCCTGGAACAAAAACAGGTATATGACTACCTGTCTCTGTTTCACTCCAGAGTGAAAGAAAATCAGGAAGCAGAAATTGCCGTGCTGCCTTCCTCCCAGCCGCTAACGGTGATCTTTTCAGAAGCGGATACCTGGGAAAACCAGGGACAGGGAGAAGGGGCCTTACGGCCTGAGAGAAGCTCCGGCGGGGAAATCCGCCAGCTGCGGGAATATGCGCCGGGAGATCTGGTAAGAGGGATTCACTGGAAACAGAGTGCCAGGACAGATAAGCTCCTGGTCAAGGAGTTTCAAAAAGAAGAGGAAGAAGGGGTTTCTCTTTATCTGGATTTTTCCGGGGAGAAGGAACCCGGGCCAGAGGAGATGAGTGCTTTCTATCAGATTCTTTCCGCTTTTTTGCTGGGAGTGTTGAAGGAAAAAGCAGCTGTAAGGGTAAAGTGGACAGACGCTCAGAAACGGTCTTTATACCGCAGGGTAACAACAGAAGAGGCGTGTATGGATCTGCTCCTGCTTCTTTACGACAGGGAGGAAATTCTTTTTATCAAGAGACCTTCCGGAAAAAATTTCATGGAAGATTTTACTTTAAATCTGAACAGGGAAATCTATTATAAAGAGCAATGCATACATAGATTCAGTCTGGAAAATTGTGAAAGAGAATTGAAAGAAACAAAGATCATCCTTTCATAAGAGGAAAGGTCAGGATGGATTTATACAAAAGGGAGGCGTCAGGATCATAATAGGGAAAAGGATAAAAGAGAGAAAATACCGGAACATACCCGCAACTGCAGACAGCTTTATCAGTCTTCTTTTTCTCTTTACGGGGATATATGGACTGTTGTTCTTCCTCTATTCTGTGGAAGATCTGGAGTTTACCTCCTGGATGGCGAATCTGGCTGCAGCTGTGACCGGGATCTTTCTCTGGGTATTATTAAAACAGGCCCGGAAGATCTATGCAGGTATCGGAATGGGAATAACAGCAGCCGGGGTTCTTCTGCTGCTTGCAGCAAGCAGAAGCCTGAGAGAGGAATTTTTTGATGTTTTCCGGGGAGTTTGGGGCAGTCTGCAGGAAGGACCTGCAGAAGTTACAGGAGCAGGGATCCTTCTGGCAATCCTTTTGATATGGATAGGATTTTTCTTTGAATTTGTTCTCCATGCCCACGGAATACTTTACCTTGTTATTACCTTTTTACTTCTTCTGGCTCCTCTATTGGGCCATACCCCGGGAAGCGGATCTGTTTTCCTGATGACGGTTTTTCAGCTTGTGTTCTGGACAATGACAGGAGCCAGGAAGCTTGCTTCTAAAAATAGGGATCTTCTGAAAAACAAAATCAGCATTGGGGTATTCCTGGGCTTTGCCGGGATCTTTTTCATAGCCTTTCTCATTGTATCTTTCCAGGGAGAAGGACTGTACCAGGCTGCCTATGGTGCGGAAGGAGTCCTTCAGAGAACGGTGAAACAGATTACCGGATTAGATCTGAACGCCTCTGACGGGAGAGTGAGCCGGGGAAATCTCTATCCCACAGGCAGAGAACAGTTGGAGCTGGTCACCGAAGAAATGCCTACGGAAACCTTATATCTGAGAGGATTCAGCGGAGGTGACTATGAAGGAGGAGAATGGCAGGAAGACCGGGATGAGGAAATCTATGCCTTAATGGAGGAGAACAGCCTTCACTGGGGACAGTGGGAAAGCTGGATACCGGGTATCTATGAAAGCCTTTATTTTGTGATGAATCAGAATATGAAAGGCATGGAAGAGGGTGTTTCAGACAGGGTTCTGGCAGTTCGCTATCTGAACGGCTGGAGAGGAGACTGGTATGCTCCCTATTACAGTATGTGGAGCAGAAATAACCAGAGATATGCAGAAGATCTCTATGGCTTTCGTTATTTTCAGCAGGATGAGATGGATATCCGGTGGGATAATATTCAGACATTTTTTGCAGATAACGGGGATATGTATCAGGAGGTCCAGGCGGCCTATGAAAAAGAAGCGGTGGGGATCTACACCCAGGTTCCTGTGGAAGAAATCCCCAGATTGACAGATCTGTGCAGAGAAAATCCAATGGAAGATCTGGATCATATCACTTCTTTTATCCTCTATACCCTCCAGAGTAATACATCCTACACCAGGACACCGGGGATGTTTCCTTTTAACGAAGATCCTGTAGAATATTTCCTGTTTCAGGGAAAAGAAGGGTACTGTCAGCACTTTGCTTCTGCAGCAGTACTGATGTACCGGCTTTACGGGATACCTGCCAGATATGCCTCCGGCTATGCGGTTTCGCCTTCAGACTTTGAACAACAGGAGGACGGAACCTGGCGGGCAGTTGTAACAGATGTCTCTGCACATGCCTGGCCGGAAATCTTCATCCATGACTATGGATGGACTCCTGTGGAGGTGACACCTTCAGGAAACGGCGATTCTGTCCATTATCCGGGATTTGATGCACAGATGTTCCAGGAGATTGTGGCAGACAGGGAATGGAATATGGCAGTCCCAAGCCTTCAGAACCGGGAGCAAGAGAAAGAAGAGGAAGTTCAGGAGGCAGAAAATGCAGGATCTCTGCCTGAGACAGACTGGAAGATTCAGGGAAAACTGGCAGGTTTTGGAGGTGCAGCATTGGCGGTTCTCTGTGCGATTTTGTACCGGAGTTATAAAAAAAGAGATCTGTGGATCCGAAAAGGCGGCATGGGCAGGCTTTTTGACCAACTGCTCTTTGATCTGCATTTTTCCGGCAGGATGAAAAGTTATCAGGGTTGGGAGGAAGATTTTGGGCAGAAACTTGCCGAAGAAATACCGGCGGTGTCTGAAGAAGAGGCAGAACAGATCGTGAGAACTGCCAGAGAGGCGGCTTATGGAAATCCTGAGGAGTTTTCAGGAGAAAATTATCAGGCAGCTTATACAGGCTGCCTGAAGATAAGATCCTATATACTTTCAAAAATACCTGCAACAAGACGTTTCCTCTATTACCTGCGGGTATCTTTCCGGCAGTTTTCTCTTTGATATTGTTTTCTGTAATCTGTAGGAAGGTCATTCATAACGCTTTTAAAAGCGCTTGTAAATTTACTCTGACTTTCATAGCCTACCCGGCGGGCTATGGAAGCAATGCTGTCCTGGGATTCCCGGAGCATGGCCGCTGCCTGACGGATACGGTACTCTTTCATATAGGAGGCAATGGGAAGGCCATATACAGACTTAAAAATGTTTTTTAACGCAGAGCTGTTTATAAGATATTTTTTTGAAAGCTCTTCAATGGTAAACCGTTGTGAAAGATTCTCTGTGATAAGGCTGTGGACGGACTTGATCACATCGACCTGGTCTGAGTAATAGGGGTCCACTGCTTTTCCCAGGAAGGGATCCTCCATATAAAGAAACAATAGAAGCTCCTGACACTTTAATTTTAAGTAGGGGGATTTCATTTCCTGGGGCAGATCATAAAGCTCTGAAAAAATGTGCTCAGCTTTGGGATTGGCAGGAAATGAAAAAATTTCCCGGGAGGTTCCGAATTTATGGAAGAGAAGTTCTTTCTTGAGGCCGGCCTCATTCAGCGGCGAAGGCAGGGTCTTTCCTAAAATATCAAGATCCAGGGAGACGGTAATGCCTTCGTAATACCCAAGAGGAAAGGTGATTTCTGTGTTTGATTCTTTACATGCGGCTCTTGCGTGGACCGCCAGGTCGCCTTTTCCCATATAAAGACTCTGACCGTTTTCCATATTCCAGCCGATCCGCCCCAGATTACAGTGGTCCACCTTCAGGACACAAGGCTCGTGGGTGTGTGAAAAGGACAGCTTTTGTCCGATACAGCAGCTAAAAGTGATTCCGATTCCCGGATATAAATCGAAGTGTTCCAGCATCACCCTGGTATTTCCGGAATCCGGAAGAGCTAAAAGTTGTTTTTCCGCTGATCCTGAATGAGGGTCATGATGCAGGAAAAGAACTTTTCCAGGCTCTACCGGTTCCAGGATTCTCTTCAATTGGCAATAGATTTCTTTTTCCATACAGCAAAACTCCTTCAAACTTTTAAAACACTAGCTTTCAGGACAGGTGATCTTCCCCAGCTTCTCTATGGTATGGTGAAGGACCTGGGCCAGTTCCGTGTCGGCTGTGCGGTAATACATTTCCTTCCCTTCTCTGCGGCTGACGATCAGACCGCTGCTTTTTAACAGTTTCAGATGGTGGGAAACTGCAGGACTGCTCATATTTACCAGAGCGGCAATATTCAGTACACACTCCTCACAATGACACAGCAGCCAGAAAATCCTCAGCCGGCTGGGATCTCCCAGCTGCTTCATTGCCTCGGAAACACCGGCGATCTCATTTTCTGTAGGCATATGCTGTGCGACTTTTTCTTCGTTATATCCATGATCATGGGGTAAACTCTGATTCTTCATAATGCATCCCTCGCAATTAAAATTGTTCCATTTGGAAATAGTTTTCGCCCAAATAGAAGAAGGGCGGATGTTCCTCTTGACTTATTATACATTCAGAAGTAAAGTATAGTCAACAATTAAAAGATTGTTTAATTAAATAAACGATAAAGAGTAATCGGAGAGGAGATCACAATGAAGAAAACTTATAAGATCGATGTGGACTGTGCAAACTGTGCCAACAAAATGGAAGATGCGGCAAAGAAAACCGCTGGTGTAAAAAATGCAGTTGTTAATTTTATGACGCTGAAAATGCAGGTGGAATTTGAAGAAGGCCATGAGCCGAAAACAGTTATGCAGGAGGTTTTGAAAAACTGCAAAAAAGTAGAAGATGACTGTGAAATTTTCTTATAAAGCGGGGCTGACAAAGGGTGAAAAAAGGTTGTCCGGAGGGCAGCCTTTTTGTATTTTTTTCTGTACAAAAAAATTGACATCCCTATCTATTTATGATAGACTTGTTTAAAAAGTGAAATTTTTAACAAAATGTTAAATAAAGTAAAATAAGATCAAATTCTGCGAGGGACGTTACTTTATGAAAAGACATAAACAGATATGGGTGGTCTTTTTGTTTATGCTTTTATTTGTTCAGAGCGGTTATTATTTTTCTGCTTCTCAGATGCCGGCGGGACATCTGGGAAGTGAAGGGGAATCCTTTTCTTCCAAAGAAAAGGGAAAAAAGACGGCGGTTATTGCCCCTTTAACGGTCAAGGATGTTAAACTGTTCTGGACCAAAGAAAAAAGAGCGCATTTTTCCTTCCCTGACTTTTCTCAGAAGCCTTCTTATATAGAGACAGGGGCATCAGAGGAAAAATATTATGAATGTAAGGATCATAGGTATTTTAGCAGACAGGAAAAATATGAGCTGACAGATGGTCTGCGGGCACCGCCCGGGGCAGACCATACGGCAGCAAAGACAGCATAAACAAATATTAAACAAACAATAAGGAGTGCAGAAATGAACAATTCAGGAAAGACCAAAATCGTGGTTGTAGGAGCAGGAAATGTGGGAGAGGCCATCGCCTATACTCTCATGGTGAGAAAACAGGCTACAGAAGTAGTGATGGTGGATTTAAATGAGAATAGAGCAAAGGGTGCAGCACTGGACGTTTTCCATGGCGCAGGATTCTACTGTCCGGTAAGAGTAAAACAGGGCGGATATGAAGAATGTGCAGATGCAGATATCATTATCGTAACAGCGGGTATCGCAAGAAAGCCGGGACAGACCCGTCTGGAACTGGCAAAAACCAATGTTTCTATTATTAAGAGCGTGACAGAAAGTATCATGGAGTATGCCAAGGACCCGCTGATCATTGTGGTATCCAATCCGGCGGATATTCTTACCATGGAGGTACAGAGCGTATCCGGACTTCCTGCCAATAGAGTGATCGGAAGCGGTACTTCCCTGGACACAGCCAGATTCAGATGTAATATCAGCGAGCCTCTGGGCGTAGATGTGGAAGATGTTCAGGCTTATATCTTAGGGGAACATGGGGACAGCCAGGTGCCGGTATGGAGTTCCGCTACTATCGCAGGTCTTCCTTTAGAGGAATATTTAAAACAGACAGGAAAGGAACTTGACAGAGCCGAGATTTCGGAACATACTAAGACTGGCGGCGCAGAAGTCATCGGATTAAAAGGCGCTACCTTCTATGGAGTGGCTATGGCCGTTTCTACCATCGTAGAAAATATCCTGAGAGACAGCGGAGCCATCCTCCCTGTTGCCCATGTACTGGACGACAGCTTTGACAACTGGGCGGGAATCGCATTCTCACTTCCATGCCGTATCGGCGGAGATGGAATCAAAGGTGTTTTAAAGGTTCCTATGAACGAGGAAGAAAAAGCTGCAATGGATAACTCAGCCAAGATCTTAAAAGATTTCTGGGCACAGGTAAAAGAATAAAAAGGAGAAGAAAAAAATGGACAAGAGAGAATTTGCTTTAAAACAGCATGAAGAATGGGCTGGAAAAATTGAAGTGATCAGCAGGGCAAAGATCGAGACACCGGAAGATCTTTCTGTTGCTTACACACCGGGAGTTGCAGAACCCTGTGTGGAAATTTCTAAGGATGTAGATTTATCTTATAAATATACTCGCCGTGGAAATATGGTAGCTGTTGTTACAGACGGAACTGCTGTATTAGGTCTGGGAGATATCGGACCGGAGGCTGGCATGCCGGTTATGGAAGGAAAATGCGCACTGTTCAAAACATTTGCAGATGTAGATGCCTTCCCTCTGTGTGTACGTTCTAAAGATGTAGACGATATCGTAAAGACCGTAAGTCTTCTTGCAGGCAGCTTTGGCGGTGTAAATCTGGAAGATATCTCTGCGCCAAGATGTTTCGAGATTGAAAGAAAATTAAAAGAGTGCTGCGATATCCCCATCTTCCATGATGATCAGCACGGAACTGCAGTTGTTACAGCCGCTGCTCTGATCAATGCCTTGAAGCTGGTCGGAAAGAACCTGGATGATATCAAGGTGGTTACTTCAGGTGCCGGAGCTGCAGGTATCGCTATCATTAAACTGCTGGTAAGCCTGGGACTGAAAAATGTGGTTATGTGTGATCGTCATGGTGCCATCTATAAAGGTCGTGACAACCTGAATAAGGAAAAAGAAGAGATGGCAGAGATCTGCAACCAGAACATGGAAAAAGGAACTCTGGCAGAAGTTCTAAAAGGTGCAGATGTATTTATCGGCGTTTCTGCTCCCGGAACAGTTACAGAAGAAATGGTACAGAGCATGGCGGATAAACCGATTCTTTTCCCAATGGCTAACCCTGTTCCTGAGATTATGCCGGATCTGGCTAAGAAAGCAGGGGCTGCTGTAGTAGGAACAGGAAGAAGCGACTTCCCGAACCAGATCAACAATGTGCTTGCATTCCCGGGAATCTTCAGAGGAGCTCTGGATGTGCGGGCAAAAGACATCAATGATGAGATGAAAGTGGCTGCAGCTTATGCAATTGCCAGTCTGGTTGAGGAAGATAAGCTCTCTCCAGACTACATCATTCCAAACGCATTTGACAAACGTGTGTCTAAAGCTGTGGCTGAGGCTGTAGCTGAGGCGGCAAGAAAGACAGGTGTAGCAAGAATCTAATATGTGATCTATTCCTGCAGGCAACGAGCTAAGCGGATATATTTGCATCGGGGTATTTGACTCAGGATCCGACAAAAGGGACGGAGTCTGGCATTAGGTGCCAGACTCCGTCCTTGTTTTATGCCAAAATATAAAATATATTAATATATTATATATGAATAATTTATTTTACTTTTTATTTAGAAAATGATAAACTTCAACCAACTAAAGTAAGAAAAGTGAAAGAAATCCCCATTCTCTATGGAGGAGAGACCGGACCGGATCTGGAATACTGTGCCCGGCTGGAACAGACTTCAACGGAAGAGATCATACGGAAACATTCAGAGCATGAATACTATGTGTATATGCTGGGCTTTGCCCCGGGACATCCCTACATGGCAAGATTTGAGGAACCCTACAGTTTTAAGAGAAGGGAATCCCCCCGTGTGAAGATTCCTGCCAGATCTGTGGTGGTTCAGCTGAACCTGTCAGATCTGATCCCCTTTGAACAGCCCTGCGGATGGAACATTATCGGCAGCACACCTCTGGACATCTGCAATTTCAAGAAAGAAGATCCGTTTCTTTTAAGCGCAGGAGACTGGGTAAGACATGTGCCTGTTACAAAAGAAGAATATGACCGGATACGGCGGGATGTGGAAAACGGAACTTATCAGGTAAAGACCTATGGGGCAAATGAGTGAAAGGAGGGGATGATATGGGAATCGTAGTTGAAAACGGAGGAGTCCTGACCACTGTTCAGGATGAAGGGCGATTCGGTTACCAGGCATACGGAGTATCCACTTCCGGAGCTATGGACACGCATGCCTTTCACATTGCGAACCTTCTGGTTGGCAACAAGATGACAGAAGGAGCGCTGGAGATGACCTTTATCGGTCCTGTCCTTCGCTTTACCCGGGATAATATTATTGCCGTTACAGGAGGAGATCTGGCACCTATGCTGGATGGACGTCCATTTCCTATGTGGAAGGCAGTCCTTGTAAAAGAAGGCCAGAGACTCTCCTTTGGCGGTATGAGAAACGGATGTCGGGGCTATATCGCCTTTGCAGGAGGCCTGGACGTTCCCCAGGTCATGGGCAGCAAGTCTACCCTTTTGCGGAATAATCTGGGGGGGATAGACGGCAGAAAGCTTCAGCCCCAGGATGAGATTGGCTTTACCAGCCCAAAGACGGAACTTCCCAATATGGAAAAAAGGAGAGTTCCGGCAGAAATCTATCCGGATAAGGAAATTGTTCTCCGTGTAGTTCTGGGGCCTCAGGATGATGAATTTACAGAGGCCGGGATCCGGAGCTTTTTCTGGTACAGCGGTGTGATCACCAATGAATTTGACCGGATGGGCTGCAGGATTGAAAGAGAACCTATCGAGCATAAAGGGGACGGAAATATTAATACAGATGGTATTTCTCTGGGAAGCATACAGGTTCCCGCCAACGGAAAGCCCATCATCATGCTGGCCGACCGCCAGAGTACAGGAGGGTATGCCAAGATCGGAACGGTGATCTCTGTGGATCTTCCCAAGATCGCCCAGAGCCAGCCTGGATTTAAAGTGCGTTTTATCCAGGTAGGACTGGAGCTGGCTCAGAGTCTCTATATAAGAGAACTGGACAAGCTGAAGGAACTGGATAAGACCTTAAATGGATAGATGATAGATTGAAAAACACGACAAAACAGAAAGGTGATGAATAGGATGAAAATAGTTGTTTTAGACGGATATACAGAAAACCCGGGAGATTTAAGCTGGGATGCTTTAAGAGAACTGGGAGAAGTAACAGTATATGACAGGACTTCCTATGAAGAGTCTCCTCTGATCGCAGAAAGAATCGGAGACGCAGAGATCGTTGTGATCAACAAAACACCTATCTCTAAAGAGACGATAGATAAATGCGGCAATATTAAATTGATCGCTGTGCTGGCTACAGGATATAATGTAGTAGATTATACCTATGCAAAAGAAAAAGGAATTCCGGTAGTAAACGTTCCTACCTATGGAACACAGATCGTAGGACAGTATGCCCTGGGTCTGCTTCTGGAGATCTGCTCTCATTATGGCCATCATGACGAAACCGTAAAGGCGGGAAAATGGGAGAATAATGAAGACTGGTGCTACTGGGATTACCCCATGATCGAACTGTATGGAAAGACTGCCGGCATTATCGGCCTTGGAAGAATCGGACAGGCAACTGCCAAATTGCTGAATGCGCTGGATATGAAGGTGTTGGCATACGATACATTTCAGAGCGATGCCGGAAAAAAACTGGCGGAGTATGTAACATTGGATGAACTGTTTGCACGCTCCGATGTTATTTTCCTTCATTGTCCTCTTTTCCCGGAGACAGAGGGAATCATCAATAAAGACAATATTGCAAAAATGAAAGACGGCGTGATCCTTATCAATAACAGCCGGGGACAGCTTGTAGTAGAACAGGATCTGGCAGACGCCTTAAACAGCGGAAAAGTTTACGCAGCAGGACTGGATGTGGTTTCCACAGAACCTATCAAAGGGGACAATCCTCTTCTGAAAGCGAAAAACTGTATTATCACTCCGCACATTTCCTGGGCTGCCCAGGCCTCCAGACAGAGGATTATGGATATTACAGTAGAGAATGTTCGTTCCTTCCTTAATGGAAATATAGTAAATCAGGTAAACGGCTGATCACATGTCCTTTGCTGCCATAAATAGAAAAAGACATTTCGTATCCGAAAAAGATACGGGGTGTCTTTTTTTTGTGGTGCGCCGGTCGGGCAACCAACCTGCTTGCACGAGCAGGTCTTCCCTCTGTTTCGATCCGTGCTGGACGCATGCTGCTGGCACGCAGTACCATTTGCAGAATAATAATTGTTAAAACAACAGTTAAACCTTTAAAAGCTTGAAAAAATTTATGAAAAAACTGTTGACAAAACAAAAATAAGTGGTATTCTATAGATAAATAATTGTTGAAACAACATATATAGTTGTTAAAACGAAAGGAGAAGTGCCATGATTTACACAATAACATTGAATCCGGCCCTTGATAAGACGGTTGAGATTCCATCTCTGACTGTGGACGGGGTGAACCGTATAACGACTATGAGAACAGATCCGGGAGGAAAGGGAATCAATGTCTCTAAAGTGATCCAAAAGCTGGGAGGAAAAAGTATGGCTGCAGGAATCCTGGGAGGAGATACCGGTCGTGCGATCCAGTCATCTCTGGAAGCTATGGAACTGAATACATGGTTCCAATTTGTAGAGGGAGAGACCCGCACAAATATGAAAATCATAGATCCGGTGAATCATACGAATACGGATATTAACGAGCCTGGCGTAACGGTATCGGAAAAGATTCTTGATTCTTTACTGAAGGAACTGCTGAAAAAGGTTTCCCAGGGAGATATTGCAGTCATTTCAGGAAGCATGCCCAAGGGTTCTCCAAAAGAAACTTATTTCCTGTGGACGAAAGCATTCAGGGAGAAAGGCGCCAAGGTCATCCTTGATGCAGACGGAGAATTGCTAAAGGCAGGTTTGAAAGCGTCCCCTTATCTGATCAAGCCTAATGATCATGAGCTGTCTCAGCTGGTTGGAAGGACGCTGAAGACACCAGAAGAGCTGAAGCAGGTAGCCATGGACCTGATGGAAAAGTATGGGATTGAAAAGGTAGTGGTATCAATGGGCAGTGCCGGGGCTCTATATGTAACAAAAGAAAAAGCTCTCTATGCGGAAGGGCTGAAAGTTCCGGTTGGAAGTACGGTAGGTGCAGGAGACAGTGTTGTCGGAGCCCTGGCAGTTGCGGAAGAATCTGGTATGACCCTGGAAGACACCGTTCGTCTATCTGCAGCAACAGGAGCAGCCAATGTAATGTGCAGCGGAACTCAGGCTGCCGAGTATTCGGTGATACAGGAACTGATTCCAAAGGTTGTGTATCGCCAGGTATAGGAAAACTTTTGTTTCAAAAGTGTTTTTTGTTGCAAAAATATAAAAAGTTCATTATGATGAAGGAGGAAATGAATTATGAAAGCAAAAGGTGTACGGCTTCACGGAGCAAATGATTTACGTCTGGAGGAGTTTGAACTTCCCGAAATTACAGATGATGAGATCCTGGTTAAGGTGGTTTCTGACAGTATCTGCATGTCTACTTACAAATGTGCGATTCTGGGAACTGCTCATAAACGTGTTCATGAGGACGTAGCGGAACATCCGGCGATCATGGGCCATGAATTTGCAGGAGATATTGTAAAGGTAGGAAAGAATCATCAGGATACCTTTAAACCCGGCATGAAGTTTACTTTGCAGCCGGCTCTGAACTATAAGGGAACTATGTGGAGTCCAGGGTATTCTTATGAATTTTTCGGCGGAGATACTACATACTGCGTGATCCCGGCAGAAGTTATGGAGTTGGGATGTCTCCTGGAATACAAAGGGCGTGCTTATTATGAGGCTTCTCTGGCTGAACCTATGTCCTGCAGCATTGGAGCATTTAATGCTGCTTATCATACTCAGATGGGTGTTTATACCCACCAGATGGGCATTAAAGAAGGCGGAAAACTGGCGATCATGGCTGGTGCAGGACCAATGGGGCTGGGTGCATTGACTTATGCTCTTCATAGAGATATCCGTCCTTCTATGATTGTTGTGACAGATCTGAACCAGGAACGTCTGGACAGAGCGGCTGCTTTATTTCCGCCAGAAGAAGCTGCCAAAGACGGTATTGAACTGCACTTTGTAAATACAGGCGACTTTGAAGATCCGGTGGCAGAGCTTATGCGGATTTCCGACGGAAAAGGCTATGATGACGTATTCTGCTATGCCCCTGTGGCAGCAGTCGTTACCCAGTCCAGCGCTATCCTGGGAAGAGACGGATGTCTGAATTTCTTCGCCGGACCTACAGACAAAAACTTCAGCGCTACTATGAATTTCTATGACGTACACTATAATTCGACTCATGTAATGGGAACTACCGGCGGCAATACCGCTGATATGATCGAATCTCTGAAGCTGACCGCTCAGGGACGTATCGATCCTTCCGTTATGGTCACCCATATCGGAGGTCTGGATGCTGCTGCAGAAACAACTTTAAATCTGCCAAAGATCCCCGGAGGAAAGAAACTGATCTATACCCACCTTTCCATGCCTTTGACTGCCCTGACAGACCTGCGGGAAAAAGGGGAGAAAGAAGGAGACAAACGTCTGGTGGAACTGGCAGACATCGTAGATGCACACAAGGGACTGTGGTGTCCGGAAGCAGAGGAGTATCTGCTGGCAAACTTTATTGAAGATTAATCAGTGTCAGGATATCCTGTCCGTATTATCCTGACACGGACAGGAGGACTGATAAAATGGATTCAATGGAAATGCGCAGAAATGCGATTGTTCAGCTGATTAATGAGAAAGAAACCGTTACCTTCGCACAGCTTAAAGAAGAATTTCCGGATGTATCGGAAATGACCCTTCGCACGGATTTAAAGTGTCTGGATCAGGAGAAAAAGATCCTGCGGGTCCACGGAGGGGCCAGATCCGTACAGGTGATCATTGGAACGGACGGTTTTCTGAACCGGAAATCTTTCCACAATATTTCCGAAAAGAAAGAAATTGCCCGAAAAGCCCTGTCCCTGCTGAGACCGGACACGACTTTTTTTCTGGATTCAGGAAGCACTGCCACCATATTTGCAGGGCAGATTCCGGATATATCCTATTTGATTTACACAACCGGACTGAGCTGTGCCACAGAGCTGGCAAATCTGTCTAAGCCTACGGTAATGATCCCCGGAGGGAAATTAAACCGCTACAGCCAGAGTGTGTGTGGATTTTCTGCGATCCGGGAACTGGAGAGGGTAAACTTTAACCAGGCTTTTTTGGGGGTCACCGGCTTTCATCCGGAAGTGGGATTTTCCTGCGGTATCAGTGATGAGGCTTTTTTGAAGCAGACGGCTATCCGCAAGGCCGACCAGGTGATCGCCCTGATGGATTCTTCAAAAGTTGGGGTAAAATGCAGCTTCAGCTTTGGGCAGCTTTCGGACATTGATATCGTGGTTTCTGACGGAAAGCTTCCCAAAGAGTTCCTGGTCCAGTGTAAAAGATACGGCGTGCAGGTTTTGTAAAGAAAAAGGCTGAACCAAAACTCCATTGATCAGAAAAGTTCATGGAGGTGGGTTTTTGTGAAAAATTATGTTCAACGATTCGGAAAATTTTTATCGGCAATGGTTATGCCGAATATTGGTGCCCTGATCGCTTTTGGCTTTCTGGCAGCCTTATTTATCGACAGTGGATGGATACCCAACGAAGGATTTAACAGTCTGGTAAGGCCCATGCTTACCTATCTGATCCCTATTCTGATCGCTTCTACCGGAGGACGCATGATCGGCGGAGACCGGGGAAGAGTGGTAGGCGCCATCGCTGTAATCGGAGCGATTATGAGCAATACCAGCATCACAATGCTGATGGCAGCTATGATCCTGGGACCTTTGGCAGGCTTTTGCATCAAAAAATTTGACCAGGTTATGGAAGGACATATGCCGGCCGGCTTTGAGATGCTGATCAATAATTTCTCTGCCGGTATCATCGGTATGCTCCTGGCCATGATCGGCTATGTAGCCATCGGACCGATTATGAGCGCGATCCTGGCTGTTTTGTCTGCAGGCGTTAATCTTCTGGTACAGAACAGTCTCCTTCCTTTGGTAGCAGTATTTATTGAACCGGCCAAGGTGCTGTTCTTAAATAATGCCATCAACCATGGGATTTTTACACCACTTGCTACCGCTCAGGCAGCAGATGCAGGAAAATCCATCATGTATATGCTGGAGCCTAATCCGGGCCCTGGCCTGGGCGTTCTCCTTGCCTATATGTTTTTCTGCAAAGATAAAGTGACAAGAGATTCTGCACCCGGAGCAGTGATCATACATCTGCTGGGCGGTATTCATGAGATATATTTCCCCTACATATTAATGAATCCTCTGGTGATCGTTGCGCCTATTCTGGGGAATATGGCGGCAATCTTCTGGTTCAGTCTTACAGACTGCGGACTTGTAGGTCCTGCTTCCCCGGGTTCCATCATTGCTTACCTGATGATGACTCCGGGATCAGATATGGTGAAAGTGCTGATTGGAGTAGTGCTGGCCACAGGCATATCCTTTGCCGTAGCCTCGCCTATTGTAAAACTGGCAGGGGGCAAGAGTCTGGAAGAGGCTCAGAGCGAAGTGGCTTCTATGAAGAGTGTTTCAAAAGGGGAAGCTGTGGTGCCTGGCACCATCCAACGTTCTACTGAAGTCCGGAAGATCATCTTCGCCTGTGATGCAGGAATGGGATCTTCTGCAATGGGGGCCACAAAGTTCCGGAACCGTATCAAAAACGACCGGCCGGATATTTCCGTTTCCAACACTTCCGTAGATAATATTCCACAGGACTGTGACATTGCCGTGGTCCAGACTACATTGGCAGCCCGGGCAAAAAAAGCGGCTCCCAATGCGCAGCTGATCACTATTGGAAACTTCCTGGCGGATCCGGCGCTGGACGCTTTGTATGTCCAGCTTACCACAGGAGACGCTCCGGCGGCACCGGCAGGGGAAAACACAGATATTGTTATTCCAGATACCCCTATTAAGAAACAGGTGATTGTGGCAGAGGGGATCAAACTGGGACAGAAACCGGTAAGCAAAGAAGAAGCAATCCAGGCTGCGGGAGAATTGCTGGAAAAATTGGGATATGTGGATCATTCCTACGTGGAGGCCATGCAGGAACGCGAAAAACTGGTGACCACCTATATGGGCATGGGTGTTGCTATTCCTCACGGAACTACCCAGGCCAAGAGTACAGTAAAGAAAACCGGCATTGTATTTATCCAGTACCCGGAAGGGGTAGATTTCGGCGACGAGAAAGCCCAGCTGGTATTTGGTATTGCAGGAATCGGCGATGAACATCTGGATCTGTTAAGCAAACTTTGCACTTTGCTGGAAGATGAAGCACTTCTGGAGACCCTGAAAACTACAGATGACGTGAACTGGGTTCTGGAGCAGCTGTCATAGAATCTTATATTGTTTTTATAATAACAGAGCTGCTGTATTCGGCTTAGATTTTGCCGGATACAGCAGCTTTGTTTTGGCCAGAAAGAAAGAGCACTTTTCTTTCAAAAGTTTTATGAAAAAAAGAATGATAAATGAAGTGGTATGTGATAAAATACATATGAAAATGTGTTTTTTTTTAACATGCAATACTGGAAACTGTCAGGATTACGGGAGATTTTTGCATGAAAAAATTTTGACGGATTTATTTTGAGGGTTTCAGAACGGAGCCGGATACCGGACATTAGATAAGCCGGTGATACTGTAATGCGGAGGGGGAAAGTATACAAATGGATCATGAGCATGGAATCGGGCAGACAGCTGCTACGATCCTGAAGCTTTTGGATATAACGCCGGGCAGGAAAATGGAGGAGCCCCATGAAAAAGTGCTGGATATGGCCAATCGGGAACTGACAGGAAGGGGCAGCAGAAGGGTGTTTTTTTATAACCCCGATGCCATCGGAATGTGGCTTTACCGGAAATATCAGAGAAAATTTGCAGAGCTGGAAAAGCGGATACAGCTTCGTATGAAGATCCATACGGCCTATCCCCCGGTAACGCCTGTATGTTTCGCAACCATGTATACAGGTCTTGCGCCCAAGGAACATGGGATCATGAAATACAGAAAACCCGTCCT
Organism: Candidatus Blautia pullistercoris; assembly: GCA_019114545.1. GTDB lineage: Bacteria > Bacillota > Clostridia > Lachnospirales > Lachnospiraceae > Blautia > Blautia pullistercoris. The sequence continues at coordinate 5,930 of DXFG01000023.1, read as the reverse complement.
TCAGGTGGACACCGTATTTGACTATCTGGTAAAAGAAGGAAAAAAAGCTGCGGTCATTTCTACAGAGGGAGACAGCATTTCCAGGATATTTCTGGGGAGAAACATAGATTATTTCATTTATCCTACCGTAGAGGAATGCAACGAAAAGGCACTGGATCTAATAGAAAAAGACAAATATGACTTTATGGTTCTATATAATGGTAACTATGATTATATGATGCACCGTTTTGGACCGGAAGGCAGCCGTGCGCTGGAAGCCCTTGATCAAAATATCGAGATGTTTTTGAAAATTTATGACAGGATAAAAGAATCCTGGAAGGAACACCCTGCTGTCCTGGCCTTTGCACCGGACCACGGGTGTCACAGAAAACTTATGTTTATGGGAAGTCATGGGGCGGGAATTCCCTATGACATGGAGACCATACATTTTTACAGCTTTATCAATCCGACAGACCAGTGTATGGAATGACAGTTCCGAAAGTAAGGAGGCACTGGGGAAGGGAAAACTATGGCAAAAAAATATTATGCAGTAAAAAAGGGCAGGTCCACAGGGATATTTACTACATGGGAAGCCTGCAAAGCCAGTGTAAACGGATATTCCGGCGCACAATATAAAAGCTTCTCCACGCCGGAGGAGGCAGAGCGCTATTTAAAGGGAGATCAGGCTCCCCCTTCCGGATTTCCGGAAGAAGAATGCTGCACAGCTTATGTGGATGGCAGCTTTGACCAGGATAAGAAGGCTTATTCCTATGGATGTATCCTACTGTATCAAGGGGAGCGGACAGAAATGAGCCAGGCCTTCCGGGGCGGCGAGGACATTTCTATGAGAAATGTGGCAGGAGAACTGGAAGGTGCCATGGCGGCCATGGATTATTGCGAAAAGCGAAATATCAAGGTCCTTCATCTGTATTATGATTATCAGGGAATTGAATCCTGGGCAACGGGAGAATGGAAAAGAAATAAGCCGGGTACCATCCGTTACAAAAATTTTTATGACAGTTTAAAAAATGTGAAAGTAATTTTTCATAAAGTAAAAGGTCACAGCGGCGTGGAACTGAACGAGGCAGTTGACCGCCTCGCCAAGGCTGCGCTGGGAATATAAGACGGGGAGGAAAACATTATGGTCAGTCAAAAAGTAAAAATTATAAATCCATCAGGGCTTCATCTGCGAACAGCTACTGTGTTGTCAAACAGCGTATTGAAATATGATGCCAAGCTGCAGTTTGCTTATGAAAAAAATAACGTTAAGGGAGTTGTTAATCTGAAGAGCATTCTGAACATTGTGGCAGCAGGAGTGATCCAGGGACAGGAAATCGTGATCACCAGCGAAGGACCTGAAGAAAAAGAAGCTTTAGCGGCGGCTGTTGAGGCTATTGAAAATGGCCTGGGAGAGATGGAAAAAAATAAAAATTTATGAGAGTGTGGAGCTGAGTTTTCTAGATAAAACTGCAGCTCCATTTTTAATTGAAATGGACAGTTTTTGCTGTTTGGCTTTGCAAATCAGGGGGTGAAAATTGATTTTAAAACAAAATGAACGAATGTGAATGAAATAATGAATGATTGTGAAAGGTTACTAAAAATAAAAGGGAAATATTGTGAATTAATATGATTGAAAATGAATGAGTTTGATGTATAATAAAAGCATAAAGGAGGAAAAGAAATGGTTTATACAGTTACATTCAATCCGTCTCTGGATTATATCATTTCTGTGGACGGCTTTCAGCTTGGAAAGACTAACCGGACTGTAAAGGAGCAGATGCTTCCGGGAGGAAAAGGCATTAATGTTTCCACAGTGCTGAAAAACCTGGGGATTCCAAATACAGCTCTTGGATTCTGCGCAGGATTTACCGGAGAGGAGATCGAAAAAAGAATTGGAGAAATGGGACTGAACAGCGATTTTATCCATCTGGAGAGTGGGTATTCCAGAATCAATGTCAAAATGAAGGATTTTGATGGAACCGAGATCAACGGTCAGGGACCGGATATCAGATCCGAAGAAACAGAAAAGCTGCTTCAGAAGCTGGAAAAACTGAAAGAAGGCGACACTCTGGTACTGGCAGGCAGTATTCCAAAGACAATGTCGGAGTCTATTTACAGGGATATACTCAGACGACTGGAGGGACAAGGAATTCTGGCAGTGGTAGATGCTACCGGAGAGCTTTTACTTAATGTTTTGGAATACAGGCCTTTTTTAATTAAACCTAATAATCATGAATTGGGGGCAATTTTTAATGTGAAGTTGGAGAACAGAGAAGATGTGGTCCCATATGCCAGAAAGATGCAGGAGAAAGGGGCGAGGAATGTACTGGTTTCCATGGCAGGACAGGGTGCGGTACTCCTTGATGAAACCGGGGAGGTCTACATGCTTCCTGCTCCAAAAGGAGAATTGGTTAATGCTGTAGGGGCAGGAGATTCTATGGTGGCTGGTTTTCTGGCAGGATGGCTTGCGAAGGAAGATTATGAATATGCATTCTGTATGGGAGTCTCTGCAGGGAGCGCCAGCGCTTTTTCGGAGAATCTGGCCACAAAGGAAGAAGTGGAAGAAGTTTACAGACATGTAAAACAGTCTGTGATATACAAATAGAAGGGAGAAAAAGATATGAGAATTACAGAATTGCTGGATCCCAGGAGTATTTCTCTGACAGGTGCTCCTGCAACCAAAAAGGAAGCTCTTGACCAGATGGTAGAACTGATGGTAAAAAGCGGAAAAATACGGGACAAGGAAGCTTACCGTCAGCAGGTGTATGCAAGAGAGGAGGAAAGCACCACAGGCGTAGGAGAAGGGATTGCGATCCCTCATGGAAAAGGAGATTCCGTTATACGACCCGGCCTTGCAGCTATGGTAGTAAAAGATGGTGTGGATTTTGATGCGCTGGATGGGGAGCCGGTTCATCTGATTTTTCTTATTGCTGCTCCGAACACCCGGGACAATATACATCTGGACGTGCTGAGCAAGCTTTCTACACTGCTGATGGATGAAACGTTTGTTCAGAACCTTCAGAATGCTTCCACAGTAGAAGAATTCCTGAAAATCGTGGACAAGGCAGATGAAGAAAAGCCGGATCTGAATGAACAGCTGGCTTCTCAGACCCTGGAAGATTCATCTGGAAAAGTCTGCAGGATCGTTGCGGTGACTTCCTGCCCTACAGGAATCGCTCATACCTATATGGCTGCAGAAGGGCTGGAAAAAGCGGCCAGGAAAAAGAATTGCCGGATTAAAGTAGAGACCAGGGGATCCGGAGGGGCTAAAAACGTATTGACAGAAACAGAAATCGAAGAGGCGGACTGCGTGATCGTTGCTGCAGATGCCAATGTGCCTATGGAGAGATTTGACGGTAAGCATCTTATCGAATGCCCGGTGTCTGACGGTATCAGCAAGGCGGAGCAGCTGATGGACAGAGCCATGAGGCAGGACGCTCCGATCTACCACTCAGACAGTCCGAAGACAGAGAGAAAGAATAGTTCAGCAGGAGGGGCAGGGCATAAGGTATATACCCAGCTGATGAACGGTGTTTCCCATATGCTGCCTTTTGTGGTAGGGGGAGGCATCCTGATCGCTTTGGCCTTCCTGATTGATGGTCTGAGTGTGGATATGAATACTCTTTCCCAGGAAGCCAGGGCAAACTTCGGTTCTATTACCCCTGTAGCCGCTCAGCTCCGAGAGATTGGAAATGTAGCTTTTGGATTCATGCTTCCGGTGCTGGCAGGCTTTATTGCCATGAGTATTGGGGACCGTCCAGGTCTGGCTGTGGGATTTGTAGGCGGAATGATTGCTGCCAACGGGAAATCAGGATTTCTGGGCGCCCTGGCAGCAGGATTTATTGCCGGTTATCTTATTGTTCTTCTGAAAAAGGTTTTTGACAGACTGCCGGCATCTATTGAAAAAATCGCTCCGGTACTTTTATATCCTTTCTTTGGGATTCTGTTTATGGGGCTGATCATGAACTTTGTGATAGAGCCTCCCATCGGTGCATTGAATACAGCGTTAAATACAGGTTTGACAAATATGGGAGGAGGAAGCAAGATCCTTCTGGGAATTATTGTGGCAGGAATGATGTCCATTGATATGGGCGGACCTTTTAATAAAGCAGCCTATGTATTTGGAACAGCTTCTATTGCTGCAGGGAATTATGATATTATGGCAGCTGTTATGATCGGTGGTATGGTGCCTCCATGTGCCATTGCCCTGGCAACTTTGCTGTTTAAAAATAAGTTTACAAAACAGGAGAGAGAATCCGGGCCTGTAAACTTTATTATGGGGCTGGCCTTTATAACAGAAGGTGCCATTCCCTATGCTGCTTCCGATCCTCTTCATGTGTTGCCTTCCTGTATGATCGGGTCCGCAGTCTCCGGAGCCCTGTCTATGGCCTTTGGCTGTACGCTTATGGCTCCCCATGGAGGTATTTTCGTATTTCCGGTAGTGGAGAACCCCCTGATGTATCTGATATCTCTGGTGGCAGGCACTGTGATCGGCGCACTGCTTCTGGGTGTGCTAAAGAAGAAGGCAGAAGCATAGAAGAAAGGAATCTGTCAGCGGAGGAAGATAGGGAAAACAGTTGCCCTCAAAAAGAAAGTTGTGTAGAATAAGAGGCAGCAGAAGGCACAACAAAATTTTCTAAGGGGGAAAGCATATGCTGACGGAACAGCGACAGGAAGAAATCCTTCGGCTTCTGAATCAGAAAGGAAGTGTCACTCTTCAGGAGCTGAAAGAGTATTTTCACACATCAGAGTCCACCATACGCCGGGACCTGAATGCACTGGATAAAAAAGGAGTGCTTACCAAAGTCTTCGGAGGGGCGGTGAGGCCTGAAGGACGGGTCATGCTTAGAGAAGAGCAGGTATCTCAAAGGCGGGAACTCTATCGTGAGGAGAAAAACCGGATCGGAAGATATGCGGCTTCTCTTGTGGAGCCGGAGGACTTTGTTTACCTGGATGCAGGCACTACTACAGGAGCCATGATCCCTTATCTTACAGAACGTTCTGCGGCTTTTGTTACCAATGCCGTTTCCCATGCCCTTCGTCTGGCGGAGAATGGATTCCGGGTGATATTGATTGGCGGAGAGGTGAAGGCAGCTACAGAGGCTATTGTGGGGAACGAGGCTTATGTAAATCTAAAAAAATTTAACTTTACCAAAGGCTTCTGGGGAGCCAACGGAGCCAGTCCTTCTTCAGGATTTTCCACTCCGGATATCAATGAGGCTATGATAAAGAAATGCGCTCTGGCACACACTCAACAGGCGTATATCCTCTGTGACAGCAGCAAGTTCTACCATACGAGTCCGGTAACTTTCGGAGGGTTTGAAGAAGGGCTTATTCTTACAGACAGGCTTCCAGATGAAAGCTTTCAGAAATATGAAAATATCGTGGTAGTTCCATAAAGGCATTTACCGACAGCGGCATCAGATTAGAATCTGTTTTGCCGCTGTTTTTTTATAAAATTCAATATTGCTTCAATCTTTTTTGTATACTATATAGAATAATAGCAGAACCGAAGCGGCGCTGAAAACTATACAGCAGGGAAGATTGCAGATGAGAGAGGTGGAAGATGAGAATATTACTTGTAGAAGATGAAGAGAGAATGGCCCAGGCTTTGTGCGAAATACTGCGTCAGGAAAACTATGAGGTGGATCACTGGGGGGATGGGATCCAGGGACTATATGCCATAGAAACGGATGTCTATGACGTGGCAATTCTGGATGTGATGCTGCCCGGGAAAAATGGATTTGAAATCACAAAGGAGGCAAGGCGCCAAGGGATCCGGACGCCGATTCTTATGCTGACGGCAAAAAGCGATGTGGACGACAAGGTAACAGGTCTGGACTGCGGGGCCGACGATTATCTTACGAAACCATTTATGCCAAAAGAGCTTCTGGCCAGGATACGGGCCCTTGGCCGCAGAAATATCCATTCTCCGGACGGAACCCTGACCT